>CALLZN010000174.1 GCA_937858895.1 uncultured bacterium | reverse complement strand
CGGCCGGGTGGACAGACTTTCCGGAATCTAGCTGCCGAAGTTTCCGGAACTCACACCAAGTTTCTCGCATGAGCCGTGATTTTCGCTAGCTCGCGTTCTATGCAAGGGATCTACCCCTGCTTGCTAATAATGTAGGTGGCAATGTCGGCTATTTCTTGGGGGGTGAGGTCGTCCCGTGGGTTATGGTAATAGCCTGCGGGAATCATTCCCTTCAGGCCGTCACGTTGCGGATCTACGATCGCTAGTGCTATATATAGAAACAAAGACATGCTACGCGCTGCGTCGGCTTTATTAGCAGTTAGTTTTGCGAGATTCGGCGTTCCAGTTTCGTCTGGGTCGCTCTTCGACGCATCAATTATGTGGCAGATTGTGCACAATTTATGCGCCAACTCTTTGCCGCGAGGCACGTTTCCTATGTAGGGGAGATTGTATATGCGGCGATAGTTGTGTTGCTGAGTGGAGTTGTGCATAACGATCTGAGTTGTGATGGTGGACACCAGGGCTGCTACGATGTAGCTCGCAGCAAATAAGTGGTAGCGCCATTGACGTGGTGCTCTGTGCGGTCGATAGACAGATCTGCGAATCATAGATCAACAATTGTCCTTATTGCATAGTTGCGAGTGGTTGGCCTTCCCCGCGAATCGTAGATCCGTAAGTAAGGGCTCTTTCTTCCGGGCATTATATACCAATCCTCTCCACAAGATTGCGAGTGACGGTCATCTCGCGTGCATCGTAGAGCTTCGTCGTCCTCGGGTCCGCATGGCCGAGGAAGTTTTGAACGTCGGCGAGTTCGACGCCTTGCTCGAGCAGGTTTGTCGCCGTCGCTTTGCGGCACGAGTGGCATGAGAACGTCGTCGGTAGCCCGGCGGCCTTCAGCCGCCGCTTGAACATCCGAAGGACGTCGTCGCCCGTGATGCCACCGTCCGCGAGCTCCTGATTGCGACCGCGCGCCGTGCGAAAGACGGGGTCGTCTGGCTGCATCGGCGGCGCAACCTCGAGGTAGGCGTTCATGTAGCGCTCGAGGTCCTCGCGGCACGGAATCGTCCGCTGCTTGCCGCCTTTCTCGTCGAACTCGAAGTAGTGCTGGCGGCCGTCCGTGTGGAAGTCCTTCCGGCGGAGCTTCGCGACTGCGCCGCGCCTCGCGGCCGTGTAGAGCAGGGTCGCGATGATCGCGCGGTCCCGAAGACCAATGGGCGTCGTGACATCGATGCTCTTCAAGAGCTTTCGAGCCTGACGAAGCCCGAGTCCCTTGGTCTTTCCGGTCGTAACGGAGTGCTTTGGGCCACGGACCGAGAGCGCCGGGTTCAGGAGCATCGCATGCCGCTGGACTGCCTTGTCGAAGAAGTGCCGAAGGGCTGCCAGATGCAGCTTCTTGGTCGGCTTCGAAGCAGGCTTCGTCCTTGGCTCTTCGCCACGCTTCGTCCGAATCGTGGCCTGCAGCCCCTGGATGTAGGAGCGCACGTGCTTAGGACCGACGTCCCGGAGCTCGAGGCCCTGGTCTTCCAGGTGCGCAAAGAAGCGAAAGAGCGCGCGCCGATAGGCGATGAGCGAGTTCTCGGCGAGCTCGGAGAGGAACTCCTCGTAGGCGAAGCGCGCGTTCGGTCCAGCCGCCTCGAGGACGAGCGGCAGCGGCTCATCGGTCGCGAGGCGTAGGCTCGAGTCGCCAGTTCGTCGTTCAGGCAGCTGCTCCATGCTCAGGTCCCCCACTCAAAAGTTCATGCATGATAACATCCTTTATCATGCTCAATTTCATGCACTGTGGGGGGGAACAGAAGGCCGCGAAAGCTCGCTTCCCGAGTCGCTAGATCGCCTTGCACGGCAATTTCGACCGAGCCACGTTCGCCCTCGTAGCGCCACACAGGCGGCGATCCGAGTCGACACCTCGCCTCCGAGCCCACGCGCGTAGTGCCCTCCTGTCGACCTTCTCAACGAACTCTCCATCGCAGACTTCGATGCGGCGCGCCGCCGCGCCGAAGATCTTCATCAGGGGAGAAGATTCATGGCTTGGGAAAGCGCACTCGACCGGCTGGTCCTACGGCAGATTCACCTAGCAGAAGAAGGTAAGCTCTCGGACCCTGAACTGCGTCGGCTCGTTGCGGAGTATGCGAGCTTGGCGTCTGCGCGCCCGCAAGTTCAATTTCATTGTGGGTATGCACGCACGCTGCTTGGGCTCGACTTCGTGGCTCCCAAGAGTGCGAATGAGCGACGCTGGTTCGAGTTTGGCCGGCTCAAGGGGCATCTTCGGCGGGACGAGACGAGCTTCTTCGATGACGTCGCGAGCAACGACGCCCTGCTCCTCGATCTCTTGGCGATTCCGGCGATCGCGGCGCAACTCCTGCCGACGTTGATCCGGCGCTGGTTCGCTGCCGGCGACTTCGAGCGTGCGGTCCGTTCGCTCGAGCTGATCGATGCCTCCGAGGAGCAGACGAGCGAAGCGCACATGCTCGTCGATGCCGCCTTGCTCGACCTGTTGGCACGCATCGAAAAGAACTCCATCCCGATCGAGAGCGAAGGAAGCCTGCGCCGGGCCTTGCGACGGGCCATGACCTTGAATTCCTATCCGAGCCTCGGCCCGCTCGAGCGCGGGCGCTTCGAGCGGGCGATCGGGCAGAGCCACCTCGCAACCTGCGAGTGGGAAGAAGCAGAGCAACGCTTCGCGAGCGCCCAAGCCCTCATGGAAGGCACTTGTGGTGGGGGAGCGCTTCATCGCGACCTCGGCTTGCTTCAGGCTCTCGCGCGCTTGCGCATCACGAGACTCGGCGGCCTCGAGCCCATGCAGCAGAGAGACGGGCGAGACGAAGCCGTCGCGATCCTCAACGCAAGCCTGGATCCGAACACACAGGGCGACACGAGCGATCACAATTTAATTGCGCCGCGTGTTCACTATGCACGTGGCATCCTCGCCTATGAAGCTCGGCAGCTGGACACCGCGATCAGCGACTTCGAAGCTGCCCTCACTGCCCTCGACAACATCAGCGACCACGACGCCTTGGAGCTGGCGAAGCGCGCGAGCTTCTGGCTCGGTGCGAGCCTGCTCGCCGCGAACGTCCACGAGGACGAGCGCCGGGCCGCCCGTTGCATCGAGCGTGGGCTCGACTGCGTCGTGCCCGATGTCGCGACCTTCTACGAAGTCTTCGACCCGCTGCGCCGCGTCGATGCCAAGCTCGCGCTGCGCTTCCTCGACCGCATCGACCTCGGTAGGGGGGCTTCGCCCGAGAACGTCCTCTTGGTCGGCCTCGAATATCAAACGCTCGGCGAGCCGGAGCCGGCGCTGCGCGCCGCGGCGCGCGTCCTCGAGATCGCGACCGACCTCGACCACCGCGTCGACGCCTACAAACTGCAGCTCGCGGCGCACAACATGCAGGGCGACCGCGACAAGGCGCGTGAAGCCTGGATGGAGATGCGCGACCTGCTCTACCACCGCGGCGCCTTCACGGAGCTCGAACGCACGCTGCGCGACGAGGCCCTCGTCGGCCAAGCCCTCGACCACCTCGAGATCAAAGTCGAACTCGCCGACCTCTACGAAGAAATGGAAGGCAAGGACTGGGACCGGGCCAACCTCAAGGTGCAGATCGCGCGCGCCTTCAAGGCACGCAAAGACGTCGAGGACTTACGCCAAGCGATCGGCCTGCTCGAGGAAGTCGATGTGCAGTTTCCCGAACTGTGCAACGAGGACCTCGAGAACCTGCAAAAGCTACTCGAACTGAAAGACGGCGCCGAGCTCGACCGGGGGCGCAACCCGATGGACGCCTTCGCCGCAGCCCTCGGCCATCGACCGCGCATCCTCGTCGTCGGCGGCAACGAGCGACAACGAAAGCATCATCCGCGCCTCGAAGAACTCGCGGCGGCATGGAACTTCGAAGCAGAGTGGTGGATGGCCAACTACGCATCGCCACAAAAGCTCGTCGCCCAGATCGAAGGCCGACTCGATCGCTGCGACCTGCTCGTTCTCCTGCACTGGAATCGGCACGAGACAACCGAGCCAGCCCTCGAACGAGCGCGCGCCAAGGCGGTGCCTGCGCGCACGATCTTCTATGCAGGTTTCACGTCTCTCCAGGTCGGCCTCGAGGAGGTCGTGACGAAGCTCGTGCAAACGAGCGCGCGCACCTGAACAGCACCGCGGTGGGGCCTGCGCCGGGACCTGCGGCGGGACCTGCGACATTCGAGCTTCGAGGCAATTGACCAGCCCGCGAAACTCTCGAGGCCACTGGCGCTAGACCGTGGCTTCTGGCTCGCACTGCCCCTTGTGCGAGTCCGCCTCCGAGGACTGCTGCATGCTATCCGAAGACTGGCAGATGATCTTGGCGCGCGATAGCAACGCGCCGTGGCACACGACGTCCGTGCTGGCACCTGGACGACAAGAGCCGACACGGCGCGGTGCGCCCAAGCCCGCTACAACCAAGCAGGGCGCAAGTAGCCCCGGCGCAAGCGAGCCCGAAGACCTGTGGGCGTGCCGCCGCGGTCCGGCCCAAGCGTCGCGCCTCGCGCGCTTCTGCGAGCGCCTCGGCATCGCGGCGCTGCCGCCTAGCTTCGACGCCTTCTTACGCCTCCACGACGGTGGCTGGATCGGTGACCGTTACGTCTACGGTCTGCCTGAGCTCGAGCTCATAGCGGACTTCTTGGACATCCATCCAAAGGGACGGCGCGGCCAGCGCCTGCTCTTACCGTTCCACCCGGTCGACCGCTTCGGGGTGGAGAGCCTCGACCTCAGCGCGCCTCAGAGCGACGGCGAATGCCCGGTCGTCTGGTGCCGCGATACGACACGTCGACGACCCATCCGGCACGACGTGATCCATCCGCTCGCCGAGGTGGTCGTGCGCGGCGAGCCGTGCGAGCTGATCGAGCGGACCTATGTCGACTTCACGGACTGGGCGCTCGACGCGCTCGATGAAGCGCGGCTGGGGACAGCTCGGCTCGTCAGTAGCGAGCCAAGCTAGCGCGTGAACGGAGCCAGCGCCTGGCGAGAGACAGGCATGAGTGCCTTCCGATAATGTATCTTATGTTGTCTGGATCGTGACAGGCCAGGCGGGGGGCCATCACCAGCGGTGACGAAGCCCGAACGCGAAGGTCACGTCCGGCGACACGCTGCGCACTAGGTCTTCGCCGACCGAGAACTCGAGCGCACTGCGCTCGCTGAAGGCATAGCGCCCGCCGGTCCACAGCAAGACCTGGTCACGGTTCGCGTGCGTCTCGTCGAGTTCATCGAGCAACGATGTCTCCCACTCGACCTGCGCCAAGAAGCTCAGCGAAGGCGCGACCGCCGCCTCGAGTCCGAAGCCGAGCATCGTCGGATCGCGCCAACGCAGGCCCGTATCCCGCGCAATGCTGGGCGCCTTCGTGAAGCTATGGCCTCCCCACGCAAAGAGCGCCAAGCGCTCCGTCTCGTAGCCGGCCACGAAGCCGACCATGGTGTCGAAGCTGCCGTTGCCGAAGCCACGATCCTCGTCGCCAAGCGGCGCCTCGACGCCGAGCCGCAGGCCAAAGCTGAACGGCTGATCTGCCACAGCAGCACCTCGTGGCGCACCAACTGGGAACCAGGCGAACTCGAGCGCCGCGTCTTGAACCGCGAGCGTCGTCTGATCGAGCTGCCAGGCCGTCCGCAGTCCCGACGGCGTCTGCCGATCGACGCGGACCGCAAAGCGATCCCGGTCGAAGTTGTCGCGTTCGTTCTGTGGCAGGCCGAAGCCATCGTGCCAAGACTCGACGAAGCCGTCGAGGACGCCGCCGCCGCTGTGCAAGAACGGCAACGCGAATCCGATTTCGAAGCCCTCGCCCAAGCCGTAGCGCAATCGCGGCGTGATGCGCAAGAGCTCGCCATCGAGTTCGATGCGGTCCTGCCCTTGGCCGGGCCGCAGCCAGAGATTCGTCCAAGCCAAGTCCGTCGAAAACTCGACATCGCTGCCTGCGAGCGGCCGAGCCGGCCGCGCGTGCGCGCCCAAACTCGTGAGCTGCACGGGATGCTGATTGCGGACCGCGAGCGGCTGCGCATCCACGAGGCGCGCGCTGCGGCAAGCACCAAAAGTTGCCAGGACCAAGCCAGCCACTGCGACGCGAGCCCAAGCGCCATCCGCACACCTGTCGTCGCGTCGATCTGCCACGACGAGCGTGTTGCTGCCTCCTTGCCTCCGAACACCCATGCGACCACTGTAGAAACCCGAGCGACAGGACAGAAGCAGCTCGCGAAGCTTCGTTGGACTTTGCACACGGATCGCTAAGCTCGCGCGCCCTCGACTCTCGGTAGACAGACCCGGCAACTGCGGAGCGGAATGGCTGGCATCACGCGACTCTTGAAAAGTTCGATCGGTCGGAAGTTCATGATGGCCTTGACTGGCCTCCTGCTCTTCGGCTTCTTGATCGCCCACCTCAGCGGCAACCTGCTGCTCTTCAAGGGCCAAAAGGCCCTGAACGACTACGCGGCATGGCTTGCGAGCCTCGGGCCGCTGCTTTGGGTCGCGCGACTCGGCTTGCTGGCTGTCTTCGCGGTGCACGTCCTGCTCGGCATCTCGCTCTCCCGCGAGAACCGTGGCGCTCGGCCGGCCCCCTACGCCTTCGAGAAGACCGTGCAAGCGCCGCTGCCCTCGCTCTGGATGCTGCGGACCGGCCTCCTCGTCCTGGCCTATGTCGTCTACCACCTCGCGCACTTCACCTTTGGCATCGTCCAGCCTGCAGGCCATGCCCTCGTCGAAGCGGGAACGCAGCGACATGACGTCTACGGCATGGTCGTCCATGGCTTCCGGAACCCGGTCGTAGCGCTCAGCTACGTCGCCTTCCTCGGCGTCCTCGGGCTGCACCTCTGGCACGGACTCGCGAGCTTCTTCCAGACCATGGGCCTGAGCCACGAGGGCTACGCAAAGCTCATTCGCAAAGCCGCCCACGCCGTCACTTGGATCTTGATCCTCGCCTACGCCGCGCTTCCGGTCGCGGTTCTCACCGGACTCGTCGGCAAGAGTTGAAAAGGCAGCACCATGACACTCGACAGCAAGATTCCCTCGGGACCGATCGCGCAGAAGTGGGAAAAGCACCGCTTCGAAATGAAGCTGGTCAACCCCGCCAACAAGCGCAAGTTCAAGGTCATTGTCGTGGGCTCAGGGCTCGCGGGCGGCTCAGCCGCTTCGACCCTCGCCGAGCTCGGCTATGACGTCGACTGCTTCTGCTTCCAGGACAGCCCGAGGCGCGCACACAGCATCGCGGCGCAGGGCGGGATCAACGCCGCCAAGAACTACCAGAACGACGGCGACAGCGTGCACCGGCTCTTCTACGACACGGTCAAGGGCGGTGACTTCCGCAGCCGCGAGGCCAATGTCTATCGCCTCGCCGAAGTGAGCCGCAACATCATCGACCAGTGCGTGGCCCAGGGCGTCCCGTTTGCGCGGGAATATGGTGGCACGCTCGCCAACCGCAGCTTCGGTGGTGCTCAGGTCAGCCGGACCTTCTACGCGAAGGGACAAACAGGCCAGCAACTGCTGCTCGGTTGCTATGCGGGCCTCAACCGCCAGATCGCCGCGGGCAAAGTCCGCATGCATCCGCGGACCGAGATGCTCGACCTCGTCGTCGTCGACGGCCTCGCGCGCGGCATCATCGTGCGCGACCTCGTGAGCGGACGAATCGAACGCTACGCCGCGCATGCGGTCGTGCTTGCTACCGGTGGTTACTCGCCAGTATTTTTCCTGTCGACCAACGCGAAGGGCTGCAACGTCACGGCGACCTTTCGGGCCTACAAGCGCGGCGCCTACTTCGCGAATCCTTGCTACACGCAGATCCACCCGACCTGCATTCCGCAGAGCGGTGAATACCAGAGCAAGCTCACATTGATGAGCGAGTCGCTCCGCAACGACGGACGCGTGTGGGTACCAAAGGCCGCTGCGGACAAGCGCGCACCGGGGCAGATCCCGGAGAGCGAGCGCGACTACTTCTTGGAACGCAAGTATCCGAGCTTCGGCAATCTTGCGCCTCGCGACATCGCTTCGCGTTCGGCCAAAGAAGCCTGTGACGAGGGTCGCGGCGTCGGTGAATTCGGACGCGGCGTCTACCTCGACTTCAAGGATGCCATCGACCGCCTCGGTCGCGATGCGATCGCTGAGCGCTATGGCAATCTCTTCGACATGTATGAGCGCATCACGGACGAGAATCCTTACCAGACGCCGATGCGCATCTACCCGGCTCCCCACTACACGATGGGCGGGCTCTGGGTCGACTACAACTTGATGAGCACGATCCCGGGCTTGCACGTGATCGGTGAAGCCAACTTCTCCGACCACGGCGCCAATCGCCTCGGCGCCTCAGCGCTCATGCAAGGTCTCGCGGATGGCTACTTCGTGTTGCCTTACACGATCGGCCACTACTTCGCGACCCACGCACCGGGACCGGTGTCGACCGATCATCCTGAGTTCGTACGCGTCGAGGCCGAAGTTTCCGAGCGCGTCAAGGCTCTGCTCAGCATCGGCGGCAAGCGTTCGCCGGATTCCTTTCACATGGAACTAGGACGCATCATGTGGGAAGAGTGCGGCATGGCTCGCAACAAGCAGGGCCTCGAGCGCGCCTTGCAGAAGATCCCGGCTTTGCGCGAAGAGTTCTACAAGAACCTCGCGGTGCCCGGTTCCGGAAGCGAACTCAACGCGACCCTCGAGAACGCTGGCCGCGTCGCTGACTACTTCGACTTCGCCGAGCTCATGTGCATCGACGCTCTCCACCGCGAAGAGAGCTGCGGCGGTCACTTCCGCGAAGAACACCAAACGAAGGACGGCGAGGCCTTGCGCAACGACGACGACTTCGCCTACGTCGCCGCATGGCAGTTCGAGGGCGAGGGCAAGCGCCCCCGCCTCAACAAGGAAGACCTGACCTTCGAAAACGTGGCCTTGGCCGTACGGAGCTACAAGTGAAACTCACGCTCGAAGTCTGGCGTCAGAAGGACGCCAACTCTGCTGGCAAGATGCAACGCTACGAGGCTGCAGGCATCAGCCCCGACATGTCCTTCCTCGAGATGCTCGATCTCGTGAACTCGCGCTTGATCGAGGCGGGCCAGGAGCCGATCGCCTTCGACCACGATTGCCGCGAAGGCATCTGCGGGAGCTGCGGTCTCGTCATCAACGGCGTCGCGCACGGCACGCGCAAGGCCACGACGACCTGTCAGCTCCACATGCGCGAGTTCAAGGATGGGGACACGATCTACATCGAGCCCTTCCGCGCCAAGGCCTTCCCGGTCTTGAAGGACTTGGTCGTCGACCGCTCGGGCTTCGATCGCATCCAACAGGCGGGTGGCTACGTGTCGATCAACACCGGCTCTGCACCGGACGCGAACGCGGTCCCGATCGGCAAAGAAGAAGCCGACATCGCCTTCACGGCGGCCGCCTGCATCGGCTGCGGTGCGTGCGTCGCGCAGTGCAAGAATGCCTCGGCCATGCTCTTCGTCTCGGCCAAGCTGAGCCACTACGCGCACCTCCCGCAGGGTCAACCCGAGCGCATGCGGCGCACCCGGGACATGGTGGACGCGATGGACGCCGAGGGCTTTGGCAACTGCACGAACCAGTACGAGTGCGAGGCTGTCTGCCCCAAGGAGATTCCGGCGCGCTTCATCGCCGAAATGAACCGCGACTACGTGAAGGCAGCAATCACCGAGGCTTGAGGGGTGACGCGGGCCAGGCGTTACGGCTGACCCGCGTTGTGTTACTGCAAGTTGCCGGCGCGCCCGAAGACGCCAGCCCCAGGGACCGCGGACTTTGGCCTGGCGGACGGAACGGCGCTTGCTAGCGCCACGCGCATGAAGCACTCCTCCGACCGCGCCAGGCGCCTCGCTGACCGTTGCGCTGTCCGCGCCTTCGTTCTGACTGCGCTGCTTCCGCTTCCGGCGTTTGCGCACGGGGGTCAGTACCGCGGGCCAGGCGAAACGGCCCCGCCCGGGCAGGGCTCGACTGCCGCTCAACCGTCGAGTAGCGGGAACGGTGTTACTACTGGTGGCTCGACGGCCCCCCCCGCACCGGCTGCGGGCCCAACTTCCTCCCCCACAGCGACGCCCTTGTCCGGCCGCGGGCCGGCTGGCGGTGGCCGAAGGGGCATCAACATCGGCCCCGACTACCACCAGTGGCAGTTCTGGTGGGAATACAACAAGGAGCGCTACCTCGGGCGTCGTTCCAGCCGCTTTGGCCGCGGTGAAACCGAGCACTGGCTCGGGCGCGGGGTCGCGGGTGCGGCCATCGAGGCGCCATCCATGGCCGACCTACGCGCCGTGCTACCGCCCTTGCTAGCCACGCTGCAAGAAGCCAAGACCAGCCCCGACGTCGCGTCTTCCTGCATGATCGCTATCGCACGAATCGGCATCGAGGCTGGCTGCATCGAGGCCATCCGCCCCTTCCTCGACGACGCCAACCAAGAGAAGCGCGAGACCGCAGCCCTCGCGCTTGGTATCGCGGGCCTGCCTGCAGCGGCCCCCCTGCTCGAAGGTCTCGCGCTCGGCAAGTGGGAGCAGAAGGACGTCGACGTCCGCACTCGCGCCTTCGCCCTCTATGGCCTGGCGGCCGGGAGCGCGCGACGCGCCGACTTTGTGGCTGAGCCTGGGCGTCTCCAGGCCACGCTCGTCCAGCTGAGCAGGGACTCCGCAGAGCGCGACGATGTCAGAGTCGCAGCCGTGCACGCCCTCACAGCCCTGGCGCGGCGCGAGCCCGATTCGGGCCTCGCGCGCGCTACCCTCGTCGAGTTGCGTGACCTCATGCGTGACGAGAACGCGATGGTCGCGGCTCACGCGACCATCGCTACGGGTCGCATCCTCGAGCACAGCTCGCAAGACGTCTCCAAGTTCGTCGCGAGCCTGGCAGAGTTGCTCGGCCGCACCACCGCTTCGCGCGACGTGCGGCGCTCCGCCTGCATCGCCTTGGGGCACGTGCGCGACGCTCGCTCCTTCGAGCGCGTCTCCGAGGTGTTGCGCCAGCAGATCGAAACGAGTCGCGACCTCGCGGTTCGGCGCTTCGCGACCATCGCGCTTGGCGAGGTCGGCGCTGCCGACGGACTCGATTATCTCATCGCTCGACTTCAGAGCGGCAAGCTCCAGGAAGGCGATCGTGTTTGGACGGCGCTCGCGCTTGGCATCGGTGGACGCAGTCTCGATCGCGACGGCGAAGCCAAGGTTCGGCAGCGCATCAGCGACGCGCTGAGGCGAGAGTTCGAAGCGACGAAGCAGGGCCTACCAGCGTCGGGCATCGCCCTCGCGCTCAGCCTGGTCGGTTCTCGCGACGTCGGAGCGGCGATCCTCGACCGGCTGCAAGCCCACCGCAACGACGACGAAGCCGCCAGCTACTTTGCGCTGGCCCTGGGCCTGCTACGCGAGCGTGAGCATCGAGACGTGCTGCGCGAAATCTCCGTCGACTCGGTGCGTCGCGAGATCCTCCTGACCCAGGGCGCGATCGCGCTGGGCCTGCTCGAGGACCCCGAGATCGTCCACGACCTCACGACGCGACTCAGCTCGGCTGCTTCGGTCACGGCGAAGAGCAGCGTCGCCCGCGCCCTCGGCTTCCACGGCGATCGCAGTTCACTGGGCGAACTGGTCAAGATGCTCGAGGACCGCAGCCATCCCGACCTCGCTCGGGCCTTCGCTGCCGTCGCCATTGGCCTCGCGTGTGATCGCGAAGAGCTGCCCTGGAACGCGCGTTTCGCCGCCGGATCGAACTACCACGCGCAGCTCGAGACCCTCGTCGGCGGCAGCGCTGGCATCCTCGATATCCTCTGATCACGAGTCGCGGCGGCGTTTCGCAGCCGTTACGGCTGTTCCGCGCCGTCCGTGACAGGCTGCTCTCGAAGGCGACATGGAACGCCTTCCCAATCGAAACAGTTTCGCAAAGGCATAAATAGCAACGCCTTACGGACGCCGAACCAGAGTTGCTCGCAGAGCGGCATCGCGTGGTCCGCGCTTTGCTACCTGTCGCAAGTTGGCGACGCTCACGGCATGATGAACACCCAGCCAGAGCGAAGCAAACGAGGCAAGCACCCTCACGGAGCCTTGCTCAGTTGTTTAGTCTCGGGGGCGTCTCGAGTGAGACTCCCCTCCCCCGGTATGAAAAGAAAGACGAGGACAAGCTCATGAAGCTCAACCGACTCGCAATCGTCGCAGTGACGGGCACCCTGCTCGCGCTGCCAGCAGTCGCCTACGCGCACGGCGGTCAGTACCCCGGCCCGGGCGACACGGTCCCCCCTGGCGGCGGTGGCGGCGGTGGTCGCTCCGGCGGCGGCGGCCCCCCGGCTCCCGGCCCTGGCGGCCCTTCGACCCCCGGCCCTGGTGGCCCCACGACACCCCGCCCGCAGACGCCCACCCGCCCGCGCGGCGGGCCGGCCCGCGGCGGCGGTCCCGCGACCGGCGGGCGCGGCGTTCAGTTCATGGACGACCTCGACCAGTGGCAGTTCTGGTGGGAGTTCAACAAGGACCCCTTCCTCCAGCTCAAGAACCGCATCTGGATGGGCGGCACTGTGACGGGCGAAGACGACATCGCCGTCGGGCGCAGCGTCTCCGAGTCCAAGACCGACACCCTGCGTCCCTCGCCGTCGGACCTGAAAGAGAAGATCATCCCGGCTCTCAAGGCCGCCCTGCAGGACTCCTCGAGCAATCGCGACATCGTCTCGTCGGCCATGATCGCGCTCGCGAAGATCGGTCAGGACCCAACGATCCTGCCGCTGATCAAGAAGGAGCTGACCTCCAACGACCAAGAGCGGCGCGAAACTGCAGGGCTCGCCATGGGAATCTCGGCCATGCCCGAGGCCCTCGACGACCTGATCGCGCTGGCCACCAATAGCAAGGCCGGACAGGAGCTCGTCAAGTCGACCGAAGTCGACTTCCGCACGCGCTCCTTTGCCTGCTACGGCTGCGGCCTCGTCGCCCACGAGCACAAGGAAGTGGCGCTCAAGCGCAAGGCGTTCGAAGCGATGAAGTCCATCCTCGACGACAAGACGGAGAACCGCCGCGACGTCATCGTGGCCGCTCTCAACGCGATCCGCCTCCTCCGTCCTAGTGACGAGGGCGAGGGCAAGAAGCTGCGCGACGACGCAGTCGACTACCTGCTCGGCTACGTCGATCGCAGCGATCGCGATGTGCCGCCGCAGATGCGCGCGCACGGCTACACGGCCATGGCCAAGTTGCTTGGTCGCAACAGCGACAACCAGAAGGCCAAGGACCGCATGGTGAAGGCCGTGCAGAGCAACAAGGAAAAGCAGTGGATCTACCAGTCTGCGATCCTTGCGCTCGGCGTCGTGGCCAACCCGGACGACAAGGACGCCTCCGAGGCCGTCCAGGAGTATATGGAGAAGGGCAAGGACCAGCAGGCCGTGCGCTTCTGCGCGATCGCCCTCGGACAGATCGGCGGCGAGCAGAACCAAAACTTCCTCCGCAAGAAGATGACGAACTCGCGGACGCAAACGATCATGCAGCCGTGGGTCGCCCTCGGCCTCGCTTTGATCCACTTCAATGCCCAGAGCTCGGACAGTGCAGCCTCGAGCGAGGCCGTCGCCGCGGACATCCGTAGCGCCTACTCCAAGATCAAGGCTCCCGAGCCCGCAGCTGGCCTCGCGATCGCGCTGGGCATCCTCAAGGACAAGGACGTCGAAGACGACATCCTCGGCCGCATGCTCGACTACAAGAACAACGATGAAGCGGCTGGCTACCACGCTGTCGCCCTCGGCCTCATCGGTCACGGGCTCGCGCGGGAAGACATCAATGGCCTCCTCGACAAGGCTGAACGCCGTGACAAGTTGTTGACGCAGTGCGCCATCGCGCTCGGCCTGCTTGGTGACAAGGAAGTCAGCCTCAAGCTCGTCGACCGCCTCAAGGACGAAAGCAACCCGGTCGCGGTGTCCAGCGCGCTGTCGCAGGCCCTCGGCTTCATCGGTGACCGTCGTTCCATCGACGGGCTGGTGACCTTGCTCAAGAACAAGGACCTCAAGGATATTCCCCGCGCGTTTGCGGCGGTGGCGTTGGGCCCCATCCGTGACAAGGAAGCCCTCCCTTGGGAAAGCAAGATCGCTGTCAACCTCAACTACCGCGCGAACGTCGAAACGCTGACCGGTAACAGCACGGGCGTCCTCGACATCCTGTGATGTTCTCTTGTGCAGGCTGACGCTGAGCCGCGGACGCTCGGTTTCACATTTACACAGCCAAGAAGGCGGGGTGATGATCGATCGATCATCACCCCGCCTTCGCAATTGATGCCTTCGCAATTGACACCTTGGCTTTGTGGCCCGCACCTTGCAATGTGACTTCACGCATTGCCCTCCTGCATCCAGCAAAAGAACAGGAGGACTCATGAAGACAACGATGCTCTTGACCACGCTCGCCTGTGGTCTCCTTTCCCTTGATGGCCTCGCCCACGGCGGACAGTACCGTGGCCCGGAGGACACGGTGCCGCCGGACGCAGGTCGGGGCCCCGGACGTGGCAGCGGCGGTGGTCCGCGTGGCCCCACGACTCCTGGTCCCGCAGCGCCGGGTCAGCCGGCTCCGCCGCGCGGCGGCGACAGCGGCGGCTCGCGTGGAGGCGTTCCGGGCGCTGGTCCGACGACAGGACGTTCGTACAGCATCCCCGAGGACTTCGGCACGTGGCAGTACTGGTGGGAGTTCAACAAGGACGCCTACCTCGACCTCAAGCGCCATGTCTTTGCGGGCAGCGTGGCCACAGGATCCATCGATGTCGAGGTCGGTCGCGGTGCCGATATTGCCGTGACCGTGAGTGCGCGGCCGTCCGCGACCGACCTCACGACGCGTGTCATCCCGGCGCTGCTCGCTGGACTCGATGCGCCGGAGAGCAACCGCGACGTCGTCTCGTCTTGCATGGTCGCTCTGGCGAAGATCGGGCGGGACCGCCGCTTCCTGCCGCTCGTCGCGAAGAAGCTCGCGTCGCCCGACCAGGAGATCCGAGAGACCGCAGCGATCGCCCTTGGCATCTCGACATTGCCGGAAGCCCTCGACGTCCTCGTGGATCTGGCGCAGGACAGTGTGAGCGGACGCAAGCTCGCAGGTCGAGCGAACGTCGATGCGCGCAGTCGCGCCTTTGCGTGCTACGGCTGTGGTCTCGTTGCTCACGCGACGAGCGACCTCGAGGTCAAGCGCAGGGTCTTCGCAACCATGACGACCCTGCTGGATGATGCACGCGTCACGCGTGGCGACATCATGATCGCCGCCCTCCAGGCCATCGGGCTGTTACGCGGCAGTGGTACATCGGGTGGTAAGGACCTCGATGCAGACGTGACGGCCTACTTGACGGCCTTCATGGAACGAGAAGATAAGGACGCCTCCGCAGTCGTACGTGCCCACGCCGTGACGGCCCTCGCACGCTTCGTCGGGCGCGAGGCCAACGCCGCGATCAAAGCGCGTTTCGTGACCCTCCTTCATGGAGCATCGTCGGCGTGGATCCAACAGTCGGCAACGCTTGCGCTCGGCGTCGTCGCCACGAAGGACGACGCGGATGTATGTGAGGCGCTCAGAGAGAGCCTGATCAAAGCGAAGGACCCGCAGGTCAAGGCATTCTCGGCGATCGCCCTCGGCCAAGTCGGCGGTGCTGCGAACCGCGATTGCTTGCGCAAGGCCATGGCCAAGTCGAAGTCGCCGATGAAGGCCTGGACCGCGCTCGGCCTCGCCATCCT
This sequence comes from uncultured bacterium, assembly GCA_937858895.1. Taxonomy (GTDB): domain Bacteria; phylum Planctomycetota; class UBA1135; order UBA1135; genus JACKHW01. Next base: position 20,177 of record CALLZN010000174.1, on the reverse strand, counting down.
CGTCGACACCGAGCGGCGTCAAGGCAGCGCCCTTGGTACACAGCGCAGCATCGTGAGCGATTTGTTGCGCGAGTATCGCGACGCAGCCGATCCCGAGATCGCAGCCGGCATCGCCATCGCGCTCGGCATCACCCGCGATCGCGACGCTGAGAACGATGTCTTCGACGGCCTGCTGCGCTTCCGCAAGAACGCCGCTTCGGCTGGCTACCACGCTGTTGCCCTCGGCATGATGGGCAGCCAAGGACTCAAGAGCGATCTACGGCTCTTGCTCGAGCGCTCGGTCCGTGACGATGTGCTCTTCTCGCGTTGCGCGATCGCGCTGGGCCTCCTCGGAGACAAGGCCGTAGCCCTTGACCTCGTGCGTCGCCTCCACGACGAGGACAACACAGTCGCAGTCGCAAGCTCGCTGTCGCAAGCCCTCGGCTTCGTCGGCGACCGACGTAGCCTCGACGGCCTCGTTTCGATCGTCCGCGATCACCGTCGGCCCAACATCCCCCGCGCCTTCGCAGCAGTCGCCTTGGGCCTCATCGGTGACAAGGAAGATCTGCCGTGGAACAGCAAAATCGCAGCGAACATCAACTATCGCGCGAACGTGCCGACGCTGACGGATGGTTCGAGCGGCGTCCTCGACATTCTCTGATCGAGCATCGCCGCCAACGCTCGATGGCGAGTTGATGACCTGGCAACCTGACGCGCCACGCAACGCCGGCCGCGGTGCTCAGAGCTCGATCGTCTTGCCGCTGCGGAAGGCCTCGTCGGCGGCGAGCACGATGCGCAGACTCTCGACCGCGTCCTGCATGTGATCGCGCAAGTCACGGTCGTTCACGATCGCGTCGAGCAGGAACGCTTGTTCACGCTTGCACAACTCGTCGTGATCGGGCTCGTCGCTCATGTCAAAGAACTCGTCCTGGCGCGCGAAGGCCCCGCTCGCGTCCCGGTGCGAAGAGTGCAAGCGCAGGCAGGAGGTCGTGACGTGGTCATCGACCTTCGACGAGTCCTTGGCACGCTCCGAGCCTCCACGGTCGACGATGCTGACCGAGCCGAGCGGCCCGATGACGTCTTTCACGAAGAAGGCCGTCTCGCTCATCATCGGCCCCCAGCCGGCCTCGTACCAGCCGACCGATCCGTCGTCGAAGCTGACCTGGAGCTGGCCGTAGTTGTACATCGTCGCATCGATCTCATCGCTGAGCCGCGCGCCGATGGCCGAGACGCGCACGGGACGCGCACGCGTCATCTGGCACATGACGTCGACGTAGTGCACGCCGCAGTCGACGATCGGCGACATGGTCTGCATGAGGCTCTTGTGCGTCTCCCACTGCGGGCCGCGACTCTGCTGGTTGAGGTTCATGCGCATCACGAGCGGCTTGCCGAGTCCACGCGCGAGTTCGACGAAGCGCATCCAAGCCGGGTGCACGCGCAGGATGTAGCCAACGACCAGCTTGCGCTTTCTAGATTGCGCGAGTTCGACGATGGCCTCGGCCTCGGCGACGGTGTTGGCGATGGGCTTCTCCAAGAAGACGTGGCAGCCGGCCTCGAGACTCGCCAAGCAATAGCTGGCGTGGGTCTCCGGGTAGCTGTTGATCGATACCACGTCCGGCTTGGTCGCTTCGAGGGCCGCTTCGAAGCTCGCGAAGGTCGGCGGACCACCGAGCTCGCGCGCGAGGCGCTCGCGGCTCTCGGGACCACGGCTGACGAGCCCGGCTAGCTCGTAGCCGGGAAGCGACGCATAGGCCCGGGCATGGGACGTCCCCATGTTGCCGCAACCGACGACCAGAACACGCAAAGCTTGCATGCACGGATCATGTCAGAAGCAGGCACCGCCTCCAACGACCGAGACGCCGCAGGCTTCAGGTCAGTAGCGCGTCCCGTCCTGGACCCGCATCCGCCGCCCCACGACCAAGATCGCGCCAACGACGCACGCGCTCAGCAAGACCCCTACCGCGATCGCGCTCTTGGCTCGGCGTCGCCCGCCCTCGGCGGCGGAGAGCCGCTGCCATTCGGCCTCGATCCAGGCCAGCTGTTGGTCGGCGTAGGCTCGCTGTTCGTCGCTGGCTGCCTCATGGTCGCGTGCCCGGCGGTAGCGCTCTTCAGCCACTTCGAGGTCGTCGACGAGGGCAGCGGCGCCGCCCCACTGCAACAGCAAGTAGGGATCGGCATCGAAGCTCGGCCCGCTCGCAGCGGCCCAGTCGAGGACCAGCCGTGGCCGCCCGAGCGCCATGGCCTGGGTCACGCGCGTGCGCAGGTCCGTCATGGCCGCCGGGTACCGCTCGCGGGCAGGCGCGCGTAGATGCGTTCGTGGAGCCCCTCGAGAGTCGAACGATCGTCCGTGAGGAGCTGTGTCGGATCAGCCGGCGCATGCCGCTTCCAGGCGAGGTCATCGACAGCCCGTGTCCAGAAGCTCTCCGGGCACGAGTCGGGCCGCGTCGCCTGACGAAGGCTCCTCGGCACGCGCAGCGCTGCGCCGTTGTAGGCGACGACCATGAAGTTCCGCGAGCGAGGCACTGCGTAGCTCTCACAGACATCGAATACCGTCGCAAGCGTGCCGGCGACCGCCTCGAGAACAGGCCCGCCGCCGGGCACATCGCCGACGTTCAAGGCCACGAGACCGTCACGGGTCAGTCGGCCCTCGAGCGCTTCGAAGAACTCGACCGACGTCACGTGCAGCGGCAAGTAGATCTGATTGCGGTAGGTATCGACACAAACGAGGTCGAAGGAGGGAGCGCCGCGGTCGACGCGGTCGACGTAGACGCGGGCGTCGAGCCCCCCAACGAAGCGATGACGGGCCCCATCTTCGGGCATGTCGAAGTAGCGTCGACCGAGTTCGAGCACAGCCGGGTCGATGTCCACGCCAACGAAGGACGTCGTCTTCGGCATGAGCGCGTCGAGGACGCGAACGATCGATCCGGCGGCACAGCCGAGCGAGAGAACTCGGCGCTCTTGTTCTCCCTCTTGAACGAGGCAGGCGGCAAGGAGGCCAAAGGCATCGTAGTAGCGCCCGCCCGTTCCACTCACTCCTTCGATGCGCACCGAGTGGAAGGAATCGAGCCCTTCGTTGATCGCCAAGACCCGCGCCTTGCGCTGCCCACCCTTGTAAGGCTCGTCGCGCTCGACGACCCAGAGCCGCTGATAGGCGGCGTCGACAAGCTCGACGAGCTTGCCGTCACCGAGCCAGTGCGGATCGGGTTCGCCAAGCCCCAAGGTCACGAAGGGCAGGACCGCCAAGCCGAGCGCGAGCTTCGACACGGGTGTCCGCGCGATCTGCCGAGCGAGCAAGGTCGCGAGCAGCGCCGCCGCCAGCAGGCAAGCTGCCGCGACCCCGAAGGTTCCCCGCAGACCGAGCCCGGGCACGAGCAAGTGCGTCGCCGCAAAGGTGCCGAGCAAGCTGCCGATCGTGCCGGCGGCGTAGAGGGTCCCGACGACCGAGCCGACCTGCGCGCCCTGGCGGAGCGCCACCTGCTGGATGAGCATCGGCGACACGGCACCGAGGCAGAGCACAGGCGGCGCGAAGACGCAGAGGGTCGTGCCAAGCGAGCCCGAGACCAGGACCGGCAGCGCGCGATCGAGCGTCAGGTCGGCGGGCAAGATCCAGTCGCCGATACGCGGAACCAGCCACGGCGTCGCCGCCGTGATCCCGGTCGCTGCAAAGAGCAACAAAGGCGTCAGGAGGCGTGCCCCACCGCGGTCTGCGACTCGTCCGCCCACGAAGGCGCCGACTGCCAGCGCCAACAAGATCACCCCGATGACATTGGTCCACACTGGGACCGAATCACCGAAGCGCGGGGCGAGCACGCGCACCGCGCTCAGCTCGACGACCATGAGCGCGAAGCCGGCGAGGAAGGCTATGAGGATGGCGAGCGCCCGCGCGCTCGACGCCGTCGCGCTCAGCGCTCGTCTCCGCCGCCGCTCTTTGCCTCTTCGGCGGCCGCCTTGGCCGGCAAGGCATGGGCCTCGGACGCCGTGAAGATGTTGCGCTTGTCGCCGCGCTTGACGATGAGCCCTTCACGCGCATCCGCCAGTAGGCGCAGGCGGCGTTGGACGCGGATGGTCTTGACCTGTCCATTGAGAACGAGGGTCACGTCCTTGTCGAGGTCGACCAGCAGGTCGTTCAAGTAGAGGGCGACCCGCGAGACGTTGCGGCCTTCGATGTCGATGCGGTTCTTTTCGCGATCGGCCGTGACCTTGACCATCGGTCGCTCCGCGAGCTTGACGTCGGCCAAGTACTCAGCTTCGAGGATCTGGACCCAGTAGGACTGCCACGCGCGATCGGTCGGCGGCACGTAGGTGATCGAAGAGCGGAAGAGGTTGCGCTTGACGCCCTTCGACCACTCGTAGACTTCGGCAGCCTTGCCAGCAAAGCCATCGCTGCCAGCCTCGATGCGCTTCACGTTCTTGCAGCCGCCGTCTTCGAGCAGCTTTTGGATCGCGTCCGCGTTGCTAGCCGTGTCCTTCGAGGCAACGATGCAGACCGACAAGCCATCGAGGTTGCCGAAGACCGTCGAGTTGTCGAAGTCCGCCGTCTTGGGTTCGACGAGCACCAGGCCAGCGAGGCGATCCGCATACTGACTCGCCATGCGCAAGGCGAAGGGGATGGAGTCGCCGATCGCCTGCAGGTGGACGCGGTCGGTGTCGACGTGGAAGCGATTGAAGGCGGCTCCGAGGTTGCGCAGAAAGAAGCCTTTGGCCGCACGATCGTCATCCTTGACGTCGGTGGGCGCGACCTGGGCGTCAAGCGGAGCGCTCGCGTCGAAGCGCGGCATCCAGTAGACCGCGCCCTCGAGAGCCTCGGTCGCCGTCTTGGGCCAGAGCTCGTCGACGAAGTCTTTGCTCGTCTCCCATTCAGCGCCGTTCTTCGGTGGCAAGACGTAGAAGAACGGGTAGGCATTGCGAGGGTCATACTTCGCCGGGAAGCGGAAGACGTAGCTGCCGTCGGCCTTGTCTTTCGTCAACAAGTCGTCGCGTGCACGCCCACCGTTGCTCTGCTTGTCGTAGGGAAAGCAGTCGCTGAAGATCTCGAGCAGATCCGGGACGCTCTTCAACAAGTCGCCGGCCTTCTCGCCTTCCTTCTCGAAAGCCGTGTAGAAGGCCTCCTTCGCAGTGCGCGCGTTGGCGCGCATCTTGGCCGCCTGCTTGCGAAGGCTGTCGCGCTTGCGCTCGTTGGTCTCGGCCTCGCGAACGAGCATGTTGGCCTTGAGATCGAGGTCGAACCACTTGTTCAGCGCCTTGGCGAGCGCTTCGAGCTTCGCCTTGGGCAGGATCGGAGAAGGCAGGTCTTGCTGTGCGATCGCCGACGTGCCGCTCGCGACGAACGTCACAGCCGAGAAGCACGCAGCCGCGAGCAGGGCCGATACTCGACGGGTAGAACGAGTGGTTGCGAGTCTTCGAAGCATCAATCCTTCCGATACAAGTCGTTGTGAGATCCTGGATCTCGATAGCAGATCAAGCGCTCACCGTTGTCGCGAGCTCGCCAAGCGCGAGCTGACCAACTTTAGGTTCCAGACGGACTCGTGGCAAGCCGCGCCAGCCGCGCAAGCCAGAAGCGTGCGCGCACTCGCGTCGCATCGCGGTCGACGACGACGCGAAGCAGCGCCTCGGCGCGCACCCGGTCGCCAGGTCGAGACCGCTCTATGAGGAGGACGGCGGCGTTCGTGCGACAGGTGTCGGCTGCGTCTGCGTCCCGCGCATCAGCCGCGCCCTCGAGCAAGCGCGTGAGCGCAGCCTCTCGACGACCACGGGCTGCCTCACACAAAGCGGCGTCGTTCAGCGCCCAAGCCGCCCGCTCGGTGCGAACGAGAAGGTCCTCGTAGCCCGCTGCCGCTTCTTCGTAGCGCCCGAGCAAGCGCAGTCCGAGAGCGTGGTTGCCATGGGTCCAAGCACCAAGCGGCCACCGTGCCCGCAGGGCCGCCAGCCCGCTCATGCCCCGCTCGTCACCGCGGCGACAGAGGCGCAACGAAGCGCGACCGATGAGGTCGGCCGCGTGATTCTGATAACTCGGATCGTCGAGCAAGGGCAACAAGAGCTCGACCCGCTCGACCTCTTGCCCGCGCTCCGAGCGCATCAAGGCCTCGAGCAGCTGGCGCATGGAGTTCTTCGTGCCAGCGTCCCTGCCGTCCTCCCGGCTCATGCCCCGCTGATCGGCAAAGCCCTTCTCGACCACTGCGATCGCCGCGGGCTCGAGGCTCCTGAGCTGGTCGAAGGCTGCGCGCCCCGGGCCTTGTCCTGCCGCGTCGAGGATCGCGAGCAAGATGCCGGCGGCTTCATAGCGCGCTTGGGTCAAAGCGACTTCGAGGCGTTGCCGTGTCGCCGGTCCTTCGTCCTGGGCTGGACTTCGCACCGCGAGCGTCGCCAGGAGCGCCAGCATCGCGGTGAGGACCTCTGGCCTGCCTGCTGCCCAGCGCTTCACGATGGCATAGCGGCGAGTTCGACGCCGCTCCCGCGCACGACATGTCCGCAGAGGCGCGCGTCCTCACCTTGTGCACGCAGGGCAGCCAGGAGAGCGTCCCGATGCGCCGCATCGACGATGAGCAGGAAGCCAAAGCCCATGTTGAACACACGGTAAGCCTCTTCTCGCGGCACGGATCCCGCTTCGACGAGGAGGTCGAAGATCTTCGGCCTGGCAACCGCCTCGGGGTCGATGACCGCGCCGAGCCCCTCCGGCAGGACCCGCGGCACGTTGTCGAAGAGCCCGCCGCCCGTGATGTGCGCACAAGCGTGGACCGAAGTCCCCGCCTCGAGCAGCGGGTGGACGAGATCGAAGTAATTGCGGTGGATCGCCAGCAGGGCGTCACCGACGCTTCGATCGAGCGGCGCTGGCTGGGCGCTTGGATCGAGGCCCATGTCGTCGAAGAGGATCTTGCGCGCGAGCGAGTATCCGTTCGTGTGTAAGCCCGACGACGGCAGCGCGAGGATCGCGTCGCCCTCGCGCACCCTCGACCCATCGAGCACGCGATCTCGTGCCACGGCGCCGATGATCGTGCCGACGATCTCGAAGTCGCCATCCGGATACATGCCCGGCATCTCCGCTGTCTCCCCGCCGAGCAGCGCGAGGCCCGCCGCTTGGCAGGCATCAGCGAGGCCCTCGAGCACCTGGGCGATGACACCCGGGTCCAGCTTGCCCGTCCCGATGTAATCAAGAAAGAAAAGCGGCCGCGCGCCCTGCACGAGGATGTCATTGATCGAGTGATGCACGATGCAATGACCGACCGTGTCGTAGCGCTGGAGCATCGACGCGATCTTGACCTTTGTCCCGACTCCGTCCGTCGACGCGACGAGGATGTCCCCGCCCGCTCCGACTGCTTCCAAGTCGAAGAGACCGCCGAAGGAACCGATGTCCGACAGCACGCCCTTCGTGAACGTACGGCGTATCGCTTCTTTCGCCGCGCGGACCGACGCATACTTGGCGTCGATGTCGACGCCCGCTGCCTTGTAACGACTAGCGCTCATGGGGCGCAGCGTACGGGGCCGCGACTTCAGCGGCGAGGGATTCCTGGAATGCGAAGAGCGATGTACGAACAGCCGGTGAGCCATGCGGCCTAAACGCCTGGCCATCCTCGGCGCCTCCGGCTCGATCGGCCGAAGCACACTCGCCGTTCTGTCCGAACTCGGGCCCGAGCGCGAGGCCTTCGAGGTCGTCCTGCTGGCCGCCCACCGGAGCATCGAGCCCCTCGTCCGCGCTGCAGACGACCATCACTGCAAGACGCTGGCCTTCACCGGCATCGAGGACAGGGCCGCGCTGCCGGCCATGGGCCATGACCAACGCGCCTTCTGTGGTCCCCGCGCCATCCTCGACGCCCTCGAGGCCTGCGATCCCGACCTCGTCCTCAACGGCATCACGGGGGCCGCCGGGCTCGGGGCTTCGCTCTACGCCATAGAAGCTGGCAAGTCCCTCTTGCTCGCCAACAAGGAGTCCCTCGTCGTCGCGGGCCCCCTGCTCATGGGCCTGGCCCGCCGCACGGGCGCGCAGGTCTTGCCAGTCGACAGCGAGCACGCCGCCATCCACCAGTGCCTGCGTGGCGAGCGGCGGCAAGACTTGAAGAAGATCTGGCTCACGGCGTCGGGCGGGCCGTTTCGCACCCTTCCCTTCGACGCCCTGCAGGTCGTGAGCGTCGAGGCTGCCCTCGCCCATCCGACTTGGAAAATGGGGCCACGCATCTCGATCGGCTCGGCGACGTTGATGAACAAGAGCTTCGAAGTGCTCGAAGCCCACCACCTCTTCGACCTCGCTGCTGATGAGATCGACGTCCTCGTCCACCCGCAGTCCATCGTCCATTCGATGGTCGGCTTCTGCGACGGCTCCATCCTCGCCCAACTCGGCGTGCCCGACATGCGTCTGCCCATCGCCTACTGCCTCGGCTACCCGGAGCGTATGAACCTCGACTTCGAGGGCTTCGATCCCGCTCGCTTTGCGGAGCTGCGTTTCGAAGCACCCGACCTCCGCCGCTTCCCCGCTCTCGCACTCGGCTGGCGCTGCATCGACGCTGGAGGCAGCTCCGGGGCCATCCTCAACGCGGCCGACGAGGTCGCGACTGCAGCGTTTCTCGACGGTCGAATCGCCTTTCCTCGCATCGCCGCGATCGTCGAAGAGTGTCTCGACGCCCTCGACAGCGAAGCCCTCGAATCCTTGGACCACGTGCTCGATACGGACCGCCGTGCCCGCGAAGTGGCACGAACTTGCGTGCTGGAGACTGCTCAATGATGCCCCTCTTGGCCCTGTCCGTCGAATCCGTCGCGTCGACCGCGATGGTCGTCTTCGGAATCGGCTTCCTCATCTTCATTCACGAGCTCGGTCACTTCATGGCCGCGAAGGCCGCTGGCGTCCGCGTTCATGCTTTCGCGATTGGCATGGGGCCGCGTGTCTTCGGTTGGCAGCGCGGCGACACCGACTACAAAGTCTGCCTGCTGCCGATCGGCGGCTACGTGCGCATGCACGGCGAAGTGCCCGGCGAAGGCGACGTCCACGACCCTGGCAGCCTGACGTCGAAGTCGGTCGCGTGGCGCTTCCTGATCTTTTCGGGCGGCGTGATCATGAACGTCCTCTTCGCCCTCGTTGCCTTCCCGATCATCTTCTCGTCGGGCGTGGCCTTCACGGCCCCGATCTTGGGCGAAGTCGAGGAAGGTGGCGCGGCATGGCAGGCGGGCCTTCGTGAAGGGGATCGCGTGCTCGCGGTCGACGACAACGAACTCTACAGCTTCGAGCAGTTGACGCTCGAGTCGGCGCTGGCGGGCGCCGGGCCCCCCGCCCTCCAACAGGCCCGCGGCGACGACCGCCTCGCCCCCCAAGGCGCGCCCCTCCGCGCCCGTCCGCGCGGCTCGCCTTCCAAGTGCGCCGCGGCGACGACAGCTTCGTCGCGCAAGTCGCGCCACTCGACGACGTTCAGCGCGGCGCCAAGACGATCAGTATCGGGCCGGCCTACGAGGCCGAGCCACGCCTCCAACTGCGTGGCGGCGCAGAGTCCCCGGCGGCTCGTGCTGGCCTCTTGGACGGCGACATCCTCGTGACGATCGACGGCGAAGCGGCGACTCAGACTGCCTACGACGCGTGGTCGCGCCGCCTCATGGTCGATCCGAGCTCGGCCGCGCGCTCGCTTCGCGTCGGTGTGCGCCGCGGTGAGGAGGCTGCGGTCGAGCACTTCGACTTGACGCCGACCTTCGTCGACGGGCCGCAGCGTCTTGGCGTCGCACGCATCTCGACGCGCGTCGCGGGCTTGCGAAGGGCATCGAAGGACGATGCCGAAGCGGCGCGCATCCGCCAAGCAATTGACGCCACTGGGCTCCTGGTCGGTGACGTCATCGTGGCGGCGCGCGACACCGAAGGTCGGCTGCGCGCGCTCGATCGTCCCGAGACCTTGCACGAACTGCTCGCGACCTCCGCGGTCAAGAGCCTCGAAGTGCTGCGTGTGGCGGCGCTCGCCAAGAGCCGCGACGACGCCAAGCAAGTCAGTCTGGCCGTGGATGCACGCTTACTCGGACCCGGCGGCGCCGCGTCCTTCCGCAACGCCGTGGGACTTGGCCCCGACGAGATCAGCGGCCACGTCTTCGTGCAGAGCGGCCTCGGCGCTGAACGCGCGGGGATGCGCACGGGTGATCGCATCGTCGCGATCGACGACGTCGACATCTTTTCTTTCCAAGACGTGATTCGCGTCGTGACGCAGGCACGCGAGGCGGAGCGCAAGACGCTGAACGTGCGCTGGCTGCCGCTCGAGGGCCTCGTCGAACCCCTCGAGCCACGCAGTGCTTCCGTCGCCCTCGAAGCTGTGAAAGACGCCGACTACGGCTTCATCGCCCAGTTCCGTCCCTTGCAGGAGACGTATCGGACCCAGGGCATCCTGGCGAGCTTGTCGGCGGGCTGGCACAGCAGCGTCGACAACTTGCGCAAGCTCTACCTGACACTGAAGCGCATGATCGGCGGCTCGGTTTCGGCGACGAACCTCGGCGGCATCATCACGATCAGCGTCGTGAGCTACAGCTATGCGAACTCGGGCTGGGAGCGCTTCGTGTGGTTCCTGGCATTCCTGTCCTTGAACCTCGCGTTCATCAACGTGCTGCCGATCCCGGTGCTGGATGGCGGGCACTTGCTCTTCCTCTTGATCGAGAAGATCAAGGGCTCGCCGGTGTCGGTCCGCGTGATGACCTATGCACAAGTGCTGGGAATCGTCTTTGTGCTCGGCTTGCTGATCTTCGTCACCTTCAACGACATCGCGCGCTTGCTGCAATAGGCGCCTTGACGACGCAAAGCCCCACATCGCGCTGGACAGCCCTCGTGCAGCTCCTGCGCCCTCGACTCTTGCCGTCGGCATTGGCGGACGTGGTCGCTGGCGTCGCGCTTGCCCGCGTGCTCGGTGCTGTCCCACTCGAAAACCTCGATGGCGGGCTCGTGCTCCGCGGGCTCGTCTTCGCGCTGCTCGTCTACGCGAGCGGCATGGTGCTCGGCGACGTGGCCGACGTCGAAGAAGATCGCCGCCTCGGGCGGGCGCGGCCCATCGTGGCAGGGCACATCGATCGCAAGACGGCCGCACTCTTCGGTCTGGTCCTCATCGTCGTGGCCCTCCTCGTTGCACCTGGCTTCTATGGGTATTGGCAATATGTCCTCGTTGGGCTGGTCCTCGCGTATTCGTTCGTGACCAAGCGCGTCGTCCTGGCTGGTGCCTTGACGCTCGCTGCCTGTCGCGGCCTCAACCTCGCCCTCCCGATGCTCCTCGTGTCGATGCCGGCGCAGGCCTCGCTCATCGAAAGGCTCGCAGAACTCGGCAGCTACGCTTGGCTCGCAGTCGTTTGCTACGGCCTCTACGCCGGCCTCTGCGTCGTCCACGGCAGTCTCGAAGACCTGACGCCAGCGCCGAGCGGACGTTCGCGCTGCGTTGCTGTCCTCGCGGCCTTGCTTCCCTTCTCTCTGCTCGGTAGCGCGGCGCGACCAGAGCTGCTGGCGCTAGCGAGCTTGCCGACTTTGGTGCTCGGGCTTCGCAGCCGCTCGGCAGGTCCGGGATGGGTCGGCGCGCGCAGCGGCATCCTCTTGCGTGGTCTCGCTCGCTTCGACTTCGCGCTCGCTTGCGGCGTCGGTGCCTTCGTCGAAGCCATCGTCTTGGCCATCCCGGCCTACGTGCTTCCGTGGCTGCTGCGCCCCAAGTCTTGGTCGTGAGCGAGTGTCAGTCGAGGACCTGGGACCAGCGTTCCTTCATCTCGGCGTAGATCCCGCGCGCTTCGAGCCGGTCGAGAATGCCGCCGTTGACGAGGCACTTGAGCGTCGCCTTGCAGCGATCGGGATCCGAGACCAAGCGCGTGAAGCCGAGCGGCAAGGGCGGGCGCGCGACCTTCGGCGCGGGCGCCTCGCTCGCGACCGCGAGCGGCAAGTCTTCGTCGGAGCAACTCGGCTCCAAGTGCGAGATGCGCTCGAACTCTCGCACCGAGTCGTTGAGAACATCCGGGTCGTCCGGCAGCTCTTCGAAGTGATCGTCGGCGTCACAGAAGTCACTGAGCGCATCGCCGCGGAAATCGGCGAAGTCCGCGTCCGCGCCACGGCTGCTTCTCGCCCCCTGTTGCAAGTGCGGTGGGACGGGCGTCGGCTCGAGGGCCGCGACCCGCAAAACCTCTTGGCTCGCTCCTCCGTTCACGCGCTCGGACTCCTGCTGCAAGTGCTCCTCGAGCGACATGACCGCGCGCGGCGGAGTCTCGGGCGTGAGGGACGCGGCCCCTCTCCGAGCCGCCTCCGTTTCGAGCGCCTTCATGCGAGCCATTTGCTGTGCATGGTCTTCGCTTCCGCCGCGCCGGTCCTTCTGCTCGTTCACTTCACAGAGGACGCCCGCTGCGAGCTTGGTCGTGTCACGCACGAACTCGTCCATCTCGCGCTTCAACTGCATGTCTTGAGCTTCGCGCTGTTCCCCCTCCTCGATCACGCGAGCAGCATTGTTCGCGATGCCATTCGCGAAGAACCCTGCCTGCCCCTCGGCGAGACGCCGCTGCCGCTGCTGGCGGTGCTTGCGCTTGCGAAACTCGTCGAAGCTGCTGTCGTCGTTGCCGTACCCGTGATGATTCATCAGCCGCCCTCCCCTTGGCGCGTTGCGCCAGCGCCGCTCGGGCGCCGGTCCTCACGACTACCCTTTCGGAGTCGACCGGCATGGAATTGAGTGCCGACTTGCGAAGTTCATGGCGTAGCGCAGCGCCTCGTCCGGCGTTTGGATCTGGCGCTCGGCCCGGGCTTCTTCGACGGCGCGCAGCAGGACGCCGATGGCAGGGCCCGCTTCGAAGCCTTGCGCGAGGAGGTCTTTGCCCGAGAGCAGGGGTTCCAGGGGGTCCGGCGCCATGGCCGCGGCGAGCTTCTGGAGGTCTTCGTAGCGGTCGAGCATGCCGTGGCTCGCGAGGCAGTCAGCCCGGTGGAAGGCCATGTGCAGCCCAAAGAGCGGGTCGCGCAAAAAGCGCTCGCGCCGGGCGGGCCGAAAGTCCGGGACCGAAGCGATGCGGATGTGCTCCTCGATCAGCGACACGACGTCTTCTACGAGGGCGCGTGACGCGCCGTATTCGCGGAGCCAGGCTTCGGCATGACGCGCGCTCACGAGGTCGTGACCGTTGAAGCGAATGCGATCCGCCGCGACCTCGAAGGTCTCACGCTTGCCGAAGTCATGGAAGAGCGCCGTCCAAGCCAGGCGGACGTCGACCGGCTCGACTAGGCAGGCAAGGACGAGGGCCGTGTGCCGCAAGACGTCACCTTCAGGATGGTACTGCGGCGGCTGGGGCACGCCCCCGAGTTCAGCGAGGCCTGGCAAGATCACGGCGCCGACGCCCGTCTTGGCGAGGAGCATGACGGCGCGTGCCCTTCCCTTCGCGGTCAGCATGAGCTCGAGCTCGCGGCGCGCGCGCGTCTTGGGCACGAAGGCGACTTGGCTCGCCACGGCCCGGATCGCGCGGACGGCCTCCGCATCGAAGACCAGGTCCTGGGTCGCCGCGAACCGCAGGGCACGCAAGGCGCGCAGCGGATCCTCGCCGAGGCGGCGCTCAGTGTCCCCGATCACGCGCAGCCGTCGCGTCGCGAGGTCGGAGAGGCCCCCACAAGGGTCGACGACTGTGCGCCGTATGGCGTCGAGGTAGATCGCGTTGACGCTGAAGTCACGACGCGTGGCGTCGACGTCGATGTCTTCGATGAAGCGCACCGTGTCCGGCCGACGATGATCCGTGTAGGGACCATCCGCGCGAAAGCTCGTGACCTCGATCACGCGGTCGCCACGACGCAGCCGCGTCGTGCCGTGCCGCTCGGCCCGCGGGTCAGCCTCATGGACGAAGCCCGACGACGACGCTACGAAGGCCCGCGCGACGCGCCCTGGGTCAGCAGGGACCGCGACATCGAAGTCCACGGGCACGCGACCGAGCAAGAGGTCCCGCGCCGTGCCACCGACGATGAAGGGTCGCATCCCCGCCAGCTCGAGCGCACGGCACAGGTCGAGGACGACCTCTGGAACGGCATCGAAGGCGGTGGCAACGTCCATGGGATTCCTGATGCTATGGCATGTCCCCGGCGTCGCCCAGAGGTGTGGCCGAGAACCCCGGTGGGGCCGAGACGTTCGAGAGTGCGTGAGATGTGAAGCCGGAAAACGAAGTCAAATCGGGAGATTTGTCGAGGCTTTTCGGCTTTGCAGATCACGTGCTATCGGGCGCTCTCGGATGTGGCGGGTTTTCGGCCGCTCCTCTAGGTTCTGGGGATGCGTTGGCTGTAGCGTTCCCGACGAGTCCGGGCTAGCTTCCGCATCGTGGTCCTGCGTCGCGCCAGCAGCTTGGGTCTCGGTGATGCCTTGGTCGTGGTCGCTCTGCTCGGCTTCGTCTACGTCCTCGTCGCGCCCCTCTATCGTGGCAGCGAGCTCGGCGAACGCGAGGCGCAGGTGCGAGCGCGCACGACGCGCGTTGCGCGGCTCGCGGCCGAGAGCGGCCTGCTCGACGCTATGGCTGCGATCTCCACCGCCATCCAGACGGACGGCACGATCGAGCCATTCACGCGTTACTACATCGGCCGTGAGGCCCTCGTCTTCTTGCCGGTCTACGAGGACAATGCCTACTACTATCGCCTGCGGCTCGACGCCGGGGCAGCGCGATCGGGCACCCTCGTCGAGGCCGAGCCGCGACGCCCAGGTGCGAGCGGTCGCTTCGGCTACGGCTGCGACGACCGGGGTGTCGTCGACCAGCGTCCCGTCCTCAGCGACCGCTTGCTCGAAGACCTCGACGTCGAAAGGCACGAGACTCTCGCCCAGGAACGGTGCAAGAAGATCAGCGCCATCGCCGTGGATGCGGACCTACCGAAGGCGATCGCAAGGTTCTCGAGCGCCCTCGAAGCCGAGTTCGGCGTGCCATGCGCCGCCACGGTCGAGGGATGTCTCGACTTGCGCGTCGATGGCTATCGCTTCCGCTGCTGGCCGATCTTCGAGGACGTCTCCGGGGCGACGACGATGAGCCTCGAGTGCCTCGCCTGGCCCGAGGGCATCGGCGAGACCGGCTTCGCCACCTTTCGCGTGGCGGGGCGAGGCGAAGTCCTACAAACGCGTAACCTGGTTCGACCGTACGACGGACGCGCAGAGCGCAACGTCCCGAAGCCGGGCGCAGGGCTGCCACGCAATCCCATCGACGCCGCCGGCGCCGAATACATGGGCGTCGATGGCAACCACTGGTTCAAGGCGCGCAGCTACGACGCGCCCTGAAGGTCAGCGCAGCTGCTCCCAGTATTCGGCCGGCATGTCGTGCGCGATCTTGAGCGCGCCGTTGGCACCGCCGTACATCGGCTCTTCGATGCGAAGAACGCGGCCACCGCCGAGCTTGGACTTCATGTGCTCTTCGATCGCGCGATCGAGGCCGCGGATCATCGAACCACCACCAGCGAGCAGCACGCGGTTGCGCAAGCGATGCTGGAATTCCGGGTCGAAGCTCGCGACCAGCTGTCCGAGCGACTCGACGATCGGCGGGATGATCTTGCGGCAGGAGTCGAGTATCTGCTGCGTGATGTCGAACTGGACAGGCTTACCTTCGACCGGAAACTCAACGAGGACTGGATCCGACCCGCCGGAGACGTAGGCGTACTTTTCCTTGATGTCCTTGATCATGCCGATCGTGAAGCTCGCCCCCGTGCAGCTGGCCTCCAAGGCCTTGTAGAGCTCCTTGTCGAGGAAGTCGCCGGCGTAGGTCAGCGTGATCTGGTCGGACTCTTCGGGCATGGTGCCGTGCATGCGGCAGAGGTCGGTCGTGCCGGCGCCGATGTCGATCACGAGCACGTCTTCGAGCATGTCGAGGCCGTAGGCGACCGCGAAGGGTTCGGAGCAGAGCATGACCGAATCGACGCACTCGCGCGCGGCCTTGAGGATCGCGTTCTTGCTGTGAATCGAGGCCTGGGCCGGCGCCCCGATCACCGCATAGACGAGCTCGTCCTTGCGCGCGCGCGCCATCGAGATGGCGGCCTTGAGCAGGTCGGCTGCGGCCCTGGCGTTTTGGTCTTGCGACCCGTCTTCGTCGGTCTTCAGCACGCCGTGCTCGAGGGGCCGGAACATATTGAGGGAGAGGCGCCGCTCGAGGGCTTCTTGACCGACGAGGACGTCCTTCTTGAGTAGCTTCTTGGAGACGACGTCCTTTGGATAGCCGACGACCGAAGCCACGGTCTCGCGGACACCATTGCTCGCGCTGATCGAAGTCCTCGACGTGCCGAGGTCGACCCCGACGTAGAGAACACCAGCTTCCTTGCTGCCGGAAGAACTCGCGTCGCCGGCGCTCGCTTGATTCGATTCGGACTGGCTCATCGCTTCTACCTTCGTCTTGCCGGTCGCCGCTTCGGTCGCAGTCGCCCGCGAAGCATTCGCACCGTTCGATTGACTTCGATCAACTGGGTGACTTGGATCCGTTGGGTTGGCAGATCTGCGTTCAGCCGCCGCGGCTGTTACGTCGTTTTCGTGGTCAAGCATGTCTCATGCGGTCCGTCGTCTTTGGATCGCGGACGAGCGCTCGCCACGCCTCCCCCAGGTCCCGACCCATGGAATCTTCATCGTCGGCGCATCGTGGAGCCTTGAGGCCGCCCCTTCAACGCCATTTTGTTTGCACTGGCAAGGGACAGTCAGCGCTTCCCCTGCAGGCGCAGGTTGGCCTCGAAAATGGACGACATGAGCTCCTTCTTGGTCTCGAAGTGGCTGTCGGCGCCGTCGAGTCCCTGGACGTCCTTGTAAATCGAGGCGATGCCGTCGTCGATGTTCTTGGCCCGCATGACGGCTTTGAGCTGTTTTTCGGTCTCTTGCAAGGTGCCGTTGAGCTTCGACAAGCGGCGGTTCAGCAGCTCGACCTCGGTTTGGTATTCCTTGCGGCGCGCTTCTGCGACTCGTTGCCGTTCCGCGTCGAGGCGGACCTGCGTCAGCGACAAGATGCTGCGCACGAGTTCCTCGCCCTTGGGATTACCGGCGAAGCCGAGCTTGAACATGACTTCGTCGATCTCGCGCTGGAGCTCTTCGTCGTCCTCGGCGTGGCGAAGCCGCTCTTCGGTGGCGATCTTCGCCTCTTGGTTCGAGAGCTGGCTCTGCGTGTTGCGCAGCTCGTCGCGCAAACGCACGACTTCGTCTTCGAGGACTTCCTTCTCTTCGATGACCTCGTCGCGAGCTCGCTCGAGGGTCTCCTTCGAGTTGAGCAGCTTGAGGAACTCCTCGCGCGTGCGCTCGGCGATCTCGCCGCGGCGTTCGATGCCGTCGAAGCCGGCAATGCGCTGCTTCAGGGTGCGATGCACGGCGGCCTCGATGAGCGCGACGATGCGATCGAGGCCGACGACGTTGACGCGCTGAATGCCCTTCTTCTTGAGCTCGTCGACGGTCGTCTTGTAGCTGAGCTTGCGGACCGCCTCTTGGAGCTTCTGCGAGAGTTTGCCGACGTTCCCCATCTTGTCCTCGACTTGTTCTCGACTCAGTCGCTCTCGACGTAGCGGTACCGTTCGTCGGCAGCCGGATCGGCGCCGCGCACGCCGGTCACGAAAGTGCCGAGCAGGATCGCGCCAACGTCTTCGAGGGTCGCGATGGCCTCCCTCACCATGCGCCGTGGTGCGCGCTCGAGACCGACGACCAAGAGGGTGCCGTCGCACTTCGCGCTCAGGATGCCCGCGTCGGTGATCGGCAGAACCGGAGGCGTGTCGAGGAGGACGTAGTGGTACTGCTCCTTGAGTTCGCCGAGCAGCTCGTCGATGCGCCGGGAAGCGATGAGCTCCGACGGATTGGAAGGACGCGCTCCGGCCGCGAGGATGTCGAGGTTCGGAATACCCGACGGACGGATGGCTCGTTCGAGGCCGATGCCGTCGTGCAGCAGCTCGACGAGGCCGGGCTCTGGGTTGAGGCCGAGCAGGCGCTCGATCGACGGACGACGGAAGTCGAACTCGGCGACCAAGACCTGGTGGTCTTCGAGCTCGGCCATGACGATGCCGAGGTTCAAGGTCGTCGTCGACTTGCCTTCGCCTTGGATCGCCGACGTCACGACGAGCGTCTTGGCTGCCTGGTCCGTGTTGAGGACGAGCAGCTTGTTGCGCAAGCCGCGGAACTGCTCAGCGCGGAAACCTGTCGGTTCGTGGAAGCAGACGAGGTAGGGATCGACGACGCGATCCACGACCACGAGCATCTGCAGTCCATCCTCTTCCGCGGGAATGTCGGTCTTTCGTTTCATGAGCTCTTGCTCAGGCATTGTGCCCGAACGCGGCCGCCGCAGTCCGCCCTGAACGCTAGTTCGTCTTGCGAGGGCATCGAACGTGAGGTGCAGTCCCTCGCTAGTGATCCTAAGCCCAGCGACGCGCTAACGATAGCGGGCATCCGCGCCGTGCGCTCCGTATCACCGAAGCGAGACAGCACGCCGCATAGGATCGAAGGGATCGACGAGTCGCTGCCCCCCCGGAAGCGCGTTCGTGACCCGGGCATGGACCTCTGGCAGCTTCATACGCAGGGCCGGATCGAGGTCGCGTCGACCCGCCACTTCGACGACGAGGTCACGAGCGAGGCGGGGCTCGCTGCGGACGAGCGCCGCGAAGACGGCTTCGAAGACCTCGATCGCCTGGCCTCGTTGCAGGAGTTCCACCACGTGGGACACCAGGCCCTTCCCATCGAAGGCACCGTTCTGGCTGGCGCCAACCAAGAGGCGTCCATAGGTGCGGGCGAGTCGGCTGCGCTCGGTCACCGCGACCGGCTGACCGACCTGCGCCATCAAGCGCGTCCGCACCCGCCGGGCTGCTTCTCCCATCTGGTCACGCTGAGCGGCATCGATGGGGTCGACGTAGGCGAGCACTTCGTCGCGCACCGCGGGCGCAAGTCCAAAGCGCGCATCGAGCACGAGGTCGGCGCTCTGAGGAGTATCGAGAAGCGCCTCGACCAAGGCTGAGCCGCCCGGACCGAGCTCTTGGACACGTCCCAAAAGGACGAAGGCATCTTCGATGCGCGCGGCTCGCGCAAGACTGCGACCCCAGGCTGCTCCGAGCTGCGAGTCTTCGTTCCATCGCTGCCCGTCCGGAAGGGCCGCAGCAGCTCCGCGCCCTCGGCGATCGAGGAGGCCGAGCACGGCGTCGACGAAGCGGCCATCGACATCCTCGCGCGCGAGCGCTTGCTGCAAGTTGGTCAGCAAGTCGCGGTCGAGCGGCGCCGCCGTGAAGCGCGCGGCGCGCATCCAGCACTCGGCGAGGAAGATCGCGCCTTCGTCGCGGCGGGCGAGGGCCTGCGCGATGTTTGCGTCGATGCGCTCTTCGCAACCCCGCGCATGCACGCCTGCCATGAGCGCCGCGACCCCCGCATTCTCGCCGCGCAAAAAGTCGCTTCGACCCGCCGCGAGACTTTGCTCGAAGTGCAAGCGCAAAGCCGCTCCGACCACCTGGCGCGGCGCATCGACCGCCCGGAAGAGTTCGAGCGCCGCGCTGGCGACTTCTTGCGACAGCTGCGCATCGACTCCACGCAAGAAACGAACGGCAAGGCCGACGATCGCGGCGTCACGCGTCTCGGGATGCTGCATCTCCGTGCGAAAAAACTCTTCGAGCGTGGCGAGTTCGAGGCTCCCGAGTGTGATGGCAGCACGCTGACGCAGCTTGTCGGGCGCGCGCGGACTCGTGAAGTAGGCCAGCGACCGAACGAAGCTACTGGCCAAAGTCCGTGGCCCACGGTCGTCGCGAACGACGAAGGCACGCGCATCCATGTTCGTGACGAGTGGCACGAGGACGAGCGAACCCGAAGTCGCCGGCGCCCCCACCGCCGCATCGAGCGGCGGCAGAATGAAGCGCAGTGGATAAGCCCCTCTTCCAGGAAACGGCAGCTTGGCCGGGCCCGCGGACAAGGCAAGCGACGGCTCGAGCACGACCGGAATCCGCAGCGCGCGTGAGCCGAGCAAGACATCGCAGAAGTCTTCGAGGTCGGCGATGCCCGTAAGGTCGAAGCCATGCTCGGGAAGGACTTGGATCGCATCCGGATCTTCGGGCAGCGGCATGCTGTGGGCCACGAAGTGCTCGTCGAGCGCCCGCGCCGCGAGCGCGGCAGCTTGGTCGTCGCGCAGCAAGGCCCTCGCGAGGATGCCGAGGGCGCGCGCGTTACGACCGAGGGCCGTCGCCGCGCGACGTGTGACTTCGAAGCTCATGCCCTTCGCGGCGTCGAGGACGGCCGCGATCGCGGCCGCATCCCCATCACGAGCGATCTCGATCATGGCCGCGTCGCGGGTCGTACCTCCCG
>CALLZN010000173.1 GCA_937858895.1 uncultured bacterium | reverse complement strand
GAGGAACTCGGCCCAGAAGCTCGCGAAGCCGGGCACGCCGATGCCGCAGAGGCCAGCGACGAGGAACATCGACGCAGCAACCGGCACCTGCGAGAGCAAGCCACCGAAGTGCCGGATGTCGCGGTCGTGCGTCTGGTCGTAGATGAAGCCGACCGCCGAGAAGAAGAGCGCCGTCATCACGCCGTGCGCGAACATCTGGAAGACCGCCCCGTCCGAACCCGCGGCCGTCATCGTGTTGAGGCCGAGCAGGACGATGCCCATGTGGGACACGCTCGAGAAGCCGATCACATACTTGAAGTCCGTCTGCCGCATCGCGACGAAGGCGCCATACACGATGCCGATCGTCGCGAGCACCGCGAAGGTCGGCGCCCAGTAGGCAGCGCCCTCGGGCAAGCACGGGATCGCGATGCGGAAGATGCCGAAGGCCCCGAGCTTCATCAACACACCGGCGTGCAGCATTGACACCGCGGTCGGCGCCGCGACGTGACCCGTCGGCGACCAGCCGTGGAAGGGGAACATGCCCGCCAAGACGCCGAAGCCGAGGTAGAGGAACGGATAGAGAAAGATCTGCGTGTCGCGCGAGAAGGCGCCACTCGCGATGATCGCGCGCACATCCCAAGTCCCGGCCCCTGCTCCCCAGTAGAGCGCGATCAAGCTCGGGAAGAGCAGCGCGCTCCCGAGCATCAAGTAGATCGTGAGCTTCATCGCGGAGTATTCCTTCCGCGTGCTGCCCCAGATCGCGATCAACGGGTACATCGGCAAGACCGCGACTTCATAGAAAAAGAAGAACGCGAAGAGGTCGAGTGAATAGAAAACCCCGAAGACGCCGAAGACGAGCGCCGCCATGAAGGCGAAGTACTCCTTTACGCGCTTCTCGAGGCTCCACATCGACAAGACGCCCGTGAAGAACACGAGCGCCGTCAACGTGCCGAGGACGACGCTGACGCCGTCGACGGCCACGCTGTAGTGGATGCCGAAGCTCGGGATCCACGGCATCGTCTCCGCGAACTGATAGCCGCCCTTCGCCGTGTCGTAGCCGAACCAAACGACGAGCGACAATACGACACTAGCCAGCGACAAGGCCGCGTTGACCCAGCGGATCCAAGTATGGCCGCCGCGCGGCGCGACCAAGGTCAGCGCCAAGGCCGCGAGCGGAAGTAACAGGATGATCGTGAGCACGTGGTTCATCGCGCGCCTCCGCTGAGCTCGCGCGTGAGCCAGATCGTGAGCCCCACGAGGACGAGGACGGCGAGGGTCAGATAGAGCTGCAAGCGGCCGTTGTGGCTGCGCGCCACGCTGTTGCCCGAAGCGATGACGCCCGCCCCGACCACGTCGGCGCTCTTGTCGAAGCCCTGCTGCTCGGCGCCGAAGCAAAACTGCGCGAGCGCGAGCGCGGGTATGACGAAGAGATAGTAGTAGACCTCATCGAGGTACCAGCGCTTCGCGAAGAGCTTCTCCAGCCCTGGAACCATGGCAACGAAGCCGACCTGCTTGGCGCCCTTGCGACCGTAGTCGAACCAAGCGAGCGCCACGCCGCCGAGCGCGATCAAGATCGCCGGCGCCATTTCACCGAAGCTCGGGTGGTGGACATCCGGGACGCCGATCGCGCGACCGATGGCGTCGCCAAAGAAGCCCGCGATGAGCGCGAGGAAGGCCAGCACGAGAATCGGCGCGCGCATCACGAGCGCCTCGCCGTGCGCCTCGTGTTCACCGTGATCGTCGCCAGCGTGGTGCTGCGAGCCCGCGGCTTCGTCCGCCACGGCGCGCGACGCCGCGTCGGGCCGCACGAGCAAGAAGACCATGCGGAACGTGTAGTACGCCGTCAAGAAAGCAGCCGCCATCGCGGCCCACTTGAATCCCTGCTGCCACGGGTCATGCAGGGCGCCGAGTACTTGCTCCTTCGAAAAGAAGCCAGCGAGCGGTGGCAAGCCGGCGAGCGCCGCGCCGCCGACAACGAGGCCGATCGTCGTGATCCGCAGCTTGCGTGCCCCTGCACGACCCATCGCGATCATGTCGTTGGTCCCGAGCGCATGAATGAAGGACCCGGCGCACAAGAAGAGCAGCGCCTTGAAGAAGGCATGCGTGATCAGGTGGAAGTAACCAGCGAAGAGGCTGCCCGCGGCGAGCCCGATCAACATGAAGCCGAGTTGGCTGATCGACGAGAAGGCGAGGACGCGCTTCATGTCCTTCGCGACCATGGCCATCGTCGACGCGAGGAGCGCCGTGAAGGTCGCGATCACGAGCATCCACGTGCGCGTCGTCTCGGCATCGACGAAGAGGCCGTGGAAGCGCGTCACGAGAAAGACGCCCGCCGCGACCATCGTCGCCGAGTGCAGCAGTGCGCTGACGGGCGTCGGCCCTTCCATCGCGTCCGGCAGCCACGTGTGCAGGGGGAACTGCGCGCTCTTGCCGATCACGCCGATGAAGAGCAGCATCGCGATCCACTCGACGCGGTCCTTTTCGATCGTCGCCGGCATGCCGGCGGCATCGAAGGTCGCGTTGATCGCCAGCACGTCGAGCGAGCCCGTCGCCTGGAAGAGCAGCACGAGCCCGATGAAGAGGCCGACGTCGCCGATGCGCGTCATCATGAAGGCCTTCTTCGCCGCGGCGACCGCCGACGGCTTCTCGTGCCAGAAGCCGATCAAGAAGAACGAAGCGAGCCCAACGAGCTCCCAGAAGATGAAGAGCTGCAGCAAGTTGGCCGCGTAGACCAGGCTCAACATCGACCACTCGAAGAAGGCGAGGAAGGCGAAGAAGCGCGCCTTCGACGCGTCGTGCGCCATGTAGGCCAGCGAGTAGACCTGGATGCACGAGGTCACGAGAGCGACGACAGCACCCATGATCAGCGTCTTGCCATCGAGCAAGACGCCGAAGGCGATCTCGATGTCAGCGATCGCGAACCAGCGCGCCACGTGTGTCGTCGCGGCGCTGCCGTGCGTCATCAACAAGCCCAACGAGCAGCAAAGACTCACGATGCCCGACAGCACGACGACCGCCGCAGCGAAGTCGTGCTTCTTGCGGAAGAAGAGCAGCGCGAGCGCAAAGCCAATGAGCGGGGAAGTGATCCCCAACATGGCGATCAAGCCGTCGGTCATGGCTCAGCCCTTCAGCTCTTCGAGGTCCTGCACGTCGATCGCCTTGCGCTCGCGGTAGACCGCGAGCACGATCGAGAGCGCGATCGCGACCTCCGCCGCCGCGAGCCCGATCACGAAGAGCACGACGATCTGTCCGACCGCCGGGTCATTCGTCACGAAGCGATGGAACGCGAGGAAGTTGATGTTCGCGGCGTTGAGCATGAGTTCGACGCCGATGAGGATGGCGATGAGGTTGCGTCGCGCGAGCACGGCGTAGAGCCCGACCGCAAACAAGACGAGCGCGAAGAGCAACCAGGTCTGCAAGGTCATGCTTTCTTGTCCTCCGTACCGGCCGACCCTTCACGCGTCGCGATCGTCACGGCGCCGAGGATGGCGACGAGGAGCACGATCGAAAGGAGCTCGAAGACGACGTTGAAGCGGTCGAGCAGGTCGCGACCGATGGCCTCGACCGAAGCGAGCTCGCTGCGCGCCTCGGCGGCCAGGCTCGTGGTCGGGAAGCTGCTCTCTGTGATCGCGTAGGCGACGCCCGCAAAGAACGCCGCTGCCAAGAGCGCACCGACGACGCGGCGCAGCGCGCTCGCTTCGACCGCGAGCCGCCCCTCGGCCGAGAGCATGATCGCGAAGACCATCGCGACCGTGATGCCGCCGATGTAGATCAAGACCTCCATCGCGGCGACGAAGGGCGCGTCGAGCACGAGGAAGGCAATGGCCACGCCGAGTAGCGCGACCGCGAGCCCGAAGATCGCCCGCACCATGTTGCGCTGCAAGACCACGAGCATCGCCCCCGCGACGCCCAGCGAGCCAGCGAGGGCCTCGAGGATCATGCGCCGCCGTCCTTCGGTTCGCTCGGCTTGGCGGCCTTCTTGGCATCACGTTCGGCGGCTTCCTTGGCCTCGACCTCACGCTGCTTCTCGCGGAACTCGGGCTCGTAGCCCTCGAACTCCGCGAGCAGGTCGTAGGTCCAGTTGCGCTCGTAGCCGGCCTCGTCGTAGAGCCGCGAATACTCGAGCGTCGTCGTCGGGCACGTGTCGATGCACAGCCCACAGAGACTGCAGAGCGCGAAGTCGACCTCGAAGCGCGTCGCGCGCTTGCGCTTGATCCCCTCGACCTTGCCACCCTCGATCGTGATGCAGTAAGAAGGGCAGATGTTGACGCACTGCATGCAAGCAACACAGTCGTGCGTGCCGAGCTCGTCGAAGCGAATCAGCTTGATCAGGCTGCGATAGGCCGTGCTGAGCTCCGGCTTCTCGTGCGGATACTGGAGCGTGACCGGCTTTTTACCGATCTCTTTGGCCGTGACGCCGAGCCCCGTGACCAGCGTCTTGAAGCCTCCTGCGATCTTTCGGATGTAGCGCATGACAGGAACCTCTATCAGCTCGCCTTGATGACGAAGGCCGTGACGAGGAGGTTGAGGATCGAGATCGGAATGAAGACCGACCAGCAAAGCGTCATCAGTTGATCGAAGCGCAGGCGCGGATACGTCCACCGCACCCACATCATCACGAAGATCAAGATGTAGGTCTTGAGGAAGAACCAGATCGGCCCCGGCAAGATCGGTCCGTCCCAGCCGCCGAAGAAGAGCACCGTCGCGACCATCGCGCCGATGAACATGTTCGAGAACTCGGCGAAGAAGAAGATCGCGAAGCGCATCCCCGAGTACTCAGTGTGAAAGCCCGCGACCAACTCGCTCTCGGCTTCGGGAATGTCGAAGGGCGTTCGATTCGTCTCGGCGAGAGTCGCGATGAAGAAGATCAACGCCGCGACCGGTTGGTAGACGATGAACCAAATGTCCGCGTGCTGCTGCACGAGCACGATGTGGGCGAGATTCGTCCCGGTGATCTTGACCGCTTGACCGTCGATGACGAGGCCGCGGCCCATGGCGCCGACCATGAGCACGACCGAGAGCGCTGACAAGATGAGCGGGATCTCGTAGCTGATGTTCTGCGCGACCGAGCGCATGGCGCCGAGCAGGGCGTACTTGTTGTTCGACCCCCAGCCCGCCATGAAGATGCCCATCACGGCAAAGCCGCCGAACATGAAGACGAGCACGAGGCCGATGTCGATGTTCGAGATCAGCACGCCGCCCCAGAACGGTATGAGGCTCGCCGCCGCGACGACCGGTGCGAAGACGACGATCGGCGCCAGATGGTAGATCGGTTTGTCGACTCCCTTCGGCGTGATCAACTGCTTGCTGAGCAGCTTGAGCATGTCGGCGAAGGTCTGCAGCGTGCCGTGGTAGCCGACCTCCATCGGTCCCATGCGGCGCTGGATCCAGGCCGAGACCTTGCGCTCGGCATAGATGCAGAACATCACGTTGAACGACAAGACGGCCATGATGCCGCTGATCGCGATCAGCACCGCGAGGATGGGGTGCAAGTGGTCGAGGAGGGTCGATGGCATCAGCGATCGATCTCCGGCATGACGACGTCGATGCTGCCGACGATCGCGATCGTGTCGGCGACCTCGGTCCCGGCGAGGACCTCGGGCATCGACGAGAGGTTCGAAAA
>CALLZN010000172.1 GCA_937858895.1 uncultured bacterium | reverse complement strand
AGGTCCTCGCCTTCCCCCGCATGACCGGCGACCTCGTGCGTGCGATGCGCGAGTGTCCGCAACCGATCCTCGCAGCCGTCGACGGCGTCTGCGTCGGCGCGGGCGCCATCCTCGCGATGGCGAGCGACCTGCGCTTCGCGACGCCGCAGGCCAAGGTCGCGTTTCTCTTCGTGCGCGTCGGCTTGGCGGGCTGCGACATGGGCGCGTGCTCGATTCTGCCGCGCATCATCGGCCAAGGACGGGCCAGCGAGCTGCTCTTCACGGGGCGTTCGATGAGCGCCGACGAAGGCGAGCGCTGGGGCTTCTTCAACCGGGTCTGCGAACGCGCGACGCTCGTCGACGAGGCGCGGGCCTTTTGCGCGGAGCTCGTGGCGGGGCCGACCTTCGCCCACGGAATGACGAAGCGCCAACTCGACCACGAGTGGAGCATGACGCCGATGCAAGCGATCGAGGCCGAGGCGCAAGCCCAGGCGATCTGCATGCGGACGCGCGATTTCGAGCGCGCCTACCGCGCCTTCGTCGCCAAGGAGCGGCCGCGCTTCGAAGGGAACTGAGGTCGCGATCGATGAAAGACGCAAGAACGAACGATGCCGCGTCCGCGATCCTCGCGGACAGTCCCTTCTTCGATGATGAGGCACGCGACTTCGCGCGCCGCGTGGCGGCGTTTGCAGCGCCACTCGGTGATGCGCCGCACGGCCACGACGTCGACGCGATCTGTCGCCAGCACGTCGGCAACCTCGCAGCCAGCGGGCTCTTGCGCGAGGCCTTGTCGACCCCGTTCTCGGTCACCAAACTCTGCATTGCGCGCGAGACCCTCGCTTACCACGACGGCTTGCTCGACTTCGCTTTTGCCATGCAAGGGCTCGGCAGCGGCGCGATCGCGCTCTTCGGCAGCGAAGTGCAGCAGGCGCGCTACCTGCCGCGCGTCGCCGCCGGCGAGACCATCGCGGCGCTTGCCTTGTCCGAGGCCGAGGCCGGCTCCGACGTCGCCGCCTTGCGCACGACCGCGCGGCGGGACGGCGACGGCTTCGTGATCGACGGCGAGAAGATGTGGATCAGCAACGGCGGCATCGCCGACTTCTACGTCGTCTTCGCGCGCACAGGCGAAGCGCCGGGAGCGCGCGGCCTCTCGGCCTTCGTCGTCGACGCCGAGACCGCGGGCCTCGAAGTCGTCGAGCGCATCGACGTCGTCGCGCCCCACCCGCTCGCGCGCCTGCGCTTCCGCAACTGCAGGGTCGCGGCGACGGCGCTCGTCGGTGAGGCTGGCCGTGGCTTCCACGCGGCGATGGCGACCCTCGACGTCTTCCGCGCGACCGTCGGCGCGGCGGCGCTCGGCTTCGCGAAGCGCGCTCTCCAAGCGACGCTCGAGCACACGACGCAGCGCGAGCTCTTCGGCGGCCCGCTCGCCGACATGCCGGTCACGCGTGCAAAGCTGGCCGACATGGCGCTCGCGATCGACGCGATGGCGTTGCTCATCTACCGCGCCGCGTGGCAGAAGGACCAAGGTCAAGAGCGCGTCACGCGCGAGGCCGCGATGGCCAAGCTCTTCGCGACCGAAGAAGCCCAGCGCGTCATCGACGCCGCGGTCCAACTGCACGGGGGCATGGGCGTGCGCGTCGGCACGGTCTGCGAGCGCCTCTACCGCGAAATCCGCGCCTTGCGCATCTACGAGGGCGCGTCCGAGATCCAGCAGCAGATCATCGGCCGCGGCCTCGTCGACGAATACCGAGCCGCCGCCACGAGGCGAGCGGCCGCGCCAACGTCGGAGGACCGATGACCGAATCCGCCTACGTCGATCGCTTCACGCTCGAGCGCTTGCCGCCGCGCGAGCAGTGGCCCGAGCTCCTTCACCTCGAAGAGCTCGGCTATCCCGAGCGCCTCAACGTCGCCAAGGTCCTGCTCCAGGACCGCGTCGCGGCGGGCTTTGGCGCGGCGCCCTGCGTCGGGGCCGAACGCGCGGGCGGACGCCTCACCATGTGGAGCTACGCCGACGTGCAGGCGCGCGCCGAGCAAGTCGCCCACGTCTTGTGCGACGACTGCGGCTTGGTCCCGGGCGAGCGTGTCCTGCTGCGCGCGCCCAACACGCCGATGCTCTTCGCCTCCTACTTGGGCGTCTTGCTCGCGGGCGGCGTCGTCGTCGCGACCATGCCGCTGCTGCGCGCCAAAGAGCTCAGTTACATGATCGAGCGCGCGAAGATCCGCATCGGCCTCTGCGACCAGCGCCTGCTCGAAGAAGCGCAGCGCGCGCGCAGCATGGGCTCGGAGCTCGAGCTCTTGCTCGCCTTCGGCGACGGCAAGCCCGATGCAGCCGAACTCGAGCGGCGCATGGCGGACAAGACCGCGCCCTTCGAAGCGATCGACACGGCGGCCGAGGATCCCTGCCTCATCGCCTTCACGTCGGGCACGACCGGCAACGCCAAGGGCACGATGCACTTCCACCGCGACCTGCTCGCGGTCTGCGACTGCTTCCCGCCGCAGTGCTTGCAGACGCGCAGCGACGACGTCTTCATCGGTAGTCCACCGCTCGCGTTCACGTTCGGGACGGGCGGGCTCATGTGGTTTCCGATGCGAGCGGGCGCGAGCACGATCCTCGTCGAGCAACCCTCGCCGCCGAAGCTCGCGGCTGCCATCGAAGCGCATCGACCGACGCTCTGTGTCACTTCGCCGACGGCCTACCGCATGATGCTCGGCGAAGGGCGCGACCTCAGCAGCTTGCGCGCCGGCATCAGCGCGGGGGAGACCTTGCCGCGCGCGACCTTCGATGCCTTCTTGGAGAAGACCGGCATTCGGCTGATCGACGGCATCGGCTCGACCGAGCTCTTGCACATTTTCATCTCGGCCCCCGTCGACGAGATCGTGCCGGGCTCGACCGGCAAACCCGTGCGCCACTACGAGGCCAAGGTCATCGACGAGAATGGCGAGCGCGTCATCGGCCAGGTCGGCCGCCTCGCCGTCCGCGGGCCGACCGGCTGTCGTTACCTCGACGACCCGAGGCAGCTCGAGTATGTGCACGAGGGCTGGAACTTGACCGGCGACGCCTACATCGAAGACGAGAACGGCTACTTCTGGTACCAGGCGCGCACCGACGACATGATCGTCTCGGCGGGCTACAACATCGCCGGACCCGAGGTCGAGAGCGCGCTCCTGCTGCACCCGGCCGTCAAGGACTGCGCGGTCATCGGTGTGCCCGACCCAGAGCGCGGGCAGATCGTCACCGCCTTCGTCGTCGCGAACGAAGGGATGACCTGCGATGACGGCCTCGTGCGTGAGCTCCAGGACTTCGTCAAGGAGAGCATCGCGCCTTACAAGTATCCGCGCGCGGTGCACTTCGTCGACGCGCTCCCGCGCACGGCGACCGGCAAGGTCCAGCGCTACGTGCTGCGCGAACGCAGCCACTGACGAGCGAAGATGACCTACCGACGGCAACAAACAGTGCTCTTCCGCCACTGCGACCCGGCGCGCATCGTCTTCTTTCCGCGCTACTTCGAGATGATCAACGACCTCTTCGAGGCCTGGCTCGAGGACTGCGGCTGGAGCTTCGCGATGCTGCACGAAGAGCGGCACGAAGGCGTGCCGACCCTCGAGACGAGCGCGCGCTTCGTGCGGCCCTGCCGCCTTGGCGAAGTGCTCGACCTGAGCCTCGACGTGACCAAGGTCGGCGGCGCTTCGTTCGAGCTCGCGTTCCACGCGCACTGTGGAGGCGAGCTGCGCTGGAGCGCTGCGTCAAAGCTCGTGTATGTGTCCAACGACGGCACGACGATCAAAAGCAAGCGCATCCCAGACGCGCTGCGCGCGCAGATGCTGCGGGAACTTGCGGCTTGCGAGAGTTACAAGGACGGGGGTCGAACTTACGACTGAACGAGCGGCGGAGAACAATGGCGCATCCGGCCCGCATGCAATTTTATTTCGCGCCAATCTTGACAACCATGGAGTGCAAGGGTCGAGTCGCATCCGTGATGTCCAGCGAAGCTCGACCGATTCCGAAGCCGCCTTCGGTACTCGCCTCGATGGTCAAGTGCCCTCGCGGCACGAGGAGTTCGAGCCCGGACTTGTAGTTGTCTGTCCGTGGCGCAAATCCGACCCACTTGCCGCAATCATGTTCCACCGACAACCAAAGCGGCTCTTCATAATCATTCAAGAGGAAGGACGGCAACACCTTTACGATGTGCACCGGCACACCCGGGTCAATGCTGACATCGAGCACGTCGTCACCCTCCACAATATCAATCATGTTCGGCTTCCAACGCTCGCCGCCAAACGCATCATACGCGGGCATCCCGATAGTATAAGTTCCACATGGGATATCCATTGCCTTGTTCGTCACTACGTCGATCCACCCCTTGCGCCCAGAAGTGAAGTACAGACCAAGGACGACTTCTGTGTCTAGTCCAGAAACGCGAAAGCGGCAACGACGTAAAGGCATGACATCACTGACAGTAACGATTGAAGGTCGAACTTTGTCGAATGGAACAAGATCAGCAATACCCGCGCACACCTCTCCCGAACTTGAAACCGCCTCGATCGATGCTCGACCATAGTACTGGGAAGCAGACATCGGAATGGCAACAATCGGACTGATCGACAAGCCGAACCGCTTCTCCAACAACGCTTTCGCCACAGACTGCGTATTGTATGGGACAAACCTCGACTCTCCCTCAAACTTCACTGCGGACCACAAGAACCCTGCGTTGCGACCCCCACTAGGCGGAACAAAAGCAGCTGCGACTATCGGCACCAAGACAGCCGTCATGATTTTCTGATCCGGAATAACTTGCGGCATGCCAAAGCACATCGGGTCAATTGGGTAGTACGCTTCATGTATAACATAAAGGTGGCACTGCCCTTGCCCGAGCCCCTTAAGCGTCACTTCACCCGTCTCACTTGAAACGCCGGACCACAGTGGCGATTGAGAATCGCGGATGCCCATGCGACGCTCGCTCACGTGGGGTGGCGTGCGCCTGTACTGCACTGAGGCGACAACGATGCAATCCTTGACTGGAACACCGTCCGCTGACACACACCTGATTTTGTAATCAATACTTGGAAGGAGACAGACTTCTTGAACGATAGCTGGGTTCGTAATTACACATGCGTCGTAAGACGGTGCCGTAGCGACGATCATTCCGTTCGAGACCATATCGATACCTCTAACCCATCCTTCTTCGTCAGAATGAGCCATAGGAGCATCATCGAGTCGCACCCAGCTGCGGCCTGGATCGTGTGGGTACAAAGTTACGTTCGGGACTGGCTTGCGAGTCTTCGCATCAACAAAGTGCAGCACCGCGCTATTCACCCCTGATCGCAGAGCCGCCCCCAGTGTCAAGATAGTTGTCGCCTCAACCGTGAACGCCTCGGTAGGCGTTC
>CALLZN010000171.1 GCA_937858895.1 uncultured bacterium | reverse complement strand
GCGGCATCTTCGACTCCGAAGAGCTCGTGGAGTTGATCGAGCTCGGTGAGCGTGACGCTATTCAAGCGCTCGTGAGCCACCCGTCGACGCGCGAACTCTGTGATCCCGAGCTACGCCTAAAGGTGGCGGGTGACGGGACGCTGCGCCAAGGCTTCGCCTCGATCCACGTCGACCCCGAGCTCTGCACGAACTGCGGGCTCTGCACGTTGACGTGCGCGACCGAGGGCTACGCGGCATCGAACAACGGGCACGTGTTGCACAAGGCCGAGCACGAGCACTGCACGCTCGATGGCGCCTGCGTGCGCAACTGTCCAACGAACGCGATCGACGTGCGCTTCCCCTGACACCTCTTGGCGAGCCGGCTAGCGGCTCACGAGCAAATCAGCTCGAGGTCTTCGCGCCCCGTCTCGAGATCATCGGGCGTCTTGATCGGGAAGAAGCGCGAGGCCTTGCCCGTGCGCTTGACCTTCAAGTACTGCGTCGGCAAGAAGCGCGTCAGCTCACCGACGAGGGTTTCGATCTGCACGACTTCGCGCCCATGCACGGTCTTCGACACATAGCAGTCCGTGAGGTCGAAGCTGCGATTCAACTGGTCGGCGTGGATCGTGAAGGTGTTCGTGTTGAAGACTGGGATCGAATCCTGCTCGAAGGACTCGGGAAAGCGAAAGCCTTCGACGACCCAGAGCTTGCCGTCGACGTAGGCCGGTGATCCGCCCTTGTCGCCGGGCCACTTGGGCGCGACTTCGGCGGTGAGCTTCTTCTTCGAGAGGATGTGCTTGCCGAGGACGACCGCGTCGATGCGCGCCGCGAGGTTGTCGACGTTCGAGATCATCAAGTAACGACCGCCGGCGTCGATGAAGCGTTCGAGGCAGCCGCTGCGCCGGAACCAGATCGGGCAGTCGCCGTGCCCCGGTCCGTAGAGCGAGGGGCGCTGCTCGTCGTCGAGGTAGATCGACCCATCGGCTTCGAGGCGCAGGCTCACGCCCTGGGTGTAGAACTCGAGGTCGCCAGCTGGCAGGCCGAAGTTCTTGTGCTCCTCGAGGTGCTCGCGGGTCGCAGTGTCGGTCGAGAAGCTGTTCATCAGGTAGACCGGGATGCGGCCACCGTGCGTGCGCGACTCGCGGACGACGTTCTGGATCTTGAGGGCGAGGAAGCTCTTGCCAGGCAGCGCTTGCACGATGCCCTTGACGACACCGCCGAAACGCGTCGCCATGCCGCCGTTCAAGATCAGGGCGCCGACGTGACCGGCGGCGATCGCGCGTTCGCCGGCCTCGCGACAAGCGGCCTCGTCAGCGCTGCCCTTCTTGGGTGGCTCCTCCCAAGCGTCCGACTCGGGAGCTGTGAGCTCCCCGCGGACGATGTTGCTCTCGGGGCTCAGCTCGCCGCTCGCGACGCGGCGCCGTTGCTCCTCGAAGCGTTGGCGGTCGAAGCCGAAGGTCGCGAGCGTTCGAAGGATGTCGTCGGGGAGTGAGTCGATGTCGGTCACTTGCGTTTCGCTTTCGGGTCAGGCGGCTCCATCATGCGATGTCGCCTCGCCGATTGCGATGTGTTACGAGTGCTCGAGGATGAGGATCGACACGTCGTCCTCACGCATGCCCTCACGCGCGTGCGCTTCGACCCTTGTGAGGATGGCCCGCCGGACAGCCTCCGCGCCGCTCGAGCCGTGCTCGCGGATCACCGCTTCGAGGCGGTCCATGCCGAACATGTCGTCCGAATCCGGTGGCGTAGCTTCGACGACACCGTCGGTATAGAGGACCAGGAGGTCGCCTGGTCGTAGGTCGACGCGCTCTTCTTCATAGCCGATACCTGGAATGAAGCCGAGCGGCGGTCCCGAGCTGTCGATCTGCTCGAAGGTCGAGCTGGCCGCGCGGTAGATGAGGACCGGATTGTGTCCCGCGCTCGCGACGGAGAGCGTCGAACCGTTTTGTGGCACGCGGCCGAGCACCGCCGTCAAGAACATCCCGGTGTCGCCGACCTCACCGTGGACGATGTCGTTCATGGCTGTGAGCACGCTCGACGCTGACGTGGCGCGACACTGGGCGCGACAACCTGCGCGGTACGAGCTCATGAGGATGGCGCTGTTGACGCCGTGCCCTGAGACGTCGGCGATCGCGAATACGATCTCGTCCTCGTCAGCGTAGATGTCGACGTAGTCACCGCCGACGTAGAGTGCCGGCGTCGAACTCCAAGCAAAGGTGTTGCAGTTGGACGACGGCGCCTTCATCGGGATGAGGCGACGCTGGAGAGCGCTCGCGATTTCGAGTTGGTTGTCGAAGAGCCGGGCTCGAACGATGCCCTCTTGCAGGTGAAGTCGGTGAAAGAGGGCGGCGCCGAGTTCCGAGAGGCGCCGCGCGCCGACCATGCGCGTGCGGGACTTCAGGCTGCGCTCGGCGATGTTGAAGGCGATCGCGATGCCGCACGTGATGCCGTGGTATTCGAGCGGCGTGCCCATCACGTTGTGCATGGCGCTCTGCAGCCTGCTCGCGTCGAGCATGCCGAAGCGACCGTCTTCTTGCCGTTCGATGCAGGTCCAGCCTCGTTCGAGGAGGAGCGTCGGAAGCCACGCCCCGCTTTCGTCGCGCAGCTCGTCGAGCACGCTCTCGGGGACACCTAGCGCGTGTTCGAGCGCGAGGGTCGAAGCGCGATTGCCGATCTCGTCGAGCACGTAGACCGCGGCCGCTTCGGCGCCGAGTGACTTGCACCAGAGGTCGAGGAAGCGCGCGCCGATCGTCGCACGATCGGTCTCGCGGAAGAGGTGGATACCCTCCTGCAGCGCCAAGGAGCTGGCCGCGTACTCGTCGATGAGCTTGTTGGAGTTCTCCGAGAGCCGCTTGTTGACGAGCGCTGTCGTCCAGTGCGTCATCAGCGTGCGCAGGTGCGCGAGCATGTCGGGACTCGGCGCGGCGTCAGCGAGGAGGATACCGACTTTCTGCCCATCGTAGATCAACGGCAAGGACCACGCCGCTTCGGCACACAGAGCGTCACGTTCGCTCGCCGTGACCGTGATGGGGGCGCCTTGCTTCGCGGACCACACACAGGTAGCCGATGCGTCGTCCTCATCGATGAGGACCGCAGTCGTGCTGGGGTGCAGCGCTTCGACCCGCTGCGCGAGCAAGTCGCGCAACTCGTCGACGCTTCGCGCCGTGTGCAAGTCGCTGAGCGACTCCACATGTTCTGCTGCCGTGTCGAGCACGCTTCGCTCTCAGTTCCCGATTTGGGAGAGGCTCGCGACGGCGCTGTCGACTGCTGCTTCGAGTTCGATCTTCATGTCGGCCCAGGCGTCGTCGTCGAGGCCGAGGATCTCCAACGCGCGTGCACTCGGGACCACCTCGTGCTGCGTTGGATCCGCGTGACCGACGGCCCGCGCCTTGGCGTAGGCTTGGGCGAGGCAGACGATGGCCCAGCTCTCGCGATGCGCAGCGTCGATGTCTTCGCTGTGATGCTTGGAGATCGCATGCTGGACGAGTGGACTCAAGCCCCACTTCTCTGCGACTAGGGCTCCGGCTTCTTGGTGGTCGATGCCGATGGCCTCGCGCTCTTGTTCCGCGCTGTCGTAGCCCAAGTCGAGAGTCACACCTTCTTCGATCAAGTAGGGCGCGAGCAGGAGCTTGCCAATGTCGTGGAGCAAGCCGGCGACGAAGACCTCTTCGCGCGTGTCGGGGTGCTTGCGCAGCTCCTTCGCGATCGTGCGCGAGGCGGCAGCCACTGCTACCGAGTGCAGCCACATACCTTTGGGACCGTAGCCGTAGCAGCGGTAGTCGCGCTCCATGTAGTTGCCGGTGCTCGCCGCGAGGACGAGGCTGCGCAAGCTCCGGAAGCCGAGCACCATGACGGCCTGGCCGATCGTGCGTACCGGGCTCGCGACCGCGTAGAAGGGCGAGTTCACGACCCGCAGCATCTTCGCGACGAGGGGACCGTCGTTCTTGAGCAAGTCTTCGAACTGCTGAATCTCGGCGCCTTTGTCAGCGACGAGGCGCAGGACTTCGACGACGACATCGGGGAGCGAGGGAATGAGCTCGCTCTTTTGGAGAATTTCACGACGCGTCCGCTCGCGTTGGGCGAGCTTGGACATCGAACTGCTGAGAGCCATGAATGAGCCTGCCTTGGTCGAGGAAGGTGCGGGGGTTGCCGCGCAACGTCTTCTTCGAGCCTTGCGCGTCGCAGTCTTGAGACCAAGCCCAGCGGTCGCGCACCGTGGCGACTTCAGCGCTTCTTCTTGCCCTTGTCTTGGCGCTTGCCGGGCTTCTGCGGCGCTTGGCGGAAGCCCTTCCGGCCCTGTTGCAGCTGCCCCATGCTCTGGGGCGGCTTTTCGAAGCCGAGGGCGTACCAGGGCATGCCGAACTGGGCCATGTTGAGCTTGTTGCCGTTTTGCAGGCGCAGCAGGGCAGCTTGGGAGGTCGCGTCGTTCTTCTCTTTTTGGAGGTGGCGATTCAGCACGGCCATCGCGCCGGCGAGGTCGCCCTCTTGTTGGAGGATCCAGGCGTAGCTGTGGTAGAGGAGGACGCTGCGTCGGTTGTAGGCGATCGCGCGATCGAGGGTTCGCTTGGTGTCGTCCAGGCGGCCGTTCTTGTAGTGAATCGTCGCCAGGAGCAACTGGCTCTCGGTCGCGCGCTTGCTCGCGCTCTTCAGGTGTCGCAGCGCCTTGTCCTTGTCCCCGAGGTGGTGGGCGAAGATGCCGATCTGCGCGTGCAGTTGCCCGGTAAGCAGGGGCATCCACTTGCCGAAGGGCAGCATGCCTTCGAGGATCTCGAGGGCTGGCTCGACGCGTCCACCTTCGGCGAGACGCTGGGCCTGCAAGAAGCGCGGTTCGATCTGGCGCCGTAGACGCCGCGCGAACCAGACCCAGGTGACGACGAAGGCGATCACGCCGAGCACGAGGCCGAGGCCCCAACCACCCCAGAGTGGGACCAGGGCCCAAAGGAGGAAGAAGACGAGAGCCACGGCGCCGGCGATCAGGAGGGAGTACATCGGTGCACAGGTTTAGCGGCAGGGCGAGGGGCTCGCGAGCCTTCGCCGCTTGGGACATGGCCAGTGCGCATGGCGCGCAATGCATGACACATCGATGCGTGTGGCTACGATCGAAGTGATCAGGGGGGAAGAGGCGAGATGGTGGACGGCGAGCAAGTTGCGCTCGAAGACCTGCGAGGCGTTGGTCCGGTGACGGCGATGCGACTCCGCGCCGCGGGGATCGGAGCGCCCGCGGACCTCAGGCTCTGGTTTCCGCGGGCCTTTCGCGAGTATGCGGTCCGGCAGGCGCTCGGGGCCGCGGACCTCGGCCGCCTCGTCGAGGTCCAGGTGCGCTGCGAGAAGGCGTGGATGCGCCGCGGGCGCGTGCCGTGCTGCGAGGCTCGCTTCGAGCTCGTGGATGCGGTGGCTACCAACGCGGGCGACGAGGCGCACGCTGCGCCTGCTGCGCCTGTCGGGTCCGATGGGTCCGATGGGGCCGATGAGGCCGCTGCGTCCGAAGCCGTTGGGCCGAGGCGCATCGAGGCGCGCTTCTTTGGCAACCGCCACCTCGCGACCAAGCTCAGCTCTGGCGGCGTGTGGCGTCTGCGCGGACGCGTCGCTGCGCTCGGCAAAAAGAGCTTCCGCATCGAGGCAGCCGAAGTCGCGGTCGCCCGCGACGGCGATGGCGCGCCCCTGCCCGAGCTGCGCATCGAGCCGGTCTACCCGCGCGTCCCCGGCATCCCGGCCAAGACCCTGCGCGGCGCGATCCACGACGCCTTGGACCGCGAAGCCGGCAGCGCCTTGGACGATGGCTTCGAGGACGAAGCCTTGCTCGCTCGCCTCGGCTTGCCGCCCTTGCGTGTCGCCCTGCGCGAGATCCACGCGCCGAGCTTTGACGTGGTGCGCCTCGAGCAGGCGAGGCGGCGCGTCGCTCTGCTCGAGGCTCGCAAGGCCCTCGACGAGGTACGTCAGCGCCGCGAGCGCTGGCGCGAGAAGCGCGCTTGGCCGCTCGTCGCCGATGAGCGCGTCCGCGAACGCGTGCGCGCGCGCCTGCCCTTCCGGCCTTCAGCAGAGCAGGAGCGTTGCATCGCCGAGATCCTCGCCGACCTCGGCCGTGAGCAACCGATGGCCCGGCTCCTCCAAGGTGATGTCGGCAGCGGCAAGACCCTCATCGCGATGGCCACGGCCCTCGTCGCGGCCGCGGCGAAGAAGCAGACCGTCCTGCTGGCGCCGACGACCATGCTCGCCGACCAGCATGTGCGGCGCTTCTCCGAGAGCCTCGCTGGTTCGCGCTTGCCCGTCTTGCGCTTCACGCAGGGGATGACCAGGCGCGAGCGGGGTGAGGCCTTGGCGCGCTTCAAGAGCGGCGAGCCTTGCATCGCGATCGGCACGCACGCGCTGCTCTCCGAGGACGTCGATTTTACTGCGCTCGCACTGCTGATCATCGATGAGCAACAGCGCTTCGGTGTGCGCCAGCGTGGCCAGCTCTTCGACGACGCGCATGGGCGCTACCCGCACGTGCTCGTGATGAGCGCGACGCCGATCCCGCGCAGCTACGCCAACGCCCTCTTCGGCGACCTCGATTCGAGTGAACTGCGTGGACATCCGACGCCGCGTGCGCCCGTGCGCACGACCGTGCATGGCAGCGAGGTTTGGCCGGCGCTGCGCGCGGCCATTGCTAGCGAGGTGGCGCGTGGTGGGCGGGTTTACGTGGTTTGTCCACGCATCGGTCGCGCGCCCGATGACTTGGGCGACGACTTGGGCGACGACTTGGCCGACGACGAAGCCGACGGTCGTTCCAACGAGCTCGACGACCCGAAGGCCGCCATCGCGACGCACGCCGACCTGTCGCGCGTGCTTCCGACCGTCCTCGTCCATGGGCGACAAGATCGTCGTGAGCAGCAACGCGCCTACGCGGCCTTCCGCAACGGCGAGGTGGGCTGCCTCGTCGCGACGACCGTCGTCGAGGTCGGCATCGACGTGCCCGAGGCGACGTGGATGGTCGTGCGCGACGCCGAACGCCTCGGCTTGTCCCAGCTCCATCAACTGCGTGGTCGCGTCGGTCGTGGTGGTCGACATGGACGCTGCCTGCTCCTGTCCGATGCCGCATCGGAGCGGCTGCGCCTCCTCGAGTCCTGCAACGACGGCTTCGAAATCGCCGAGGCCGACTGGCGCATGCGCGGGTCCGGCGAGCTGACCGGTCGGCTCCAGCATGGCCACGAGCGCTTCCGCTGCCTCGACCTCGGCCGCGACCTCGACTTGCTCGAGCTTGCCCTCGATTGACGCCGGGCCCGGGGGCGCTGCACGGTCTTCGATCCGGCGTCGAGAGCCAGCGCGGCTACGATCCACTGCGCGCGTTCCTCGTTGCGCGGAGATGGTTCGACCCTCGACGCGAGACATACGAGATCAAACGCGTGAACTACGGCACGGATGATGAGATGAGAAGGCCAGCCCCTGGCGGCGTACCGCGAGGTCGCCAAACTT
>CALLZN010000170.1 GCA_937858895.1 uncultured bacterium | reverse complement strand
ATTCCCACGGGAAGCTCGAGGCGTTTCGAACGTCCGCCCGCCCCTTCTGACTGTTGATTGAGAGTCGAGAACGTCCCAGGACCCGGGGCGATCCGAGTCGTAGCGCTGGCGGAACTGTCGCTCGCTACGTAGAACGAGGGGTCCAAGCATCCGCGGAGAACGCATGTCTGCATCGAACGAAGGAATGAACGCGCAAGTCACGGCCGACGACCTGGCCAAGGTCCAGAAGCTGAAGGGTGCCTACGACAAGCTCAAGCGAGAAGTCGGCAAGGTCATCGTCGGACAGGACGCGGTCGTCGACCAGCTCTTCATCTCGCTCTTCTCGCGCGGACACGCGCTCCTGATCGGGGTTCCGGGTCTCGCCAAGACCTTGATGATCTCCTCGCTCGCCAAGGCCCTGAATCTCGGCTTCAACCGCATCCAGTTCACGCCGGACTTGATGCCTGCCGACATCACGGGGACCGAGGTCATCCAAGAGGACAAGTCGACCGGCATGCGCGAGTTCAAGTTCTTGCGCGGACCGATCTTCTCGAACGTCATCCTCGCCGACGAGATCAACCGTACGCCGCCGAAGACGCAGGCGGCCCTGCTCGAGGCCATGCAGGAATACCAGGTCACGGTCGGCGGCACGCGCTATCCGCTCGAGCAGCCGTTCTTCGTGCTCGCGACCCAGAACCCGATCGAGCAGGAGGGCACGTATCCTCTGCCCGAGGCCCAGCTCGACCGCTTCATGTTCATGATCAAGGTCGATTATCCGAGCTTCGAAGAAGAGCGCGAGATCCTCCGCCGCACGACCGAGGACAACGAGGTCACGCTCACGCCCTGCATCGACGCGAAGGACATCGCCGACCTGCAGGCCATCGTGCGCAAGGTGCCGATCGCGGACCAAGTCCTCGACTACATCATGCGGCTCACGCGCGCGACGCGCTTGACCGGCAACGAGGCGCCGGGCTTCGTCAAGGAACTCCTCAGCTGGGGTGCGGGCCCGCGCGCGAGCCAGTATCTCGTGCTCGCCGCCAAGGCCAAGGCTGTGCTCTCGGGACGCTTCCACGTCGCGGCCGATGACGTCAAGGCCGTCATCCACCCGGTGCTGCGCCACCGCATCATCACGAACTTCAGCGCCGAAGCCGAGGGCATCACGCCGGACCACGTCATCGATCGCCTCCTCGAGACCATCGACCCGAACGCGAGCAGCGCGCTCTCCGACGGCAAGCTGCCTGGCGTCCTGAAGTAGGAGGCTGACTTGGCCGATCTCAAAGGCAGCGAATCGAAGAACTACCTCGACCCGAAGGTCCTCGATTCGATCAAGAAGCTCGAGCTGCGGGCGCGCCTCGTCGTCGAGGGCTTCGTCTCGGGCATGCACGAATCGCCGTACCGAGGCTTTTCGGTCGAGTTCGCCCAGCACCGCGAGTACGTGCCGGGCGACGACATCCGCTTCGTCGACTGGAAGGTCTACGCCAAGAGCGACCGCATCTACATCAAGGAGTTCGAAGAGGAGACCAATGTCAAGGCCCACCTCTTCGTCGACCAGAGCGAGTCGATGTCCTACGGCCAGGAGCGCAGCAAGTTCGACTACGCAGCGACCTGTGCTGCGGCGCTCGCCTTCTTGATCCAGCAGCAGAGCGACGCGGTCAGCTTGACGCTCTTCGACGAGGCGATCACGAGCCAGCTCGTCCCGAGCAACAGCCGCGCTCAGTTGGCTTCGATCATGCACAGGCTCGAAGAAGCCAAGCCGACCGGCAAGACCAAGGTCGCGTCGATCCTGCACGAGATGGCCGGTCGCATCACGAAGCGCGGGGTCGTGATCCTCTTCTCGGACCTCTTCGACGACCCCGACGCGATCCTCGCCGGCATCCGGCACCTGCGGCACCGCGGGCATGACGTCCTCGTCTTCCATGTCCTCGACCACGACGAAGTCGAGTTCCCCTTCGAACGCATGACGATGTTCGAGGGCCTTGAGGCCATGCCCGAGCTGCTGGCGGATCCGAAGTCCTTGCGCGACGCCTACCTCGCCGAGATCCAGGCCTTCGAGCAAAAGATGCGGCGCGGCTGCCTCGCGATGCGGGTCGACTATCAGCGCATCGTCACGCGGCAGCACTTGGACATCGCTTTGACGACATACCTCGCGAAGCGCGCCGCGATGAGCAAGGGAAAGCGCAGGTAGGCACTTCTTTCGATGAACTTCCTTCACGCCGGCCTGCTCGGGCTCGCGGCGCTCTTCACGGTGCCGCTGATCATCCACATCCTCAACCGGCGCCGTTATCAGCGCGTGCAGTGGGCGGCGATGGAGTTCTTGCTCCGCGCCCACAAGCAAAATCGGCGACGCCTGCGCCTCGAGAGCTTGCTCCTGCTCTTGCTGCGCTGTGCAATCCCCGTCGTGATCGCGCTGGCGATCGCGCGCCCGCGCTTGACGCAAGGCATCGTGATCGACCCGCTCGCACGCCAGGGCACGCACCACGTCTTCGTGCTCGACCGCTCCTACAGCATGGGTTACCGCGTCGCGAGCGCCGAGCGGCCCTTCGACCGCATGCGGCAAGCCCTTGGTCCGATGCTCGAAAAGATTGGCGAGCGCGGCAACGAGAAGGTCACCCTCATCTACGCTGGCGAGAGCGCCGCGGTGCCGGTCAGTGCGGACCTCGACACGTCGAAGGCGCAGAAGGCCCTCGCCCGCCTCGAGGAGCCGAGTGACGGCAAGGCGGGGCTCGCCGACGCCCTGCAAGAGGCCACGCGCGTCATCGCGAGCGAAGCGGACCCTGCGCGCGTGTATGTGTTCTCGGACTTCCACCGCATCGCGTTGACGAGCGGCGATCCAGCTCCAGGGCCCGCAGTCGAAACGACTGCGCGCGACGGCGCCGAACCGGTCGTCGCGCCCACGGCCGCTGCTGGCAGCGGCGACGACGCAAAGAGCTACGAGCGCCTGCGCGACCTTTGCCAAGACCTTGTCGATGGCGGGACCAAGCTGCTCTTCTTCCCGGTGACGCCCCGCGGCGTCATCTCGAACAGCCAGGTGACCTCGCTCGAAAGCGATCCCGAGAATGCCGTCGCCAAGGTGCCGGTGCGGGTCTTCGCCGAGGTCACCCACCGCGGACCGCAAGCGCGCGACATCCTTGCTCGCTTGCGTGTCGATGGCGGCAACGAACAGGTCCGGCGCATCCGCCTCGAAGCCGGAGAGAGCGGCGCGCTGTCCTTCGTCGTGCGCTTCCTCGAGGCTGGCATGCACGCCGTGGAGCTCGAGATCGGCGAGGACGGGCTGGCCCTCGACGACCGGCGCGTACTCGTCGCCAACGTGCGCGAGCGCATCCGCGTGCTCTTTGTCGAGGGTCGCGAGACGAGTCAAGAGGACGAAGTGCTGCAAGAGTCCTTCTTGATGCGCAGCATCCTCGATCCGACGCGGGGTGCCGGTGACGACGAGCTCAGCCTCTTCGAGACTCAGGTCGTCGACGAAGATCGCTTCCAAAGCGATCCGAGCTTCTCACGCGACCAAGACGTGATCGCGCTACTCGATGTCTCGGCCCCGCGGGCCGACGTCGCCGAGCGGCTCACCCACTTCGTCAAGCGCGGTGGCGGCCTCCTCGTCGTGCCGGGGGCCCACAGTGTGGCCGACCTCTGGAACCTGCGCTTCTTCGGCGCGAGCGGCAACGAGGGTCCGCTACCGCTGAGGCTCTTGACGATGCAAGGGGCGTCGCTCGGAGGGACGGGGCTCGGGACTGGCGGCGACATGCTCGGACGCCACAGCACGACGCGCATCGCGCAGGCCGATCACCCGATCTTCGCCGACTTCGCGAATCCCGAGCTGCGCTCCATCCTCGAAGCGACGCCCGTGCATCGCTTCTGGCAGACCGCGAGCGACCGCCTACCCGAAGGAAGCGTGATCCTCGCCGAACTCGTCGGTGGCGAGGCTCTCGAGCGACCAGCCTTGCTCGCAGCGCGCAGCGTGGGCCGCGGGCACTGCCTCTTGCTGACTTCGAACCTCTCGCGCCGGCCGGATCGATGGAACCGGCTCGACGACCTCGATTTGCTGCGCTTCCCGCTGACGCACTCGATGTTCCACTGGCCCGCACCCCAGACCAAGATCGCCAGCAACCGGGCCGTCGGTCAGCCGCTCGTCGCATGGCTCGCAGACCAGCCATCGAACCTGCACATGACCCGCCCCGGTGACCGCGGCCGCGTCCCGATCGCCTTGCCGACTGGGCCCGTCGACGGAAGCGCCGACAATGGCTGGCTCACACCGAGCTTCGGCGCGAGCATCCACGCAGGCCTCTACCGGCTCGGCGTCGAGTTCGAAGACAAGACAAAGCCGGCTCGCGAGATCTTCTTCGCCGTCAACCCCGACCCCGCCGAGGGTGTCCTCGACTACGTGGGCCCCGAGACCTTGCTGCGTGAGTTTCCTGGTGTCGACGTGCGCAACGACCTAGAGCTCGACCTCGGCACGGCGACGGAGACGACGATGTCCGAACTCGGTCGCTACGCGATGTTGCTAGCGCTCCTCGTCGTGCTCAGCGAAAGCGTGCTCGCTGGCTACCTCGGCACACGGAGACGATGACGATGCTGCTTGCATGGACCCTGGGCGTTCTCGAAGCCATCGCGACCGGTGCGCAGAGTGTTCAAGACGCTGCGCTGAGCGCCGATGCCAAGCTCGAGACCCAGAGCGCGCTGCGCTGGCTCGGCGCCCCGCCCGCTTGGGTGACGGGCTTGATCGTAGTGCCGCTCTTGATCGGCATCGTCTGGTGGAGCTATCGACGGCAACCAGGCCTCGGCCGCAAGAAGAAGTTCGTCCTCGCAGGCCTGCGCTTCGCCGCCGTCGTCGCGATCCTCGTCGCCATCTATCGGCCGGCGGTCGAAGTCACGCGCAACTTGAAGGTGCGCACCGAGCTGCACATGCTCGTCGACGATTCGGCCTCGATGAGTCGCCAGGAAGCCTATGCCGACGATCGACGTGCGGCCTTGCTCGCGGCACTCGAGGACAAGGCTCCTGACCGCCTCTCGAGCTTGCCGCGCATCGACATCGTCAAGGCTCTGCTCGGCGGCGGCGGCCCGGGTGCCGCCGAACGCGCGAAGGGCCCCGGACGCGCGCTGCTCACCAAGCTCGAACAAGACTTCGATCTGCGCTGGTATCGCTTTTCGGACCGTAGTGACCTCGTCGCGAGCCTCGACGACCTGAGCGCGCGCGGAGGGTCGACG
Organism: uncultured bacterium; assembly: GCA_937858895.1. Lineage (GTDB taxonomy): Bacteria > Planctomycetota > UBA1135 > UBA1135 > JACKHW01. The sequence goes on along the minus strand of CALLZN010000170.1, from coordinate 2,251 downwards.
CGCATCGGCGACACCCTCGACCTCCATCTCTCGCAGCACGGCATCGACAGCTCGAGCCTCGAAGCGGTCATTCTCATCACGGACGGCCAAAACAACGACGGGCTGAGCGCGGTCGAAGGAGCGGCACGTCTTCAGCAGAGCGACGTGCCGCTGCACGTCGTCGGCGTCGGCGAACCAAGCGGCGACCGCAACCTCGTGTTGTCTGGGCCGCCAGGGCCACAGCAGATCCTTCAGAACGAGCAGGCCGAGTTCGAGCTCGAGGTCCGCGCGAACGGACTCGAGGCGCGCAGCTTCAACATCGTCTGCCGCGCCAAGAAGCAGAGCGCCGACCCGGCCCAGCGCAGCGACGACAGTGACCCTGGCGTCGTCGTCGCCACCCAAGAAGGCATCGCGATGCCGGCTTCGGGTGAGACCCGCAAGGTCAAGCTCGAGCACATCTTCGACGAGGCGGGCGACTACCTCCTGACCTTCGAGGTGCCGGCGCTGCCAGGTGAGAACAATCCGCGTGACAACGTCACGCGCCGCTACCTGCGCGTCGACTCGGACCGCATCCGCGTGCTCGTGATCGAAGACCTGCCGCGCTGGGAGTTCCGCTACTTGCACTGGGCGCTCGACCGCGTCGACAAGAGCATCGAGTACCAGTGCTGGCAGTGCGACGCCTCGCGGAGCTTTCAGCAAGAAGCCACGGTCGGGGTCGAGCCGCTCAAAGCGCTTCCGCGCAACCGCAAGGAACTCTTCGCCTACCACGTGATCTTGCTCGGCGACGTGCCGCCGAGCCGCTTCGGAGCCACCGAGGAAGAGCGCGCGGAGTTCCTCGACTTGATCAAGAGTTTCGTCGAGCACGGCGGAGGTCTCGGCCTCATCGCAGGTCAACGGGCCATGCCCGAGGCCTACCGCGAGACAGCGATCGAAGACCTCTTGCCGGTCGTGCTCGGCGACTTCAGCGACGCTGACGTGCCGGTGGCGAACGAAGAGCGCTTCCGGCCTCTCCTCGAGAACCCGCAAGCTCCCGATCCGATCGTGCAGTTACTCGACGACGCGCGAGGCAACGCGCGTCTCTTCGACGAAGGGCTCGCGGGCATGGCGTGGTACCATCCTGTGCTGAGGGCCAAGGCCGGAGCGCAGGTCCTGCTGCGGCACCCACGTGACGAGAACAAGTATGGCCGGCGCATCCTCCTCGCGACGGCCCCCTTCCCCAAGGGCAAGGTGCTCTTCTCTGCAGTCGACGAGACTTGGCGCTGGCGGCGCTTCTATGGCGTCAAGTACCAGGATCGCTACTGGCGCAACGTCGTGCGCCACCTCGCCGAGAACAAGCTCAAGCGGCTCGATGACCGCGTGGTCCTGACCGTCGATCGGGAACAGGTGGACATCGGGGATCGGGTGCAGATCGACTTGCAGCTCCTCGACGATGACTACAATCCGGTTCTCGACGATGAGGCACGCCTCCACGTCCGCGCGCCGCGTGGCGACTTGCAAGCCATCACGTTGCAACGCATGCAGGGCCAGCCGGGCCGCTTCGAGGGCGCGCTGAGTCTCGAAGAAGCGGGCGTCGCTTCGATTCTCTACTACCGCGATGGTGACGCGAGCGGGCGTCCACTCGCGCGACGCGACATCATCACTTCGGTACCCAAGCGCGAACTCGAAGAGACGAGTCTCGACGAGGCGGGCTTGCAGGAGGTGGCCAAGATCGGCGGCGGCACCTACGCCCCGCTGCACGCCATCGACGACGTCCTGAGCGGCTTCGAGGGCCGCGGCGCCGGGATGAAGATCATTGACCGCAAGCTACGCGAAGTTTGGGACCAAGCCCTGACCCTCCTCCTCGTGCTCGCGCTGCTGAGCGCCGAGTGGATCTTGCGCAAGAAGTGGCGGCTCTTATGAAGGCCAGGCTTCGAAACGTTCGATCTTGGATCCACCCGAGGGCCTGGGGCGTCTTGGTCGCCTCGGGTGCCATGGCGCTCGCGGCTGCTACGACGGGCGCGGCCCAAGAGGGCGACACGGGCCTCTTCAGCTTGATCCGCGATGACAATCGACGCTTCGACCTCGTCGACGCGACGAAGAAACTCCGCGGCGGTGAGGCTCTCGCGGCGATCGAACAGCTGCGCAACGTCCTCGGCGCGAGTCCGAGCGCTGTCTTCGAGGAGAGCCCGGGTCACTGGATCGGCTTGCGCGAGGCGGCGCGCTTGACGCTCGAACGGCTGGATGGTGAAGCCAAAGCGACGTACGAACGTATCGCACAGAGCGAGGCCGCGGT
>CALLZN010000169.1 GCA_937858895.1 uncultured bacterium | reverse complement strand
TACCAACCTCAGCTACAGCGGCTCGTCCAACGTCGTCGATGTCGCGGGACTCGCCATGGACAGCGCGGCCCTCAACGCCGACATCCTCAACGCGACCGCTGCCGGCAACTTCGGCACCAACGTCAACAGCAGCCTTCCGAACGTCAGCGGTCTGCCCGTCGGCGCTGTCAACGAGAACAGCAAGACGCTCGCAAGCTTCAGCTCGCGCGGCATCCAGAACGGTCGCCTCTTCCCGATCATCTGCGCCAACGGCGTCAGCACCGACATGGCGCTCCGCAACAACGAGAGCGGCAACTACATCGCGAGCGGCACCTCGATGGCCTCGCCCCAGGTCTGTGGCGCGGCCACGCTGATCCGCGGCGCCAACACTGCCCTCAAGTCCGACGAGACCAAGGCCATCTTGCTGGCCTCGACCGAGCTCAACCCGGGCTCGGGCGCCGGCCTCAACTCGACCGGCACCGGCGCTGGCTACCTCCGCGACGACCGCGCCTATGACGTCGCCACCACCGCGAGCCTCCATGGCCGCGCGACGCTCAACGCGAGCACCACGACCTGGACCCGTCCCATCGCCGTCACCGCCGGCAAGACCGTCCAGGTCGCCATCGCCTGGCACCGACTCAACGTCACCGCAAGCGGCACCACTTGGTCCAACCTCGACCTCGAACTCTTGAGCGGCGCGACCGTCCTCGCGAGCTCGAAGACCACGCTCAACTGCGAAGAGTTCATCCGCTACGTCCCCGCGGCGACCCAAACCTTGACCATCCGCGTCTCGCTCGTCGGTGGCGTCGTCGGTGGCAGCGCGCAGCCCTTCGGCTGGGCAACCTGGCTCGACAGCGCGACCACGAAGGTCCCCGGCGAATACATCCTCTACGGCAGCGGCTGCAAGGGCACTGGCGCGATTCCTGGTGGCGGACCCATCGTCCCGAAGGGCTATGACACGACGTACGGCAACAGCGCGAATCGCTTTCCGCTCGCCACGGCTCCGATGCACTACATGCAGGCCCACGGCGCCAGCGACTTCGCCGGCGTAACTCCGATCTTCGGCTTCAACTTCCGCAATCGGGCGAACGTCGCGCAGAACGCGGGCACGATCGACATCACGCTCTATGTCGGCTACACGAACAATCCTGCGACCGCCCTCAACACAACCTATGCGTCGAACTACGCCGGAACACCGACCAAGGTCTACTCGGGTACTCTGAACGTGCCAGCCGTCGCCGCCCAGACGGACCCGAAGGTCATGACGCTCAAGATCCCCTTCGTAGCACCCTTCATCTACACGCCGACGCAAGGCAACTTCGTCTGGGAAGCGGTGACGACGGCAACGACGATCGCGAGCCCGAACTACTATGACTCGGTGTCGGCAGCAACCGTGAATGGCTCACGCCTCTACGCCAACACGAGTGCGGCGACGACGGGTACGCTGGGCGCGAACTACGTCGTCTGCACGCAGCTCGCGAGCCCGGGCGGCACCGGCGCCATCGTCGCGTTGTCGAACACGGGCCTCCCCGAGATCAACTCCAGCTTCTCGGTCGACGTTTCGAGCGCGAAGGCGAGCACGGCCGCTGTCCTGTGGCTCGGTGCAACGCAGACGAGCATCTCGCTCGGTACTCTCGCCCCGGGCTGCTCGCTCTACACCAGCTACGACGTCGTCCTTGGCGTCGTCGCGACGAACGGGAGCGGCGCTGGAGCCCTGACGATCGGCGTGCCCAACAACACGACTTTGATCGGCGTGAAGTTCTACAACCAGTACATGGTCCTCGACGCCGGCGCCAACACGCTCGGCCTCGCCTTCTCGAACGGCGGCGCCGGCAAGATCGGCGGCTGAGGCTAGGTTCACGAATAGCCCGGGCTAGTCCTGGGACATCGCGCAAGTGAGAGCAGGCTCGGACACGTTCCGAGCCTGCTCTTGTTATTGGATCGCCTTCTTGGGTCGCGTGCTTTGCCGCTGGCACCTACACTGCGACTCCGTCGATCGACAGGATTCGAACGCCTAGCTATGATTCTCGGACAACTGTCATCCCTCTCCAATTGCCTGCCACGGTACTCATGAAACACAGCCTCATCGCGCCCATCGTCCTCCTCTTCAGCGCCACGTCGGCAATCGCCCAGGTCACGGGCACATACAGCACCTATGGCAGCGGCTGCGCTGGAAGCGGCACCTCGCCCGGCGGAGGCGTTGTCATCCCGCCGCAATATGCGAACGCTTGGGCCGAGTCCAACAACGTCTTTCCCTTCGGCTGGACGAACCAACACTACATGCAGGCGCACGGCTCGAGTGAAGTCAGCGTCGCGCCGGTATCCGTTGTCGGTCTCGCCTTCCGCTCACGCACGAACTCCACGTTGACGGCTCGCGTCATCGACTGCAAGGTCAAGGTCGGCTACACGAGCAGCCCGGCGCCCGCGCTGAACACGACCTTCGCGAGCAACTGGCTCGGCGCACCGCAGACAGGGTTCAACGGAAACCTCAACGTGCCCTCGGCTGCTGCCAACACCGACTTCACGAAGTTCGATACCAAGGTCCTGTTCACAACACCTTTCATCTACATACCGTCACGCGGCAACCTGCTCTGGGAAGTCGAGAACCGAACGACGAGCGGCGCAACGAACGTCTACGACCGCGTCGGCAACACGTCACGACAGATCGGCCGCATGTGGGCGACCGGGTCGACCACGGCGACCGGCACCTTCCGAGCTGGGGAGGGCCTCGTCGTGCAGCTCATGACTCCTGGCGGCGGCCGTGCGATCGTCAACCTTAGCAACAATGGCGTGCCGACGATCAACCGGAGCTTCTCGGTCGACGTGTCGCGCGCGGCGGCCAATGCGCCGGCAGCCTTGTGGCTCGGCGCATCGCAGTTGAACGTGCCGATCGGCGCGGTCGCACCTGGCTGCTCGCTCTTGGTCAGCCTCGATGCCATCTTCGGTGTCGTCGCAACCGACGCGAGTGGAAACGGTTCCATTCCGATCGCGCTGCCCAACAACCCGTCGCTCGTTGGCATTCAGTTCTACAACCAGTTCATGGTCGTCGATGCGGCAGCCAACACGCTGGGCCTCGCCTTCTCGAACGGCGGCGCGGGCAAGGTTGGCGGCTAGTCCACAACTGTGGAGCAGCATCGTTTGCTGCGCCACCCTCCTCGCCGCCTCCGCGTGCAAGGGGGAAGTGCCGAAGGCGCACGATAGGGCCGCAGCCTCGCGCGTCAGCGTCTTCGTCCTCGGCACGGCGCAGGACGGCGGCGTCCCGCACGTCGGTTGCGTGAGGGTCTGCTGCAAGACGGCACGCAAGCACGGCCTGCAACGACATCCGGCTTGCCTCGGCGTCGTCGATCGCGCGGCGAACCAGACCTTGCTCATCGAAGCCAGCCCGGCGATCGACGCCCAGATCTCGCTCTTGCAAGAGGCCTCGGGGCTCGAGGGACAAGGTCGCAATCCGGTCGACGCGGTCCTCCTCACTCATGCACACATCGGTCACTATGCAGGCCTGCTGCAACTCGGGCGCGAAGTCGCTGCGACGCGCCGCTTGCCCGTCTGGGTCAGCGCGCGCATGGCGGACTTCTTGCGCGCGAACGGACCGTGGAAGCAGCTGGTCGAACTCGAGCAGATCGAGCTCCGTGCCTTTACTCCCGGAACGCCGTTTCGGCCGCTGCCAGGCTTGGACGTCGAGGCCATACCCGTCCCGCATCGGGACGAGTATTCGGACACGATGGCCTTCCGGCTGCGCGGCGAGAATCGCGCCCTCCTCTTCGTGCCGGACATCAATCGCTGGTCTGCCTCCTCAAAGACACAGAGTCGCGACTTGCTCGCCGAACTGCTCGAAGGTGTCGACGTCGCCTACCTCGACGGCACGTTCTGGGACGGAAGCGAAGTCCCAGGCCGCAACCTACGAGAGATCCCGCACCCGACGATGAAGGAGACGATGCAGCGTCTAGCATCTCGCGCTCGGGCTCAGCCCGGAGCGCTGCGCTTCATCCACCTCAACCACAGCAATCCAGCCTGGCGCGACCCGCTCGTCGAGGCCCAGGTTGACAGACAAGGTTTCGCCCTCGCCCGACGTGGGGAACGCGTCGACCTCTGAACCCGTCACAGGGAAGCTCAAAGCTTGTCGAGCCAGCGGAACGCATCGGGCAATGCGACCTGCACGACGTTGAGGTGTTCCGCCGCTTCGTACTCGACGAAGTCGACGACGCCACGCTCGTCGCCGCCTCTGAGCGCGACGAGCTTGCTGTGCAGGAGCTTGGCTTGACCACGCAAGAAGTCGCGCGATCCCGTAGCGATGAAGAAGGGCAAACGCAGATACGCAGCGCCCTTGCCTGTCGGTCCGCCACCACCGAGCGCGACGACCGCCGCGAAGGCATCCGGGGAGCGCGCCGCGATCTCACAGACCTTCATCGCCCCCATCGAATGACCGATGAGATAAACACGCCGCCCATCGACGGGGAAGCGCCGCAGCATGTCCGCCACGAGGCGCTCCGTATGCGCGACCGGATCCGCGCCAGCCGATGCGCGCGCGACCAAGAAATAGCCCCGCTCACGGCAGTGCTCGACGATGGCCCCCGCACCGTAGGCCTCGAACCACATATTGGCGCTCGCGCCAGCACCAGCGAAGGCGATCACGAGCGGGCGCTTGTCGTGTCTCGCCTCGGGTACGAAAAGCCGGGCGTCGACCCTTCCCTTGGCCAAGCTCGGCCCGCAGGCGAAGGCGACACGTAGGTCACCGCTGCGCCCCTTGAAGAAGGGCTCGCGTTCGTCGTCCCGCGCCAACCAAGCGGCGAGGGCCTCGGCTTCGACGAGCAGCGCGTGGGCCGCCACGTCCGACTCGAGGCTGCGCCCCTTCGCCAGGACCCGCAAGGTGCGGACGTGCTCGTCGAAGGTCGCGGCCTCGAAGGACGCGGCATCGCCGAGGGCCTGGTCCCGCATAGCCGCAGCGCGCTCTCGCAAAGCTTCCAGGCGCTTCGCAAGCGAAGCGACGACCGAGATCAACATCGCGCGTCGCGCGATGCTTTGCCCATCGCTCGACCAAGTGAAGACGACGCGATAGTCGCCTTCGGGCAGTTCCGCGGTCGGAAGCTCGAAGTCACTTGGCAGCTCGACTTCGTCCCAGCTGCGACGCGCGAGTGCGCGCGCGTCGACCAGAGTCTCGATCGCGCAGCTGAGCTGGGGCCACGAGCTGCCCTTGGCACCTTCGACCTTGGCACCTTCCAACTCGTAGAGCGGGGCAAGTTTGGCGCGGACCGTCGCACCAGCCTCGACACAAAGCGTCGACAGTCGATACTGGAGCGCCTCGACCTTGCAGCGCAGCGGACTCCACGCCATCGTCGCGAGGACACTCTGCGCTCGATCCAAGGCCTGCGCGACACCAGCCAGATTGCCGGTGAAGAAGCCGCGCACCCCCTCCTCGACGTGCGGCAGAACCTTGCGTCGCACGCCGACGTCCGCCACGAGCGGCGCGAAGGCCTGCTCGAAGGCACGCAGCCTTAGCCCCGCCTCGTAGCGCTCGGCTTGGGCCATCGCCTGCGAAGGCGCGCCGACCAACAAGCACAGGCCAGACAAAAGGTGGCAGGCAAACGGTGTGAGGTTCGCTTTTCGCTTCATGCGCATGCTCCGGGTTGGCGCGGATGGGGTCCCGCGGGGACGGCTTTCGTGCCGATGTGGTCTGCCCTGCCTTGCCTCACATGCCCGGCGCATCTAGGTTTGACCCCATGGCCAAAGAAGCGCGCAAAATCGCCGACATCGCCGAAGAGCTCGGCATCGACCGCCAACACCTCGTGCCCTACGGCGATTGGATGGCGAAGCTGCGGCCAGGCGCCATCGAAGGGCGAACTCCAGGACGCTTGGTCTTGGTGTCAGCCATCACACCGACGCCGGCGGGCGGAGGCAAAACAACGACCTCCATCGGCCTCGCGCAAGGCCTCGCCGCCATCCGCGAGCGACCGGTGCTCGCGCTGCGCGAACCGAGCCTCGGTCCCATCTTCGGCGTCAAGGGCGGCGGCACCGGCGGCGGCAAAGCAAGCCTCTATCCGCCAGTCGAAATCAACCTGCACTTCACGGGTGACTTCCACGCGATCACGTCCGCACACAATTTGTTGGCGGCGATGATCGACAACCACATGCAACAGGGCAACGAGCTTGGTATCGACCCTCGTCGCGTGTCATGGCCGCGCGTCATCGACATGAACGACCGCGCCTTGCGCAACATCATCGTCGGCCTCGGCGGGCACGCGCAGGGCGTGCCGCGTGAGACGTCTTTCGACATCACGGCGGCGAGTGAAGTCATGGCGACCCTCTGCCTCGCCGAAGACATGGACGACCTGCGCAAGCGCCTCTCGCGCTTGCTCGTGGGCCAGACCTTCGACCGCGAACCGGTCACGGCCGACCAGCTCCAAGCCGTCGGCGCGATGATGGTCCTCTTGAAGGACGCCATGCTCCCGAACCTCGTGCAATCGATCGAAGGCGTACCAGCGATCGTCCACGGTGGTCCCTTCGCCAACATCGCGCATGGCTGCAACAGCGTCATCGCGACCCGCACCGCGCTCGCGCTCGGCGATTGGTGCATCACCGAGGCCGGCTTCGGCGCCGACCTCGGCGCCGAGAAGTTCTATGACATCAAGTGCGCGAGCGCCGGCTTCGCGACCGTCGCTGTCGTCCTCGTCGCGACCTGCCGCGCGCTCAAGATGCACGGTGGACGCAAGGTCAGCGAACTCCACAACGAGGACGTCGCGGCGATCGAGCAGGGCCTTGGCAACCTCGAGAAGCACATCGAGAACATCCGCGGCTTCGGGCAGAGCCCGGTCGTTGCGATCAATCGCTTCCCAGGTGACAGCCAACGTGAGCTCGAAGCCGTGCGCAGCGCTTGCGACAAGCTCGGCGTGCCCTTCGCGCTCTCAGAGGTCTTCGCCAAGGGCGGCGAGGGTGGTGTCGAGCTCGCGAAGCTCGTCGTCGAACATGCCGCGAAGACGCCGCCCGCCGTGCAGCGCACCTATGATTGGAGCGAGCCGCTCAAGACCAAGATCGAGAAGATCGCGACCAAGATCTATGGCGCGTCGAGCGTCAACTTCACGGCGCAGGCCGAGACCGACTTGCGCAACTTGACAAAGCTCGGCTACGGCGGACTGCCGATCTGCATGGCCAAGACGCAGTCGAGCCTCAGCGACGACCCCAAGAAGATCAACCGCCCGCGCGACTTCGAGGTCACGGTTCGCGGCCTCGTGCCGGCCGCCGGCGCCGGCTTCGTCGTCGCGCTGCTGGGTGAGATGATGCGCATGCCAGGCCTTCCCAAGATCCCGACTGCGGCACAGATCGACCTCGAAGGTGGCGAAGTGCGCGGCGTGGCCGTCGAATGAAGCGGGCTCGCTGACCATGGCGCTCTGGGGAGGACGCTTCCAAGGCAAGCTCGATCCGGCCTTCGAGGCCTTCAATCGCTCGCTGCCCTTCGATCGGGAGCTGTGGCGCGAGGACATGATCGCGAGCCGCGCCTGGGCACGGGCCCAGGTGCAGGCGGGATCGTTGACCAAGGCCGAGGGCGCGCGCCTCGTCGCGGCGCTCGGCCGCCTCGAGCGCGAGGTCGCCGCGGACCCGTCGCGCCTCGAAGCCGCGAGCGATGAGGACATCCACGGCTACGTCGAAGCCCGCCTCGTCGCGGACGTCGGCGACCTCGGCAAGAAGCTGCACGCGGGCCGCTCGCGCAACGACCAAGTCGCGACCGACTTGCGCCTCTGGTGCAAGCGGCGTGTGGCAGAACTCGACCTCGAGCTCGCCGCGTTGATGCGCGCGCTCGCCCAGCTCGCCGAGCGCGAAGCCGCGACGCTGATGCCGGGCTTCACGCACTTGCAGCGCGCCCAGATCATCACGGTCGGCCACCACGCGCTGGCCTACGTCGAGATGCTCGCGCGCGACCGCTCGCGGCTCGGCGATGCCGGCGCTCGCCTGGATGCTTGTCCGCTCGGCTCCGGTGCGCTCGCCGGGAGCTTCCTGGCGGTCGACCGGCGCGCGCTGGCCAAGGATCTCGGTTTCAAGGAGGCGACGCGCAACAGCCTCGATGCAGTGAGCGATCGCGACTTCGTGGCCGAACTGCTCTTCGTCGCCACGCTCTCCTGCGCCCACCTCTCGCGCCTCTGCGAGGACTGGATCTTCTTCTCGACCCAAGAAGCAGGCTTCCTCGAACTCGGCGACGACGTCTCGACGGGCTCGTCCTTGATGCCGCAAAAGAAGAACCCGGACAGCCTCGAGCTCGTGCGCGGCAAGGGCGCTCGTGTCCTCGGGCGCTTGACGGGCTTCCTCGCTTGCTTGCGCTCGCTGCCGCTGGCCTACAACAAGGACCTGCAAGAGGACAAGGAAGCGCTCTTCGAGGCGCTCGCGACGTGGCAAGCCTGCCTCGTCGTGGCGAAGGCCGCGGTCGCGAGCGCGCGCTTCGACTCCGAACGTTGCAGGGCTGCCTGTGAGACCGGCTACCTCGACGCGACCGAGCTCGCCGACGCCCTCGTGCGCCGCGGTGTCCCCTTCCGCGAAGCCCACGAACAAGTCGGCCGCTTGGTCCGAGCCGGACTCGCGGAAGGAAAAGAGCTGCGCGACCTCGACCCGGAGGTCTTGCAGGCCATCGCCCCCCAGGCCGACGCGAGCATCCTCGACGAGCTCGAACGCAAGTCCTTGCTCCAAAGGAGACGAGCCCTGGGCGCCGCGAACCCGCGCTTGGTCCGTCGCGAGGCCCAGCGCTGGCTGCGCACCTTGGCCCGCTGACGAGCTCGACCGCGTGCCCGTGTTGCAACTACCTCGTTTCGGGTAGATTCAAGGTGGAGTTGCGTCGCCTGAGTTTCGCGATTCGCTCCCTGCCAGCCATCTCACTGAGCAGCCTTCTTTCCATCTCTTCACTTCGGTCTGCAACACAATGCAACGACTCCTCGATTTCGCTGCCCTCGTTCTCGTCGGCGGCACTCCTCTCTTGGCTCAGGTTGACGGAGCAGCTCCGACTCCTGACTTGCCAGGAGCTCCCGTCCATGGCGTTCTCGTCAACGAAGAAATCGTTCCCGCATCGGCCCGGACCGCGATGGGCGGCGCTTCCAACTCGATTCCGTGGTCGTGGACACCGACACACTTCATGTCGGTCTATCGCGGTACCGAACTTCCGCAAAGCGCCTACCCGATTCGCTGCATCGGGTTTCGATCGAACAACCGTGTCGACCTCGGCGCGACGATCGATATCGAGATCTGGCTTGGCGTAACGACGAAGAACGAAACCAACCTCGACACGACCTACGCGAACAACTACGACATCACGAGCAAGCCGCCGGTACTCGTGCTGCCGCGCACGCAACTCAAGCTCGATGACATGGTCCTCAACACGGACCCGCTGTTCTTTCAGTATCAGATTCAACTGACGACGCCCTTCATTTGGACGGCGACGGCGGGCGAGAACCTGATCTTCGAGTGCAAGGTCCACGGGAACAACAAGGGCAACAACACCTTCAACTTTTTCCCGGACAACGCGTCTGCAAGCACAACATCGCGCCTCTTCTCGAGCAACGACGCCAACGCGACTGTCGGCATCTTGGGAACAGGCCTTGGTCCGGTTCTGCGCTTCGACCTCAAGTGCAAGGCCAACGCCGCGACCGAGAACTACGACAACGGCAGCACGGTGCCAGTGGTCCCGGGCAACCCGTGGATCAACCAGGGGGCCTTCGCCAGCAGCTACAACGACTCGCGTGGCTACCCGCGCGGTTGGCTCGGCCAGGCGCCAGTCGACTTCGTGATCACGGGCGTTCAGGTCGAGAACGAGCCGAACCACGCCGAGCAGACGGTCGCGATCTATGAGTTCCCGGCCAAGCCGCCGGCCTTCCCGGCCGTGACGACGCCGCTGCCGGCCGAGCTGCGCTTCTTCCGAAAGGACGTGCCGGCCAACACGCTGCTCAACACTGGCGCGATCCGCATCACGAAGGGCAACTGGATCTGTGTCCTCGGTGTCACGCCCCCGCCGGGCACGGGTCTCACGGTCACTAGCTCCTACACGGCTCCGCCACATCCGCTGGCCGTCAACGTCCTCGGCCAGCCGATGACGATCGAGCGCTGCATCAGCCAAGCCGTTCTGCGCGCTGGCACGGGCCTCGATGGTGTCTCGAGCGAAGGCACGGGCACGGGCTCCATGGGCCGCGTGCGCATCCACGTCGCGGGCCAAGGCGCCTTCAACCCCATCGTCCCGACGCTCACGACGAGCGCGCGGCCGGTCATCGGCAAGACGGCGGGCCTCACGGGCAAGTCGAACATCCCGGGTGCGCAGGTCGGCTTGCTCCTCCTGTCGACGGGTCGCCTGGCACCGATCCCGACGCCCTTCGGCAACCTCCTCGTCACGTTGCCGTCGGTCGTCGACATCGTGACGCCGGGCGCGGGCGGCAACGTTCCGCTGCCGCTCCCGAGCTCGGCTTCGCTCGTCGGCGCCAAGGTGACCTGGCAGAACTTCTTCTTCGACTTCACGAACACGACCTACGGGTCGTCGAACGGCGTCGAGTGGACGATCGGCGAGCAGTGACCTAGCGCTAAGGCTCAGAGCCTGTAGCCTCAAGTGAGCGTCGGCCATGGCGGTCGGCGCTCGCTTTGCGTACCGCGCTTGGTATCGCCCTTCACCGGCACTTAGGCTCCGCACATGAATGAAGAGCCGTCGGCTCCGGCGCTCATCCGCCGTGCGACCGTTCGCGACGTCCCGCACATCCTCGAGATCGTGAACGCCTGGGCCAATCTCCAAGAGATGCTCCCGCGCTCACCGCTGTCGATCTACGAAGGTATCCGCGCCTTCCGGGTCGCCGAGCGCGATTCCGTCGTCGTGGGCTGCGGGGCCCTGCATGTGGTTTGGGGCGACCTCGCCGAGATCCGCTCGATCGCTGTTCGACCGACCGAGAAAGGTCGCGGCACGGGGCGCGCGCTCGCCGAGCAGTTGATCGCCGATGCCGACGACCTCTTGGTGCCGCGCGTCTTTGCCTTCACTTACGTCAAGGGCTTCTTCGAGAAGCTCGGCTTCCGCGTCGTCGACCACGCTGAGCTCCCACACAAAGTCTTCTCGGACTGCATGAACTGCCCGAAGTTCAATGCTTGCGATGAGATCGCCATGGTGAAGGACTTGCGGGTCGTCGACGGCACCTTCCCGGTGACCGGCCCGCTCTCGCGCCCGCTGCCGAGGACGCTCGGTGGACCGCATCGAACCGAACCGCGCATGGTGGATACCGAAGGACACGAGGTCTGACCATGGAGAAGTCGACACAGCCCTTTCCCACACCCCCAGTCGGTTTTCGCTTCGCCTGCACCGATGCTGGTCTCGCCAAGGGAGCGCGACCGGATCTCTGGCTCGCGGTCGCCGACGAGGCCTACCCGGCCGCGGCGATGTTCACGACCAACGCGGTCGTCGCGTCGCCGGTCGCCTTGTCGCGTGAACACCTGCGCCTGACCGACGGGCGCGTGCGCGCCATCCTCGTCAACGCAGGCTGCGCCAACGCTTGCACCGGCAGCGGTGGTGACGAAGACGCGGCGACCTGTGCTCGCTGGGTGGCCGACCACATCGGCTGCGACGTGCGCGAGGTGCTGCTCTTCTCGACCGGCGTCATCGGCAAGCGCCTCGACATGCCGGCGATCGAAGCTGCGCTGCCGAAGCTCTTCGACAGCCTCGACGGCGGGGCCGACGCTCTGGAGCTCGCGTCGCGCGCGATCTTGACCACCGACCTCGTGCCCAAGGTCTCAGCGCGAACCATCGAGCTCGAGGGCGGCCAAAGCGCCCAGATGGTCGGCATCGCCAAGGGCTCGGGCATGATCCACCCGGACATGGCGACGATGCTCGGCTTCGTCTTCACCGACATTCGGCTCGGCGCAGCGGCGCCGCTCGCCTTGCGATCGGCGGTGCAGCAGAGCTTCCACCGCATCGACGTCGACGGCGACACGTCGACCAACGATGCCGTCCTCTGTTGGTCGAGCGAGCGCTTCGACGCCAAGCCCGTGCTCTTCGACGACAGCGCGCACGCCGGCCTCTTGTGCTTGAGCGAAGTCTGCCTCGACCTCGCCAAGAAGATCGCACGCGACGGCGAAGGCGCGACCCGCATGATCGAAGTCCGCGTCAGCGGCGCCGCGAGCCAGAGCGAGGCCGAAGCCTGCGCGCGGACGATCGCGACGAGCATGCTCGTGCGCACGGCCGTGCATGGCAACGACGCCAACTGGGGTCGTATCGTCGCCGCGGTCGGGCGTTCGGGCGCTCGCATCGACACGCGACGCTTGCGCGTCGGCATCGGCGAGGCTTGCCTCTTCGAGGACGACGCGCCCCACCCCGAGCGCGAGGGCTTGGCGACCGCGGCCTTGCGCGAAGACCCCGTCTTGCTCTGGGCCGAGCTCGCAGCTGGTGCTTGTGAAGCGACCTACTTCAGCTGTGACCTCAGCGCGGACTACGTGCGAATCAACGCCAACTATCGGAGCTGAGGCCCGGGACTGCTATCGTCGCCGACCTGATGAACCAAGGTGGAGCCTCGATCGACGGAAGCGCGGACGAAGATCGCAGCCCCACCGATCCGCCCGCCATCCTCATCGTCGAAGACGAGGAGCGCCAACGCCGCATCCTCAAGAAGCACCTGACCAACGCGGGCTTCAGCGTCGAAGACTTCGGCACCGGCGAGGAAGCGCTCGCGGCGATCGAAGCGCGCAACTTCGACGCCATCCTGACCGACCTGCGCTTGCCCGGCATCGACGGCAGCGAACGCCGCCAGCGCGCGCTCAGCCTGCGGCCCGACGTGCCGGCCATCGTGATGACGGGGCATGGTAGCCTCGACACCGCGGTCGACGCCTTGCGCGCCGGTGCGCAGGACTACGTGCTCAAGCCGCTCTTCTTCGATGAGATCGTGCGCAAGCTCGAGCGGCTCTTCGAACATCGGCAGCTGCTGGCCGAGAACGCGCGCTTGCGGCGCGCCCTCGCACGACCCGTGCAGGACGGCTTCCTCGGCAACAGCCACGCTGCCGAAGAAGTGAGAAAGTGGATCGAACGCGCGGCCGCAACCGACGCGACCGTCTTGATCACGGGGCCGACCGGTGCCGGCAAGGACGTCGTGGCGCGCGCCATCCACGCGGCCTCGAAGGGCAGTGACGACGTCATGCTCTCGATCAACGTCGCCGCCCTGCCCGAAGCCATGGTCGAGAGCGAGCTCTTCGGCCACGAGCGCGGCGCCTTCACCGGTGCTACGGGCAAGCGCGAGGGCCTCTTGCGCTCGGCGGCCTCGGGGACGGTCTTCCTCGACGAGATCGGCGAGATGCCGTTGCAGCTCCAAGCCAAGCTCCTGCGCGCGCTCGAGACGCGCGAGATCCTGCCGCTCGGAAGCGATCGCCCGGTGCGCTTCGAGGCTCGCATCCTCTGCGCGACCCATCGCAACCTCGACGAGTTGGTGCGCGACGGCAAGTTCCGCGAAGACCTGCGCTATCGCCTCGACGTCCTGCAGATTCACGTGCCACCGTTGGCCGAGCGCATCGAGGACCTGCCGCTGCTGGCCGAGCACATCCTCTCGCGAACCTGCCGGCGCCGTGGCGCGGCGACACCGGTCCTCTCTTCGGAGGCCATCGACGTGCTGCGAGGCTATGCCTGGCCCGGCAACGTACGGGAACTCGCGAACGTCCTCGAGCGCGCTCTCATCCTGAAGCGCGGCGACCGCATCGAGGCCTGCGACTTGATCCTGCGCAGCAGCGCCCCGCTCACGATGACCGAAGAAGCCAAGGACCTGCGCAGCGCCGTCGAGGACTTCGAGCGTGACTTCATCAGGCGCACACTCGCGCGCTGCGACGGCAACCGCGAGCGCGCGGCCGACAGCCTCGGCTTGTCCCAAGCCACCCTCTACCGCCGCCTCGAGAAGCTCGGACTCAAGAACCTCGGCTGACCGAGCGGCCGCGGTCACGGCCTCGCCGCGCTCTCGCAGTTGAGAGATGTGGACTCTCGCAGATGCGAGGGCGAAGTACAGCAGACGGCGCAAGCAGCCGAGCCATCGGGCGCTGCGAGCCTGGCACGGGCCTTGCTCCCCGGGGGCGAATGCCCAAGTCGGTGGAGGCACAGAGCGGGAAGCCAAGGCAGCGTGAGGCCCACGACTGCCTGCTTTACGCCCTTCACCAACCCGGCCAGGATTCGAGCGTCGAAGCCAACGGGGTCATCCGTCTTGCCAACCGCTTGCGCCTGCGGATCTGCGTGCTCCTCGTGATCACCGAGGCCCCACGGTCCAAGCGCGGCACTTGGCTGACCGACCGCATCCCACTCGAGCCGACGGCCGCCGAGCAGCTCGCCAAGGCCTGGTCGGCGATCGAGGCCTTGCGTGCCCAAGCGGGCTTCCCGCCAGAAACTTGCTTCGATGTCGAGTTCGGCTGCGACTATGCGAGCTGCGTGCGGCGACGCGCTGCCGTTCACGGAACCAAGATCATCGTCGCTTCTGACCGCTGGCTCCGCGGCAACGACCAGGAGACCCAGGCCTTGCTCGAATCCGATGTGACTCCGGTCGTTCTACTGCCGACAGTCCGAGCCGGCAGGGCGCTGAAATGAGCGCTGAGAAAAGCAACGACGCGGTCCAGCTGCGCTCAACCGACCTCACTCGCACTGTTGCCAAAAGCCGGCAGCACGATGACGAACTCCGCATAGTCGCCGACACGGCTGTGGGCCGCGATGCTACCGCCGTGGGCTTGGATGATGCCTCGACTGACCGCGAGGCCGAGTCCAGTCCCGCCGTCATTGAGCTTCTTCGAGTAGAAGGGCCGGAAGATGCGCTCGAGGTCGTGCTCTTCGATGCCGACGCCGTTGTCGCGCACGCGCAGCTCGACGCGATCCTCCCCGAGGTTGCGCAGGCGCAACGCGACCACGTGCTTGCGCTCGCTCTTAGAACCGAGCAAGGCATCGCGGGCGTTGAGCAGCAAGTTCATCAGGACTTGTTGGATCTGATGCGCGCGACCATGCACCGACGCGAGGTTTGCGGCGACATCGACCTCGACCGCAATCGCCTCCTTCTTGAAGCGCGATTCGAGCAAGGACAGCGCGCGGCGCACGACTTGTTCGAGGTCGACCTTGGCGAAGTCGTCGTCGTGGTGGCGCGACAGGTCGAGCAGGTCGCGCACGATCATCGCGATCCGGAGACCCTCGTCGATGATGTCGTCGACCAACTGAGCATCGGGATCACCGGCCTTGATCAGCCGCGCGCAATTGATGATCGTGTTGACGGGGTTGTTGACCTCGTGCGCGACACCGGCGGCGAGCTCGCCGACCGCGGCCAAACGCTCGACCTGGGCCACGCGCTCGAGCAGCCGTTCGCGATCACTGACATCGCGCACGATGCCGTAAAAACGCACGTCCTCACCGCGCTTGACGAAGGACACCGAGAGTTCACACGGAAACTCGTGGCCGTCCTTGTGTCGCGCGAGGACCTGGCGGACCCGACCAATGGCGCGGCGCTCGCCGGTGTCGAGGAAGCGCTTGACGTAGCCATCGTGCTCGGTGCGGAAGGGCTCGGCCATCAAAAGCGTGATCGGCTCGCCGAGGATCTGGTCGCGCGACCAGCCGAAGGTGCGTTCGACCGCAGGGTTCGCCGTCAAGATGCGGCCATCGACATCGATGGACAGGATCGGGTCGACGAGCGAATCGAAGAGCTGCTGGAGTTCGCCGTCTCCGTCGACTCCCTCGGGGCGCGCGTCGTCGCGCTGATCACCGGGCCGCACCATGGCCGCAGAGCTTGCACGACCACCCCGGTGGTTACCAGGACGACAGCGTGCGACCCTGCGTCCTGCCTAACGCGGCGAACGCGGCGGAGAGATGTGGCATGAGCGACGGCTACTTCGAGGTCTTGATCGCGAGCACGATCTTTGGCGCGACCAACAGCCTGCACTGCGCCGGCATGTGCGGACCGCTGGCCATCCTCTTTGCGACCCGCGGCGAGAAGCGCGGCCGCAACATCACCTGCTATCACGCAGGTCGCTTCTTGGCCTACGTCCTCGTCGGCCTCGGCTGCGGCGCCGCAGCACAGCTCCTGCTGCCCCAAGGCCTCGGCAAGTCTGTCGCCTGGGTCCTCATCTCGCTCGCCGTCTTTTTGGCCCTCGGCGCTGCCGGCCTCGAACGCATCTTGAAGATCCCGCTCGGCAGCTCGCGCTTCGGCCACGTCGTGCACGGCTTCTTGACGAAGGCCGAGCGCTTCTCGCCGCCGATGCGCAGCTTCGTCGTCGGCGCGTGCACACCGCTCCTGCCGTGCGGACTCTCGCTGACCGTCTATGGCACGGCGGTCGTGAGCGGCAACGCCGCGATCGGCGCGCTGACCCTCGCGGGCTTCGCGATTGGCAGCCTGCCGGTGCTCGCCCTCGCGCAAGTGCAGATCCATCAACTGCGCACCAAGCTCGGGCCGCGCGCCTTCCTCAACGTGTCGCGCGTCACGATGCTCATCGCCGCTGCGCTGCTCTTTTGGCGTGGCCTCCAGACCTTGCAGGGATCGTCGTGTTGCCACTCATGACGATTCACGCATGACGACTTGCAAGCACTGCGGCGACGCAGTCCCTCCGAGACGCAGTGACGAGTTCTGCTGCCGCGGCTGCAAGGCCGTCTACTCACTGCTCCACGAGCGCGGGCTCGAACGCTTCTACGAACTCGGCGGTAGCGACGGGCGCGCAGTCGGCGAAGCACCACAGCCCTCGCGCAAGGACTGGCTCGCAGAAGCGCAGGAGCGCGCGCACATCGATGCGTCCAAATCGCGCCTCGAAGTCGACGTCCAAGGCATTCACTGCGCGGCCTGCGTCTGGGTCCTGCAAGAACTCTGGCGCCGCCACCCTGGTGCGCTCGACGTGCGCGTCAACCCGGCACTCGGCACGGCCGACCTCGTCTATGAGCACGATCGCTTCGACATTTCGACGTGGATCGAAGACGTCGAGAGCCTCGGCTATCGCATCGGCCCGGCGCGCGCAGACCGCCGCCGCCAAGGCAGCTCGAACGGCCTCTTGATCCGCCTCGGCATCTGCGTGGCGCTGGCGATGAACGCGATGATGTTCTCGTTCTCGCACTACTTCGGGCTCGACAGCAACGAAGCGCGCGTGCACGAGCTCTTCCGCTACTTGTCGCTCGCGATCGCAATGCTCGCGGTCCTCGTCGGCGGCCCGGTCTTCTTTCGCGGCGCCCTCGCCGGGTTGAAGCGCCGCGTCCTCCACCTCGACCTGCCAATCTCGCTCGGCATCGTGCTCGCGTTCTTGTCGTCGACCCTCGAGTTCTTCGTTCAGGGCACCACGGGCTACTTCGACACCGTGACGATCTTCGTCGCGCTCATGCTGACCGGTCGCTACGTGCAGGAGCGCGCCGTTGCCAAGAACCGCCAGTGGCTGCTCGAGAACGACGGCGCCGAGCACTTCCGCAGTCGCCGCGTCGTGGCCGGAAAGATCGAGCAGGTGCCGATCCTCGAGCTGCGCGCCGAGGACGAGCTCTTGCTCGCCTCGGGCGACCTCGTGCCGGTGCGGGCGCGCCTGCTGACGGAGGGCGCTCGCTTTTCGCTCGACTGGATTCGGGGCGAGGCCGAGGCCGAGCACTTCGACCGCGGCGCCGTCGTTCCGGCCGGCGCCTTCGTCGCCGAGCGACACACGGTCCGCCTGCAAGCAGTCGAGACCGTCGAAGAGTCGGGGCTCCTGGCATTGCTGCGCACGCCGCAAGACGATCGCGAAGGCACGGGCGTGCACGGCGCCAAGTGGCAACGCGTCGAGCGCGTCTATGTCGTCTTCGTGCTCATCGCCGCCAGCGCGGCGGCGCTGCTCTGGGCCATGCTCGATCCGAGCCGCATGCTCGAGGTCGTCACGGCCGTCCTCGTCGTGACCTGCCCCTGCGCGCTCGGCCTCGCGACGCCGCTCGCCTTCGACCTCGCGCTCGCGCGCCTGCGCAACGCCGGCGTCTTCGTGCGTACGAAGAGCCTGCTCACCAAGGCAGCTCATGTGCGGCGTGTGTTCTTCGACAAGACGGGCACGTTGACCTGGGGCAAGCTGCGCGCGCGCGCCGACCGACCCGGCACGACCGAAGAGCGTGAACTCACCTACGCGCTCGCTGCATCCTCGAATCACCCGCGTAGCATCGCGATCCGCGCTTCGTTCGAGGACAGCGAAGACACGCCAGCCTTTCGTGACGATGTAGTCGTGCGCGAAGTCCCAGGAGCTGGCCTCGAAGCCACGTGCGGCGCTGCGGTCGTACGGCTTGGCTCACCTCGCTTCGCGGCACCTGGCGACGCAGCGGACTTGCCGCAGGGCGCCACGGTCTTCGGCATCGATGGACGCGCGCGCATGGCCTTCACCTTCGAAGAGGACGATCGCTGTGGCATGAAGGAAGAGCTCGCCGCCTTGCAGGCGGCCGGAATCGAGTGTTGGCTCTTGAGCGGCGACCACGCGGATCGCGTCGCGCGAGCTGCGCTGCGACTCGGGTTCGCACCCGAGCGCGCCTTGGGTGCGCTCACCCCTGAGCAGAAGGCCGACATCGTCACGCGACTCGACCGACACGACTCGCTCATGCTCGGTGATGGACTCAACGACGGGCCGGCGCTCGAAGCTGCCTACTGCGCAGGCACACCCGCGGTCGATCGTCCGGTCCTGCCTGCTCGCTGCGACTTCTACTACTGCGGCATCGGGTCCGGCGCCGTGACCGCGACTCTCAGCGTTGCAAACGCATTTCGCAGGGTTGTGAAAAGCAATCTTGTCCTCGCCGCTCTCTACAACGCCTTCGTGCTCGTCCTGAGTTTCGCAGGACTCATGAGTCCACTCGTTTGCGCCGTCGTCATGCCGCTGAGCTCGATCTTGTTGGTCTCCCACACGATCCTGCGCCTGCGCCGACGTGCCACGCCGGTCGATGGCGGCACAAACAAGGACCAGGCACAGCGCTTGCTTCGAGCGCGTGTTTCCAAAGAAGGCACGAGCATGGCGAGCGAAGTGGTGAGCGAAGAAGTCGGACCGGGTCGAGGTCGGTCGGCATGGACGTGATCCCACTCCTCGTCTTCTGCAGCCTTGGCCTCGCGGGAATCGGCGTCCTGCTCTTCATCACCAGCACGAAGAACCAGGACCACGAGCACGCTGACCGGCTCGCCCTCTTGCCCCTCGAAGACGACCTCCCCCCCTCGCGCAGCGCGACCGATTTCGGGCGCACACAGGCTGCCCATGCACGAGATGCGCTCGGCTCGCTCGAGGCGACCGACACAGCCAGCAATTGCAATACGACAAGGAAGAACACCGAGGCACGATGACAGACACAGTTGTCACCGCTTCTACGAAGCGAATTACTTATGACGATGGAGTCGTGCGCGGCTTCATCCTCTTCTCGGTCATCTGGGGACTGGTCGGCATGCTCGTCGGCCTCCTATGCGCCTTCCAGTTGGCCTTCCCGGCGCTGAACTTCGACACGTCGTTCTTGACCTTCGGTCGTATCCGGCCGCTGCACACGAACGCGGTCATCTTCGCGCTCGTCGGCAACATGCTCTTCGCGGGCATCTACCATTCGTCGCAGCGCCTGCTGAAGACGAGGATGGCGTCCGACCTACTGTCGCGCGTCCACCTTTATGGCTGGCAGCTCATCATCTTGGGCGCCGCCATCACGCTGCCGCTCGGGATCACGCAGAGCAAGGAATACGCCGAGCTCGAGTGGTGGCTCGACATCATGGTCGCGCTCGTCTGGGTCGTGTTTGCGGTCAACTACTTCTGGACGCTCGGCATCCGTAACGAGAAGAACCTCTACGTCGCGATTTGGTTCTACATCGCGACCATCATCACGATCGCGGTCCTCTACATCGTCAACAACCTCGCCGTGCCCCTCGACGGCATGAAGAGCTACGGCGTCTTCGCTGGAGCTCAAGACGCGCTGACGCAGTGGTGGTACGGGCACAACGCTGTCGCGTTCTTCCTCACGACGCCGATCCTCGGCATCATGTATTACTACCTGCCCAAGGCGGCGGAGCGACCGGTCTACAGCTACCGCTTGTCGATCATCCACTTCTGGGCTCTGATTTTCATTTACATCTGGGCAGGCCCGCACCACCTGCTCTACACCGCCTTGCCGGACTGGGCACAGAGCCTCGGCATGATCTTCTCGCTCATGCTCTGGGCACCGAGCTGGGGCGGCATGCTCAATGGTCTGCTCACGCTGCGCGGCGCTTGGCACAAGGTGCGCACCGACCCCGTGCTCAAGTTCTTCGTCGCCGGCGTGACCTTCTATGGCATGGCGACCTTCGAAGGCCCTCTGCTCTCGATCAAAAGTGTGAGTGCTCTCGGCCACTACACGGACTGGATCATCGGCCACGTACACGGCGGCGCGCTCGGCTGGAACGGCTTCATGGCGGCCGGCATGTTCTACTGGCTCGTGCCCAAGCTCTTCGGCACCAAGCTCCACAGCACAAAGGCTGCGGACGCGCACTTCTGGCTAGGCACGATCGGCATCCTCATCTACATGGTCGCGATGTGGATCAGCGGCGTGACGCACGGCCTGATGTGGCGCGCTGAGAACGCGGACGGTGTCCTCGAGTACCGCGACTGGGCGACGATCATCGACGCGGTCATGCCGATGTACCACCTGCGTGCCTTGGGCGGCGCGCTCTACATCGTCGGCTGGGTCATGATGATGTGGAACTTGTTCAAGACCATCAAGGGCAAGACGCCCGTCAATGGTGAGGCCGAAGTCACGGTCCTCGAGAAAGTCGACGCGCCATCGAGCTTGCGCCTCATCTTCTCGCGCCCGGTCTTCTTGACTGCGATCGGCCTGGGCTTGTCCCTCTTCCTCGTCCGCGACAGCGTCATCACGGCGCCGCTCGTGCTTGCTGCACTGCTGCTGGTCGTGGTCATGACTTGGCTGCGCTACGAGGCGGCCGGCAAAGAGGAGTTCCGCTGGCACGACGCGATCGAGCGTCGGCCCTTGGCCTTCTCGGTGCTCGTCATGCTGGCGGTCCTAGCGGGTGGCGTCGTCGAGCTGCTACCAGGCCTCTTGGTCACGCGCCAAGTTCCGATGACCGATGCCGGCACCGTCGCGGTCAAGCCCTACACGCCGCTCGAGCTCGAAGGGCGCGACATCTATGTGTCCGAAGGTTGCTACCTCTGCCACTCGCAGATGATCCGCCCCTTCCTCTCGGAGAAGAAGCGCTACGGCGACCCGTCGCGCATCGAAGAATCGATGTACGACCATCCGTTCCAGTGGGGATCCAAGCGCACGGGACCAGACCTGGCGCGCGTCGGAACGAAGTACGGCGCCACCTGGCACTACGAGCACATGCGCGAGCCGACGCGTATGTCGCAAGGCTCGATCATGCCCAAGTATCCCTGGCTCCTCACCGACAAGATCGATCCGAGCAAGACCAAGCACAAGCTCAAGATCATGCGCGCGCTCGGCGTACCCTACGAAAAAGAAGAGTTCGAGACCGCCGAGCAGAAGTACCTCGAACAAGCGGGGATCATCACCAAGGAGCTGACCGACTACGGCGCAGACATCGACCCAGACTCGAAGCTCGTCGCGTTGATCGGCTACTTGCTACGTCTCGGAAAAAACGAGAAACCATCGACGACGATCGCGGCTCCAGCCGCAACCACAACCGAACGCAAGGGCGACTGAGGAGGAAGAAACATGTTCAAAGACTTCTTTGCCTCAGCGGACTTCATGACCTTGCCGCTCGTGTCGCTGATCCTGTTCATCGCGGTCTTCCTGTCCGTCGTCGTTTGGACCTTCTCCAAGAAGCGCAAACCCCACTACGACCACATGTCGCGCATGCCTTTGGAAGGCGCGACCAACGAATATGAAACGCAGCACGACAGCAGTCACGAGGAGGTCCGATGACCGGCGCTGACATCACCAACTCCGACAAGCTCCGACATCACGAGTTCGACGGAATCCGCGAGTTCGACAATCACTTGCCCAAGTGGTGGCTCTGGACCTTGTATCTGACCGTGCTCTTCAGCGTCGGCTACTGGATCCACTACGAAGTGCTGCGCAGCGGACCAGACTCGCTCGAGCGCTACGCGATGGAGGTCCAGCGCGACGACGAGGAGCAAGCCAAGAAGCTCGGGCCGATCTCGGATGCAACGTTGATCGAGCTCTCCAAGCTCGAGAGCAAGGTGGCGGCGGGCAAGGCCGAGTTCGAGAAGACCTGCGCTTCTTGTCACGCTGCGAACGGCGGCGGAGGCATCGGTCCGAACTTGACCGACAAGTTCTGGCTCCACGGCAATGCGCCCATGCAGATGAAGACCGTCATCGAGAACGGCGTCGTGGAGAAGGGTATGGCGGCCTGGAAGGACCAGCTCGGCAGCCAGCTCATCACCGAGCTCGTCGCCTACTTGATCACGATCAAGAACACGAACGTCGCCGGTGGCAAGGAGCCACAGGGCGAGGCGTTCGACAACTGACAGACGACCACAGAGGCGCGAGCCTCGGCACGAACGCATGACACGGCCAGCGACAGCAAGCAAGTCACTACCCAACCTCGACGAACTCAGCATGTTGCTGGACGATGGATCGCGAACGACGATTCATCCAAGCGACGTCAAGGGACCGTGGCAACGCTTCAAGCACCGCTTCTGGGTCCTGCTGATCGCCATCTACCTCGCGATCCCGTGGATTCGCATTGGTGGTCACCCGGCCATCCTGATCGACATCCCCAGGCGCCAGTTCTTCCTCTTCGGCTCGACCTTCAACGCCCAAGACTTTTGGATGATGGTCTTCGTCGTCCTCGGCATCGGGGTCGGGCTGATCATCGTCAGCGCGACCTATGGGCGAGCTTGGTGTGGCTTCGGTTGCCCACAGACGGTGTTCTTGGAGGGGGTCTACCGGCGCGTCGAGCGATTCTTCGACGGCAACCACGTGCAGCGGCGCGCGCTCGCGGCGAGCGCATGGACACTCAACAAGACGCTTCGCCGCCTCGGCAAGTGGGCGACGTGGCTCGTGATCTCGCTCGTGCTCTCGCACACGTTCTTGTCGTACTTCATGCCGATGACGACGCTGATCGAAGCGATCACGAGTCCGCCGTCGACGCACCCGGCCGCCTTCACCTTCATCCTGATCGCGACCGGCATCATCTACTTCAACTTCGCTTGGTTTCGCGAGCAGCTCTGCATCGTGATCTGTCCTTACGGTCGCTTGCAGAGCGTTCTCTACGATCGTGATACGGTGCAGGTCGCCTATGACGACGTGCGCGGCGAGCCGCGGGGACGCTACAACGACAAGAACCGAGGTGACTGCGTCGACTGCCGCCACTGCGTCGCGGTCTGTCCGACCGGCATCGACATCCGCAACGGAACCCAGCTCGAGTGCGTTGGCTGCACCAACTGCATCGATGCCTGCGATGCCGTCATGGAGAAGATCGGCCAACCGAAGGGGCTCGTGCGACTCGCGTCGCTCAATGAAATTCACGGCGCCGCTCGACGTGTCGTGCGACCGCGCACGATCCTCTATGCGATCATCTGGGTCGCCCTGCTCGCGGCCTTCATCACAGCGATCTCGACGCGCAAGACCTTCGAAGTCAAACTTCTGCGTCAGCAAGGCACGCCGATCACGCGTGTCGAGGGCCGCGTCCAGAACGCCTTCATGATCCACGTCGTCAACAAGGCCGCCGAGAAGAAGAAGTTCACGCTCAGCGTCGCCGACATCCCGGGCGTCGAACTCATCCAGCCAGTCAAAGACATCGAGCTCGAAGGCTTCGCCGACACACGCCTGCCGCTCTTCGTTCGCTTCAGCGCCGACGACGTGGGTAAGGACCAGAACCTGAGGGTCACGGTCGACGACGGCGAGGCGCCGCGCACGACTGAATTGGTCCTCATCGGAGGAAAACGATGATCAACGCGATTCGCCGCCGCCCCTGGCTCCTCGTTGTCTTCGGGCTCGGCTTCCTCGTGATGCTGAGCCTGGCCTTCCTCGTCATCGCGGCCATGCAGCCGTCCGACGTTTTGCCGATCGAGCTGCGCTGATGGATTTTTAGGGGGCAGCAGGGGGAAGCCGCAGTCGATATGATGGTCAGCGTCGCTGCTGCCCCTCGGGCGCGACAGCGCGCTTTTCGAGTCCTCCGCTTTCGAGTCCTCCGCTTTCGAGTCACAGCCGAAGGGTCGTCCCCGATGCAAGCCCGCCGCCTCACCCTGGCAACGCTCTTGGTCGCGCTGAGCTTCGCGTCTCAAGACGTCGTGCCCGTCGACTTCCAAACCCTCGCGGGCTTCGAATGGCAAGAGGGTCAGGCGCTGCCCGAGAACGTGCGGCGACTCAGCGGCAAGAAGATCGGTATCCAAGGCTTCGTGCGCAGCCTCGACGGCAGCGATGAGCAGATCACGGCCTTCTGGCTCATCGACCAAAACTGCGACTGCGCGGGCATTCCCCGGATGAACGAGTACATCGTCTGCGTCATGCCCGAGGGGCGTTCCTTTTCGAACGACGGACGACCCGTGCGGGTGACCGGCAAGCTCGAAGTCGGTGAAGTGCGCGAGGGAGACTACGTGACTTCGATCTACCGCCTCAGCGTGGAGAGCATCGATTGAGGGACGTGACGCTGCACAGCGCCCTCGGCGGCGCCATCTTGGCGCTCGTGATGCCGGCCATGGCTCTGCGCGCCCAAGGCGATGCCAAGCCGGACGCCAAGCCCGACGACTACGACAAGCGCGTCGTCGACGCCTGCGGCAGCAATCCGCTGATTCGCATGCAGGCTGCCAAGCGCGTCGCCAAGGGAGGCGCCGCCGCTGCTGCCGCGGTCCTGCGCTACGCAGAGGCCAAAGGCGCGAGCGAGCTGAGTTCCGAGCTCGTGATGCTGCTCGGCGGCATCGAGGACGCCAAGCTCCGAGCCGCGCTCGAGACCTGGGTCGCCGACGCCGACTTCGCGTGGCGCCCCCAGGCCTTGCTCGCTCTTGCGCAGAAGGCGCAGCCAACGGAGCGTCACCTCTTCGAAGCCTTCCTCAAGCACGGCTCGTGGCAGATGCGGCGCGCGGCCGTCGTCGGGATCGCGAACTTGCACCAGGACGACGGCCCGCGGCTACTCGGCAAGATGACCAGTGACGGCGATGCTCGCGTCAGCGTCCTTGCCGCGACGTTGCTGCTCGCGTGGTCGGGCGCCGGCAGCGCCGACACGAAGGCCGACGCGAAGGCCGACACGCTACCGAAGAAGCCCGAGCACGGCGAAGTCGCCCTCCCAGTCCTCGTTCGCGGTCTCGACGCCGAGGATGCCTTCTTCGGCGACGACTTCGGGCGGCTCGCGCGCAAGGAGGCCTTCGACGCCCTGCGCAAGTTCTGTGGTCAGGACTTCGGCTACCGCGTCGACGCGCCGGCGGCCGAGCGGCGAGCGCCGCTTCAGCGCTTCCAGAAACTCTGCGAGCAAGTCCTCGACACGGCGATCGAAGTGCCGCAGAGCGAAGCCCTACGCGCTTTCAGCCTTGGCTACGAACGACGTTCGTGCCGGGATGGCGACCTCGTGCTGCGCCTCGACGCCCAAGGACGCTTGTGGAAGGGCGCCTTCCAGCTCGAGCAAATCGACATCGACGAGGCGACGCGCGACGAGCTGCGGCGCTTGGCTCGAGGCGTCGAAGCCCCGCGCAAGACCAGTTTCGGGCGCATCCGCTGCGACCTCACGCGCTTCGCCGGCCTCGGCGCAGCGGGCAACATCAGCTTGCGTGCTGCTCCCGAAAGCGAACCGGAGGCCGTCCAAGCCCTCGGCAAGCGCCTCGTCGAAATCGCGACGCGCTGAAGCGGTCGCGCACCTACCCTGCGAACGGCTCCTCGAGATGGGCGCAGAGCAAGTGAACGATGAGCAAGTGGCACTCTTGGATGCGCGGCGTCGAAGTCGACGGCACCGGCAGCCAGAGGTCCGCAGCTTCGGCGCAGGCTCCGCGCACAGCACCGGTCCACGCCACGGCTTCGATGCCGAGCTCGCGCGCACGCTGGAGAGCACGCAGGACGTTCTTCGACCCACCCGACGTCGAGATGCCGACGAGCAAGTCGCCGGCGCGCCCGAGCGCCTCGAGCTGGCGCGAGAACACGAACTCATAGCCAGCGTCGTTCGCGATCGCGGTCAGGGCCGGAATCTCATGACCGAGGGCCAAGGCCGGAATCGGCCCGCGTTGCTTCTCGAGGAACCAACCGACCAACTCGCCAGCAGCGTGGGCGGCATCACAAGAACTCCCGCCGTTGCCGCAGAAGAGGAGCTTGCCACCGCGATCGATGCAAGCGCGCGCCCGCGCGAAGAAGTCCTCGAGCACGGGCACCGCCTCGGCGAGGAAGCGCTCCTTGGTCGCGATACTCTCGCGGATCTCGGCGGCGATTCGGCTCTTGTCCATGACCCGATCAAAGCTCGCGCGGCTCAGGTCCGCAAGCACAGCCCTCGATCGCGACGGCGTGCCCCAGGCCCGCGCTCGCGTGCAACACGGTTCCTGGCCCTCATCGCCGCGGTCCACATCGCGGCCTCCGCCCTGGATCTTCGCGCGCAAGCCGCGACACCGCCACGCGCGCAGCAGCTCGAAGTCCTCGCCGCCATCCTCGACCATGTCGTCTGGCCCTTCGAGCCGCGCTCCGACACGGTCTGGCTCCACGCTGGAGGCGATGTC
>CALLZN010000168.1 GCA_937858895.1 uncultured bacterium | reverse complement strand
TTCGAGTCGGTTGTTCCTGAGTAGCGATTCACCCCAGATCGGTTGCGCGTTGCCTGGCTGTGTCGTTGCCGCTCGCATGCTCCAGCCGATGATCTTCGCACCGTTCGAAGTACGGATACTTGCCGTGTAGCGCCACATGTCGACGTTCGGCAGTCCTGGCGTGATGCCGCGTCCCACAAAGGTCGTTCGCCTCGCTCCAAGTGGCTCTTGAACCGTCGCGACGATGTTTGCCTGATCGTCGCGATACGCGATCGTCACGACCGTCTCGGAAGCGCTGACGTTGGCGATCAGCAAGGTCGAATTTACGAGCATGTTCGAAGTCCATTCCGTGACCTCGGACGCCGTCAGGAGACGTGCGGGCTCGATCGCTCCCATGAAGGACGCAAGGCGCGGCACGCCGCCAGTGGGGGTGGGCCCGCTTTGGATCGCGGTGGTGTCGAAATGGAAGCCCTCGGCGATGAGTGGGAGCGCCGTTGCGGAGACCGACGTCACTGTGACGATCGCGCCGAATCGCAACACGGGCGAGTTGTAATTCGCCAACTGCTGCAGCCAGACGTCGTCGATCATGAGCGAGCCGAGCGGGGCGATCGTGGCGAAGCGTGGCGGCAAGTAGTTGCCGTCGATGGAGACATCGATCCGAACGTCATTCGCTGTGTCGTTGGGATTCATGACGAAGCCCAAACCGTACGAACCGTTGATCTCGTCCCGATACGCTCCACGCACGAAGGGGAAGGGCCCGATGTGGACTCGTGTGTTGCCCTGACGTGCCTGCAGCTGTTGCCACGATCGCATGTTGCCGCGATGCGTGAGGCCAGGTGCGTTGGGGTTTGTGAATCGGCTCGCCCCCGTGGCAACCGCCCCAACCGTCGCATCGATCTCCGCGCTGCTGGGCGTGCCACTGGTCATGACGACCATGCCATAGCCAAAGGCTTGGATGCTAGTCGTTGTCCACTCTTCCAGTCCATGCGCCGGAATCGACAGCGTGGTCTGGTCGACGAGTACGCCCGCCGGGCTGTAGGCGTCGAGAGCGACCGAGATCGTCCGGTCGTACGGATTGTTCACGACGACACGAGAACCAAAATCGATCTGCGGATTCGGCGCGGGATTGAAGGGAACCAACGCGGCGTCCGGGGTCGGATTCAGGTTGCCCAAGAGCATCGCGTACTTCGTTGTCGCCGCGTGGCCTTGGATGTGCGCGCCCATGGCAACGCCCGAATATTCTTCTACCGAGAATGTCTCGTTGGGTCTCGACCCTTGCGAGAATGCAGTTCCCAGGAGGCCAGCAAGGGCAGCGAAAGTGAGGCCGACGTTGCACAACGCGGCCTCGGTACGACTTGGCATGTTCATGATCATCGTTGGAAGAGGTTCGTGAACCTGCGCCATGCGCCAGTCGCTCGGCCGCAGATCCGCCTCCATGGCGTTGCACACGAGACCCCGTCACGCGGTGATCCAATCGAATTTTGCGCCGATTGCCGGACACCGGACACGCGAGCCTGGCTCTTGTGTCCGGACTTGGTGCCGTCGCCGCAGCGCAGCGATCTCGCGGATCGGAGCGCTTATTTCAGGGCTAGCGGCGCAGCGTCCTAGCCAACGAAGCCTGACTCTCGCGTCCTCGCGCTCGCTTGTCGCGTTCGCATCGACTGCTTCGCGGCGCAGCCGCGGCGTGCGGGTCTTGAAGCGCTTCTCGCGCGCTAAGAGGCTGCTGGAGCCAAGACAAGTCGCGAGACCCGAGCGATGCCAGCCTCGAGCTCGGCCCAGAGGTCCTCGACGTCTTCGATCCCGACCGAAAGGCGCAGGAGGCGGTCGCCGATGCCGGCGCTTGCCCGCGCTTCTGCAGCCATGGCCTTGTGGGTCATCGTCGCCGGATGCGCGATCAGGCTCTCGACGCCGCCGAGCGACTCGGCGACCGAGATCGAGGTCAGGCCGCGCGTGAAGGCGCGCACGACCTCGATGTCGCTGACGCCGCGGACCTCTGCGAGCTCGAACGAAAGCATGCCGCCGAAGCCGCGCTGCTGGCGCCGCGCGAGCGCGTGGTCCGCGTGGCGCGTGAGGCCGGGCCAGTGCACGTCGGCGACCGCCGAGCCGTCCTGCGCTCGCAGCGCTTCGAGGCGCTCGGCGATGCAGGCGGCGTTCTCTTCGTGGGCCCGCAGCCGCAGCGCGAGCGTGCGCAGACCGCGCAAGGTCAGGAAGGCGTCGAAGGGCGCGCCGGTTACGCCGAGGCAATTGGCCCACCACGCGACTTCGTCGTGCAGCGCCGCTTCGCGCGCGATCACGGCCCCGCCGACGACGTCGCTGTGCCCGTTCAGGTACTTGGTCGTCGAGTGCACGACGAGGTCGCAGCCGAGCGCGAGCGGCTGCTGGAGCAGGGGCGAGGCGAACGTGTTGTCGACCGCGACGCGGGCGCCAACGCTCCGCGCCTTGACGACGACGGCGGCGATGTCGGTCAAGCGAAGCAGCGGGTTCGACGGCGTCTCCACCCAGAACCAAGTCGGCCCGCGCGCTGCGACTGCGTCGAGCTCGGCTTCGTCCCGGTAGTCCACGCTCACGACTTCGAAGGCCTTGCGCGCGGCGAGACCATGGAAGAGTCGATGCGACCCGCCATAGACCTCGCGCGGCACGACGAGGACATCGTCGCGGCCGAGGAGCTGAGCGAAGAGCGCCAGCGCAGCCATGCCGCTCGCGGTCACGACCGCGGCGGCCCCGCCCTCGAGGTCGGCCAAGGCAGCGCCGAGGAGGTCGCGCGTCGGGTTGCCCGAACGCGTGTAGTCATAGGTGCGCCGCTCGAGCTGGTCGTCGAAGCTGAAGTTCGAAGAGAGCACGAGCGGCGGCATGATGGCCCCGAACTGCTGGTCCGTCTCGAGGCCAGCGCGGACGAGGCGCGTCGTCGGACGCTTCTTGCTGGGCTGTGTCATGCGACTTCCTCCAAGACGTTCCGAAGGAAGGCGGCGACAATGGCCTCCTCCTTGAGGAAGGCGTCGTGGCCGTAGCGCGACTTGAACGACACGTGGCTGCGGAGGCAAGGCAGGCGCGCCGCCAAGTCGAGGGCGTCGTCGAAGTCGACGACGAGGTCGTTCGTGACCGACAACAAGTCGGTCGCGGCCATGACCGACTCGGGCCTTGCCCAGGCGAGGTCGATCGACTGCGAGAGCGTGTACAAGCCTTGCGCCGACGCCGACGCGGCGAAGGCACGGCCGCGGGCCTCGAGGTAGTGCTCGACCTCGAAGCGCGGAGCGCCCGCCGCGTCGACGGGCGGCTGTCGCGAGAAGCGCTCCGCGAACTCGTCACGCGAGCGATAGCTGAGCATGCCGAGGCCGCGCGCGATGCTGACGCAGGCGGCCTCGAGCTCGGGCCGACCATCTTCGGCGAGGCGCAAGACGCGCCGCTGCAAGGAGCGCAAGCCGGTCATCCACGGGTCCGTCCGGTGCGCTGTGCAGAGCAGGCCGAGGCGCTTCGTGAGCCGGGGAAAGTCCTCGAGCAGCGCGAGAGCGACCATGCCGCCGTACGAAGAACCGACCACCGCGGCGACGCCAGGGTCGCCGGGGCCGCCATCGCAGTCGAGCACGCCGATCGCAGCGAGGAGCTTCGCGAGCAAGCGCGCTTGGTCCCGCGGCGTCACCACGAGCCTCGCCTCACCAGCCTCCGCCATCGTCAGCCCGCCGCCGCCGAGCCAGTCGACGGACAAGACGGCGTAGCGCTCGGTATCGATCGCACACAGCGGACCGACGAAGCGATCCCACCAGCCCGGCCGCGGATCGCCCGCGTGAGCCGCGACGTGAGAAGTCGCCGAAATGCCGCCGAGGACGACGACGATGGGCGCCGACTCCGGGCCAACGACTTCGTAGGCGATGCGGACCTCGTCGACGACGCCAGCGGCCTCGCTCGTGAACGGAGCGTCGAGGCTCAGGATCTGCGCAGCGCGGCGCAACTTGGAAGCAAGCCCGCTCATCGACGCGACCTCACGACGTCTTCGAGCAGGGCCAAGGCGACCCCCGCAGCGCCGAGGCGCGCGCCGAAGTAGAGCCGGCGATCGCCGGCGTGATCTTCGAAGCCATAGACGACGCGCCCGGTCGGGACCGCGAAGGTCGTCGCGCGTGGTAGCGCCTCGTAGGCAAGCCGAAGCGGAGCGCCCGGTCGCGCGCGCGCGACGAGGCGGGTCGTCCGCCCCTTCGCCGCACGCGCCCTGAGCTCGGACGCCGACAAGTCGCTGAGACGTGGTGGCAGGACCACGTCGTCGAGGCTCACTTCGAGACCCAAGACAAGCGACGCGACAATGACCGCCTTGATCGCCGCGTCGACGCCGTTGACGTCGAGCTCGGCATCGGTCTCGGCCAAGCCGAGGCGCTGCGCCGTGCTCAGTGCGGCATCGAAGCTCTGCCCCGCCTCGATTCCGAGCAAGATCGCGGTCGTCGTCGCATTCGGCACGAGCACGAGCTCGCGCGTCTCGCGCTGCAAGGTCGCGAGGTCGCAGGCGATTCGATGCCCGCAGCCGGCGAGGACCGCCGAGAAGCCAAAGCGATCGGCCGCAGCGCCAGCGACCAAGGCGCAGGGGTCACGAAGCAAGGCGTCCTTGCGGGCCGTGACATACGTGGCGCCGCGTCCGAGGACGGCGTCGACGCGGGCGCGCGTCGCGCTCGCCGCTTCGACCTCGGTCGAGCTGCAGTCGACGACGATGTCCGCAGCGATGAGGGGCAGGGCGACTTCGAGCGGCAGGACCGCGCCGCCCGCAACTTGGCCGACGCTGCCGCCGCTCGCTTTGATGTCGTGGACGGACTGCACTTGGTCCGCCGCCAAGCCCTCCCGCGCGTAGACAGTGCCACCCCGATCGCTGATCGCGACGAGGCGCGCTAGGCCTTGGTGGGCGCCGGGCTCGGCGCTGACCAGGTCGATGAAGGCCCGCGCGACGGCGCCCGCACCGATGACGTGCAGCGTCGGCGACGTGCCCGACGTGCAATACGCGTCCGCACAGGACGCGGCGATGGAGCGTGAGGCTGTGTTGCTCTGCTCTCTTGCTACTTGCCTTGCGACTTGCGTTCTCAACATGCTTTCTGTCTCCGGCTTCTTTCGAAGTCCTCTTGAGGGTTCTCAGATGCTCCCTGCATCGAGGGCCCCTTGGACTGCGAAGCCGAAGACGAGCGCCAGACCGGAGCGAAGCGCCGGCCTTCACCCTCATCTTTCGGAAGCGCAGCTTCCGCGGGACTTGGCACCAGACTTCGAGGCTGCGCACGCGCAGCTCGAACGGTTGCCCCGGCTTCTTCGGGCCCATCCCTCAGCCGGTCTCGATGAGTGGCGAAGAGGTAAGCAGGCGGCCACGGCGATCGCAAGAGGTGGTCACAGATTCGTTTCTGCTCGACTCGGCGCGGCGCCCCCGCGATGCTTTGCCGCTCATGGGTCCCGCGCAGCGCCTCAGTGCCGATGATCGCGAAGCAAGCATCGCGGAGTGCTTGACGCTCCTCGCCCAAGGAGAGCTGCTGCTCTTGCCGACGGAGACCGTCTACGGCATTGGTGGCCGCGCCGATCGACCGGCCGCTGTCGCCATGCTCCAGAAGCTCAAGGGCAAGCGTCCCTTCAGCCTGCACATCGGCAGCGTCGACGAGGTCTTCGAATGGGGCCGCGCGACGCCGCAGAGCCGCCGCCTGGCACGCGCCTATCTGCCAGGTCCCTTGACGCTCGTCCTGGACGCGACCGATCGCGGGCGACCCTTCGCGGCCGCTGACGGCACGATCGGCATCCGCGTGGTCGCCGAGCCATTCTGCGCCGAACTGCTGCGCCGCTGCGAAGCGCCGCTCTTCTTGTCGAGCGCGAACCAGCCCAACCAAGAACCAGCGACCGACGTCGAGGCGGCGATCGGCGCGGTCGGCGACCTCGCAGCCGCTGTGGTCGACGCCGGCCCATCCGCACTGGCGCAGGCCTCGAGCGTGGTCCGCGTGCATAGCGATGGGCGTGTCGATGTCCTGCGCGAGGAGGCGCTCGAGCGACAGGCCATCCTTGCGCGAGCCGCCACGCTCGCGCTCTTCGTCTGCTCGGGCAACACTTGCCGTTCGCCGATGGCCGAAGCGCTCGCGCGCGACGCATGGGCGACGAGCCTCGGGATCGCACCCCACGAGTTGTCGAAGCACGGCCTCCTCGTTGCGTCGGCCGGAACGAGCGCGATGGCCGGACTCCCGGCGAGCGACGAAGCCGTCGTCGCGATGGCCGAGGTCGGCATCGACATCAGCTCGCATCGTTCGCGCGTCCTCGAAGCAGCCCTCGCGGCCCGCGCCTCGAAGATCTGGTGCATGGGCGAGAACCACCGGGCCCGCGTCTTGGACTTGCTGGATCTCGTTGGTGGGCCACTCGACGACGACGCGGCCGAGCCAGCGCTGCTCGCGCCCGGCACCGACATCGTCGATCCCTTCGGTGGATCGATCGAGGTCTACCGCCGGACGCGCGACGAGATCGCTGCCGCCCTGCCACGCGACGTGCCGCGCTGAGCCCTTGCAGCCTGAGCCCTCGCAGCAGCCTCAGCACACGCAGCCTCAGCATGCGTCGATCGTCTACCGCGGCATCGACTATGTCGTCGTCGACAAGCCAGCGGGACTCTTCGTCCACAAGACCAAGCTCGACGCGACTCAGGACGACCTGCTGACGCAGCTTGCGCCGCTCTTCGGCCAGCGCTTGCACGCGGTCCATCGCCTCGATCGCTCGGTCTCGGGGCTCTTGCTCTTGGCCTTCGACAGCGCGGCGACGAAGCGGCTACAAAGCGCCCTGCAAGATGCTCTGGCCGTCAAGGAGTATGTAGCGCTGGTGCGTGGTCGCTGTGCTGCGGAGTTTTCCTGTGACGAGCCGTTGCGCGGCAGCGACGGCAAGCCACGCGAAGCGCGGACCGACTTCTCGTGCCTGCGGCGCTTTCCTTGGTGCAGCCTGGTCAAGGTCCGCATTCACACGGGGCGCCGCCACCAGATTCGCCGGCACTGCGACCGCGTCCAGCACCACATCCTCGGCGACACGACGCACGGCAAGAGTCGCCTCAATGCGTTCTATCGCGAGCGCTACGGCCTCGACCGTTGCTTCTTGCACGCACGGCGCCTGACCTTGCCGAGCGAGGGCCTCGACCTGCGTTTGCGCATGCCAGCGTCGCTCGCGGGCATCGTGGTTGCGCTCGAAGCCGACGCGCGTGCGGCGGCCTGCGAGCCCTGACTAAAGGGACTCGTCCTTGTCCGCGAAGCGCGCTTCGAGGGCGGCGACGCGGCGCCGCAGCTCGTCGATGCGCGCGACCTCGGCTTGGCCGCGCAGGACTTCTTTCTTGGGGCGCGCGGGCGTGCCCCAGTAGACACCCTTCTCGTTGAGGTTGCCGATCACGCCTGCCTGGGCGCCGACGATGACGTCGTCGGCGATGCGCAGGTGTCCGGCCACACCGACCTGGCCACCGAGCATGCAACGAGCTCCGACCTTCGTGCTGCCCGCGAGGCCGACCTGGGCAGCGAGGGCCGTGTGGTCGCCGACCACGCAGTTGTGCGCGATCATGACGAGGTTGTCGATGCGCACGCCCTTGCCGATGCGCGTCGGCGCGAGCGTGCCGCCGTCGATCGTCGTGTTCGCGCCGATCTCGCAGTCGTCGCCGATCACGAGGCCACCAATCTGCGGAATGCGGACGAAGCGATCCCCCTCGCGCGCGTTGCCAAAGCCATCCGAACCGAGGACCGCGCCGGCATGCACGCGCACGCGGTCGCCGATGCGCGTGCCCGAGTAGACCGTCACGTGCGGATGAAGGACGACGTTGCGGCCGAGCCGCGAAGCGGCGCCGATGTGCACGCCTTGCATGAGGACGCTGCCGCTGCCGATGCGCGCCGACGCTTCGACGACCACGTAGGCGCCGATGTCGACCGGCTCTTCGATCTTGGCCGCAGGGTCGACGCGCGCCGTCGGGTCCCGTCGCGGCTCGGTCGCGACCGGCAGCGGGTGGAAGACCTGCGCGATCTTCGCATAGGCGAGGTAGGGGTCCTTGACCACGATCCAGTTCTTGGCGTCGACCTCGCCGCGCGGCAGCTTCTCGACGATGAGCGCGTCCACGTGGGTCATGATCGCGAGCATGGTCGGGATGGCCGCCGCGACGAAGGCGATGCAGCCCGCGGCGCGGTCTTCATCGGCGTCGAGCGCCGTGACGTCGCGGATCAGCAGGTCAGGGTCGCCGACGAGCTCGCCGCCTACGAGTTCGGCCAGGTCGAAGAGGCGCATCTCCATCGCCGTGAGTCTGCGGGGCCGGACCTCTCGAATCAACGCACGACGCCTTCAGCGCGGGCCGATGTAGCGCGCTTCCAAGACCGCGGCGCGTGCGCTTCGCCCCGTCTCGGTGACCGGCTCCTGCGCTTCGTCGCCGCTCAGCCCGAAGCGCTGTACGAGTTCGCCCCAGGCCGCCTGCGCGCTTGCCACCGTGCCCGCCTCGAGCCAGCGCGCGAGAGCTGCCTCGTGCTCACGCCACCAGCGTGGACGCTCGCGGCCGCGCGGCACGAGGCGTGCCAGGAGCTCGAGGCGGCGGCGCGGGTCCTTCGCGACCCAGGTGCCGAGGCGCTCCAGCAATGGAGTCTCGAGTTGCCGCGCGAAGCGCGCCACGACTTCGAGCGGGGCGTCTTCGGTCGCGACGCGGAAGCGCGCCTCGATCGGCCGGTGGGCGGCGAAGTCCTCGGCCCAAGCCTCACCGCGCGCCATGGCTTCGACAAAGTGCGCTGCGTCCGGCAGCGCCGCGTCGCCGGACGCCAAGAGCGGCGCGCCGTGCGCCGCCTCGAGGCGCGGGTCCTCGAAGAGCTTCGCAAAACCGCGCTCGCGCCGCGCCACGATGCGCGGCGCCGCCCGCACATCGATGCCCTGGCGGCGCAGCCTCACGATGCGCTCACGCGCCTCGTCGAGGCGGCCCTTGGCGAGGGCTACGACAGCGCGACCGGCTTCTCGCAGCTCGTCGCTACCGGCGAGCAGGGCTGCGCGCTCGAAGGCCAAGTCTGCCGTGCCGAAACTACCGCTCGCGAGCGCCGCCAACGCGGCGCGGTCGGCCAAGGCTGCTTCGATGCGCGCAGCCTCGCGCTCGAACAAGAGCGATGCAGGAAAGAGCCGCCGCGCATCCGACATGCGCGCGCGCGCCACCTCGAGCTGCGCCGGGTCGAGGACCGCGCGAGCGAGCGCGATGCGAGCGGCGAGGCGGGCATGACGCGCGAGGTCAAGGGCGCCCGTCGCCTCGCTTGGCACCTGCAAGCGCTCGAGGTTCTGCGGCAACCAATCGAGCACTTCGACGCCGCGCGCAAAGGCGCGACGCTCGAGGAAGGGCCGGTCGTCCTCGACGCGCAGCGGCGTCGCCGCAACCAAGTCGGCAAGAGCCCGCGGCGCGAACTCGGCGAGGCTCCAGTCTTCGTCCGACAAAGCCGCGCAGAGCCAAGCGTCGATATCGCTCGCCGCCGGCAGCTCCTTGGCGACGAGGGCGCGCTTGGCGCCGACCAAGATCGTGCTCTCGTCGAGCAGGAAGCCACGCTCGACCTCGAAGACCTCGCAGAAGCTTGCGACCAGCGCGCCAAACGACGACGCGTCGAGAGCATGCGTCGGCACCCACTGCACGATGACACCGTCGTCGCGCAGCGCGCGGTGGACCGCACGGTAGAAATCGACGCTGTAGAGATGCACGCTGCCAGGCGCTTGCGGCAGCAGCGGCTCGAGCGTCAGATAGGCGAGGCTCTTCGGAGGCTGGACTTCGACGAAACGCCGCCCATCGGCGACGTGCACGGTCGCGAGCTCGGCATAGGCAGCGTGGTGGTCGGCGAAGCGAGGAGCGACCGAAACGACCGCCGAAGAGAGTTCGACGATGTCGATCGGCGCGCCGCGACTCGCGCGCGCACACGTAGCCGCCGTCGTCCCGGTTCCGAGACAGATCACCACGCGCCGCCCCTCCGTCGCCGCGAAGCGCTCGGCGAGGAGGCCCAAGGCGCGCATGTAGGCGCTGCGGTCGCCCCCCGCCGCGGCGAACTCGTCGGTGTAGAGCAAGACGTCGCTGCGGGCTCGGTCATGGACGACGCTCGCGGTCGTGACTGCGTCGCTCGCTTCGACGACCACGCGCTTCGTCGCCACGTCGAAGTTGCGCGCGCCTGCGAGCGCGGGCCGACCGACAAAGGCAAGCGGCGCTGCGACCAAGGCCGCCACCGCGACGCCGCCAACGATCCAAGCACGCCGCGACGGCGGCGCGCAAAAAGCGAGGACCGCGAGCGGGACGATGGCCAAGAGCGGAAGCACGGTCAGCGCCGCTTCGAGGCCGAAGGCGCGCGGCAGGACCAGCGCCGCGACGAGGCCACCGATCGAAAACACGAAGTAGGCCTGCCCCACCAGGCCCGCCGGGACGCTCAGCACCGCAGCCCTTCGAGCAGCGGCCTCGACTTCGAGCGGCACGAGCATGCCGAGCGGCAGCGTCGCCGGCAGCAGCAACAAGAAGGGCAGCAAGCTCGCCGCAAGCAGGCGTGCCTCGAAAGTCGGCAAGAGGATGCGCGAGACCGCGGGCAGGGCGACTTCGGTCGCCACGAGGCTGAGCGCGACGCCGACGGCCGCGGCGGCGGGCAGCACATGGCTCGGCCAAGCCGCGATGCGACGACGCGCCGCGTCGACGAGGAAGCTCCCGAGCGCGAGGCCGAGCATGGCCCCCACGAGGGGCCCGACGAGGCTCGGCAAGAAGCTCCCCAGCGCGAAGACCAAGCGACGCGGCAGCCAGAGTTCCAGGCCGAGGACCGCGAAGCCAGCGCCGGCGATGCGCGCGCACGCGGCCAAGCCGAGGGTGGCGCGGACCTCGTGTAACGCCATCGAGGCTCGCCCGACACTCGGTGAATGCGCTCCGAGCCAAAGGCGCATCGTGGTCGCGAGAACAAGGCTCGCAGTCGCATAGAGCCCAGCCGCCACGAAGGCCGTCGCGCGCATGCCGAAGTCGGGCACGAGGTAGCCAGAACCCAACACAGCCGCGCCGACCGACCCGAGCAGGTTCGCTCCTTGAACGATGCCGACGCCACGACCATCGCCCGCGGTGAAGCGCGGAAAGAGCAGCGGCAGCGCGCCCCCCATCGGCAGGGCCGTGACGAGGGCCGCAGCAAAAACGAGCAGCGGCGCGAGCGGCGCGCTCGCCCGCAGACCCGCCAGCACGTAGTCGACTCCGACAACGAGGAGGGCCACCACGGCCCACAGCAAGACAGCACCTCGCAAGGGCCGCCGACCAAAGAAGGCGATGCGCGGCACGACGAGGCCGCCAAGGCCGAAGCCCACGAGGAAGGCCGCGAAGACCAGGGCTTGCCCGACGCTGCCGTGCCCGCAGACGAGCGCGCTGCGACGCAGACACACGACTTCGAAGAGGAGCCCTCCCGCACCCGACGCGAACGCGAGCAGAGACGCAAAGATGACGCGGGGCGCGAAGCGCGCTTGGAGCCCTCCCATCGCTGGGAAGATAGCGTCATGACGAGTTTCTTCGCGGCTTCTTCAGCGCTTCGTGTCGAGCAATGCGCGCAATGCTTGGCTTTCGCACCGCCGGGGAATAAAACTCGAGCCTCGTGGTCGGAGGGCGCCAAGAGGTTTGGTTGCCGCCATGGCAGCGCAATGGAGCGTACCTGGCATCGGCCCCTCGAGTTTCGATTCGTCTGGAGATCCGAAGCATCGTGCGATTCGCTCCCGTAGGGCGCTCCGTCGTCCCCGTCCTCGTGCTCCTCCTGAGCTTCTCGAACCTCGGCCATGGTCTCCGCGCGCAAGCGACGACAGAGGCCAACCCCGGCGCTGGCCAAGGCGGCCAGGCCCCTGGTGGCGCGAACCCGACCACTCAAGATGACAAGATTCGCCTCGAGAACGGCTTCGTCATCTTCAAGGTCGATGAGAACAGCGGCATCCCCTTCCTCGAGTTCGTGAAGTTCGCGCAGAAGGTCACGAAGAAGACCTTCTTCATCGACAAGAGCCAAGACCCGCAGCTCTCCACGCCGGATGCCGAAGCGCTCAAGATCAACTTGCTGGGCACGCTCAAGATCGAGGAGGAGAAGTTCTACGACTTCTTCCAGACCATCCTCTTCATCAAGGACTGGGTCTGTGTGCCGCGCGGTTCGGGCGAATCCCAGTTCGTCGATCTCATCTATCAAGGCGGCGCGCGTGGGCCGACGGTCAAGAACGGCGTGCGCTGGGTCGACCCCGAGAACGTGCGCGACTTCGCCGACCAGACCGGCACCTTCATCGTCACGACGGTGCAGCTGCAGTACGTGAACGCCCAGCTCGCCTCGGCCAACTTGCGGCAGTTCTTCAACGACCCCAAGGGGCTCCTGACCCTCGTGCCGGTCGGCGGCAACGACCAGCGCTCGCTCATGGTCTCGGGCTTCGGCCCGACCGTGAACACGATCGTCGAGCTGCTGAAGCGCGTCGACGTCGCCGACGCCAAGCCGCAGGCCGTCTTGCGCGTCATCAAGCTCCAGCACAGCGCCGCAGAAGACGTGCAGCCCATCCTGACGGCCCTGCTCGAAGACAAGGCGCGCGTCGCCGCCCAGCCGGCTGGCAACGGCAACATCACGCCGCCCGAGGACCTGATCCCGGTCAAGATCGAGACGATCCCGAACAAGAACGAGCTCATCATCTATGCGCACGAGAAAGCCGTGCGCGATGTCGAGAACATGGTCGCCCAGCTCGATACCAAGTCGACGGGCATCGACAGCAACTACCACGTCTACAAGCTGATCAACACGCTCGCGAAAGAGATGCGCGAGGTCTTGAACGAGTTCGTCAACGAATCGACGACGGCCGTTCA
The DNA here is from genome assembly GCA_937858895.1 of uncultured bacterium. GTDB lineage: Bacteria > Planctomycetota > UBA1135 > UBA1135 > JACKHW01. Next base: position 13,700 of record CALLZN010000168.1, on the reverse strand, counting down.
GCAAGCACAGGCCGGCGGCGGCGGTGGTGCGGGTGGCGGCGCTTCGGCCGGCAGGCGCGAACAGAAGCCCGTGATCCGCGACGACGAGAAGAGCAACCAGCTCTTGATCTCGGCGAGCCGCAGCCAGTACGAAAAGATCGTCGAACTGATCCGCCGCCTCGACGTGCGCCAGGACCAGGTGCTGATCGAAGCCGCACTCATCGAGCTCGGCACCCAGGATATCGAGCGCCTCGGCATCGAACTCGGTCTGCTCGACATCGGCGCCAACAACTTCACGCGCCCCTTCGGCCTGACGAGCTTCGGACTCACGAACTACGAAGACACCGACGGCAACGGCCTGCCCGACACGCGCCTGCCCGACCTCGAGAACCCGTTGCGCGGGCTCACGGGCGGCATCATCGCGAGCGACGACTTCGCGATCCCGATCGTCGTCAACGCGCTCAAGTCGGACACGCAGTCGAACGTGCTGTCGATCCCGTCGGTCCTCGTCAACAACAACGAAGATGCGACGATCACCAGCAAAGACGCCTTCCCGACCCAGCAGGCCCAGGTCGGCAACGTCACGACCCAGACCCAGTTCGGCGGCTTCCAGGACGCTGGTATCGACCTCAAGATCTCGCCGTCGATCTCGGAGGGCAACTATGTCAAGCTCAACCTGCGCCTCGAGGTCTCGAAGTTCACGGGCTCCTTCGATTCGACGTCGGCCGTGCCGCCGCCCAAGACGATCCGCACGATCGAAACCGTGGTCACCATGCCTTCTGGCTGGACCATGGTCTTCGGCGGGGTCATCGAAGACCAGTCGAGCGAGACCAACGACGGCATCCCGCTGCTCAAGGACATCCCGCTGCTCGGCGCGCTCTTCCGATCGACCGAGACGACGAAGCGCAAGACCAACCTCTACTTCTTCTTGACGCCGCACATCCTCAGTGACGAGGACTTCGCCGATCTCGAGCAGATGACCTACCGCAAGAAGCTCGAGGCCGCGCGCTACATCGGCAACCGCCGCCTCAAGGTCCTCGACCCGAACTGGCGTGGCCAGGATGACGGCAAGCTCGAGGATCCGCTCTCGACGATCGAAGACCTCGACCGCCTCGGCGGCTTCGACATCCCGACCTACCAGCGGCCGCCATCGGGCGAGACGCCAGTCGACGGGGACATGGGCGCACCGCGCCTGCCGGACGGCAGCAAGACTCCGATCGGGACGGGAGCCCCTGATGCGGGCCCCGGCTCGGGTGGCAAGCTCGACGACCGACGCTGAGATCTTTGCAGATGAGTCAGATCAAACAGTCGCTGATCGAGCGCACGAACCTCTCGGCGGAGCGCGTCGAAGACGCGTTGCGCCTCGAACGCGAGACGGGTTCGACCCTCGACCAGGTCCTCGTGACGCGCGGCTTCCTCAGTGAACCCGACGCCCACGCGTTTTTTGCGAGCTACCTGAACCTCGAGCGGCGCCCCGAGCTCTCGGGGGTTTCGGTACCGGGCGACTTCATCATGAAGGTGCCGGTCCAGTTTGCGCGCACGCACAACCTGATCGCGATTCGGCTTCGCGACGACGGCGTCATCGAGGTCGCGACCTGCAACCCGCTCGACGTCCAGCCGATGGACGACCTCGCGGCCTTGCTCGGCTACGAGGTCGAGCCCGTGCTCTGCCCCAAGCTCGAGATCACGGGCCTCATCAACCGCGCCTACCGCCACAAGGCCGACGGCGTCGACGAAGCGCTCGGTGACATCAGCGAGCAGGACATCATGGGCCTCGCGGCCGAGGTCGAGCAGTCCGAAGACTTGCTCGACGTCGCCAACAAGGCGCCGATCATCAAGCTCGTCAACATGCTGCTCTTCCAGTCGCTGAAGTTGCGAGCATCGGACATTCACCTCCAGCCCTACCCGGATCGCCTTCAGGTGCGCATGCGCATCGACGGCATCCTCTACGACATGGAGGCCATCCCCAAGCGCGCGCAAGAGGCGATCACCTCGCGCATCAAGGTCATGGGGAAGATGGACATCGCCGAACGCCGCCTGCCCCAGGACGGTCGCGCTTCGATCCGCATCGGTGATGGCGACGTCGACGTGCGTATCTCGTCGATCCCGGTCAACAACGGGGAGCGCATCGTCATGCGTATCCTCGACAAGACGGCCAAGGTCTACCGCCTCAACGAGATCGGCCTCGACGAGGACAACCTCAAGATCGTGCGGCGCTACTTCAAGTACTCGCACGGGATGATCTTCGTGACCGGGCCGACCGGTTCGGGCAAGACGACGACGCTCTACGCCGCGCTCACCGAGATGAGCTCGACCGAGAAGAACGTCCTCACGATCGAAGACCCGATCGAATACAACCTCGACGGCGTCAGCCAAGTCCAGGTCAACGCCAAGAAGGGACTGACCTTCGCTTCGGGTCTGCGCAGCTTCTTGCGTCAGGACCCCGACATCATGATGGTCGGCGAAGTCCGCGACCACGAGACCGCCGACATTGCGATCCGCGCGGCGCTCACGGGACACCTCGTGCTATCGACCGTGCACACGAACGACGCGGCCTCGACGGTCACGCGCTTGCTCGACATCGGCATCGAACCCTACCTCGTGTCGTCGTCGCTCCTGGTCGTCATCGCCCAGCGCCTCGTGCGCACGGTCTGCCACGTTTGTCGCCAGCCGACCGATCCGACCCAGGAAGACCTCTACTGGCTCGAGGACCTGAACCTGAAGTTGGACCAGTTCCCTGACGGCAAGCTCATGAAGGGCGTCGGCTGTGACGACTGCTTCCATTCGGGCTTCCAAGGCCGGACCGCGATCTACGAGGTCATGCCGATCGACGAGGAGATCCAGAAGGCCGTGGTCGAGCACTCGAGCGCAACCGACATCAAGCGCGGGGCCATCGAGCGGGGCCTGCGGACTTTGCGCATGGACGGCATTCAAAAGATCCTCGCCGGGGTCACGACGCCCGAGGAGATCCTGCGCGTCACCCAGCTCGACATCACTTGACCCGTCGTATCCAGTTTCTTGAATCCCGCACCTCGCTTCACGCTCCTTCGCTGAAGACCTCTCGCTGACGACGCATGCCCATCTTCGAATACAAGGCCATGTCTGCGGACGGCGAGACCAAGGCGGGCATCGTCGACGCCGACTCGCCAAAGGATGCACGCGCCAAGCTGCGCCGCGAAAACCTGCTGGTCACGCAGATTCGGGAAACCAAGGGTTCGAAGGGCAAGTCGCTGTCGCAGCGCTTGCGCAAGCTGCAGGGTGCGAACGCGCCGAACAAGAAGCGCACGGAGCAAGTCGCCGGCGTCACGCGCCAACTCGCGTCGCTGCTCGCGTCGGGCATCCCGCTCGCCGAGAGCTTGCGAGCCATCATCGAGCAGTCACCCGACCAGGAGATCGAGACGGTCTTCCGTGACATCCGCGAACGCGTGACCCAGGGCATGACCTTCGGCGACGCCCTGCTCCAGCACCCGGCCTATTTCACGGGGCTCTACGCTTCGATGGTCAAGGCCGGCGAAGCCTCGGGTGCCCTCGACGCTGTCCTCATCAAGCTCGCCAACTACTTGCAGGCCCAGATCCGCCTGCGCAACCGCGTCGGCGCGGCGATGATCTATCCGGTCATCATGGTCGTCGTCGGGGCGGCGGTCGTCGGCATCCTCATGGCCTTCGTCGTACCGAAGGTCACGCAGATGTTGATCAAGCGCGGCAAGGAACTGCCGCTGCCGACCGAGATCTTGATCACGATCAGCAAGTTCATGCAGCAGTATTGGCTCCTCGTCGCCATCGGCGTGATTGCCTTGCTCCTGCTCTTCAACTGGGTCCTGCGCACCAAGAAGGGACGACTGACCTGGGACCGCTTCATGCTCAAGATGCCGGTCTTCGGCGACTTGATGACCAAGCAATCGGTCAGCCGCTTCGCGACGACGTTCTCGACCCTCCTGCGTTCGGGCGTGCCGGCCATCCAGGCCATCGAGGTCACGAAGGACACGCTGAGCAACAAGGTGCTGACCAACGCCCTCGAGAAGGTCCACTCCCACATTCTCGAAGGCGCGGACATCGCGACGCCGATCCGGCTCAGCGGGGTCTTTCCCCCGGTCGTTTCCTACATGGTCGCGGTCGGCGAGCAGGCAGGCAACCTCGAGGACGTTCTGGACCAGGTCGCCCAGACCTACGATGAAGAAGTCGAGCTCGCCACGCAGAAGCTCACTTCGGTCTTCGAACCGTTGATCATCGTGGTCCTGGCCCTGGTCGTGGGTGGTATCATCATCGCGGTCATCCTGCCGCTCTTGCAGCTGCAGAAGACCGATTGACGAGACAGCCGCCGAAGCCGCGATGCCATGCGGACGAGGCCCCTCGCGCAAGCCCGTCCGCAAGCCCGTCCGCAAGAACAGGCGATCAAGGCCGTCCAAGACTCCGACGCAAGCACAGGGCCAAACACGAAGCAAGGCGAAGCGCTTGCGGCAAGTCGGGCGGCGTCACAGAGTATGCGCTCTTCGACAAGACGAGCCAGACACAGCACGCCGTAGGAAACGAGACTCAGATGCAACGAAGCGCAGAGGCGAAGAACGTCGCCAACATGAAGACCGAACAGCGCCGCAAGGAACGCGGCTTCACCCTCATCGAAATCCTCGTCGTCGTCATCGTCGGCGTTCTTGCGACCCTCGTCGTGCAAAACCTGAGCGGCACGCAGGAGCAGGCCAACCTCGCCGCGACCGCGAGCGACATCGAGGCCATCAAGGGAGCAGCGACCCGCTACAAACTCAACAACGGCAAGTGGCCGGAGTCGATCGAAGAGCTCGTCGGAAACGACGAGGCGACGATCCGCTACCTCGATGAAGCCCCGGTCGACAAGTGGACGGGTGCTGCATACACGATCGAACGCCAGGGCGGGGGCATCCTCGTCGTTTGCGCGGGCTACACCGGCAACGTCGGCGACGGCGACGATCTGACGTCCGACAACATCAAGAAGATCAAGCTCGCCGAGTACCTCGAGATCATCAAGCAAGGCAACTGAGTGCCGGGATCCTGTTCCACGAGATGAAGCACCGATCGACGAACACACGTGCAGGATGGCGAGTGGAGCGCGGCTTCACCCTGCTCGAGCTCGTCTTCGTGGTCCTCATCATCGGCATCATGGCTCAGCTCATCCTGCCGACCTTCATCTCCGACGTGCCGCTCGCGAAGGTCAGAGCCGAGGCCCAGAAGCTCGCTGCCCTCCTCGACTACTTGCGCGCCGAGTCGCGCCTGCAGAGCGAGCGCTACGGCGTCGAGATCGAGACGCCCGAGCGCGCTCCGCATCGCTACCGCATCCTCCTGCCCAAGGACAAGGTCCTCGCCCGTGAAGGCGAGAAGCTCGAGGACGACGTCCCTCCCGACGGCCGCCCCGACTTCTTCACGATGGCCTGGCAGGAACTGCCCGAGGGCGTCTACTTTCGAGCCATTCACATCGGCGCGCTCGAACGCGACAAGGGAACGACCTTGCGCGAAGTGAGCTTCGACCCGCGCGGACGCACGAGCCAGAAGATCCTCGAAGTCGGCTTCCGCGATCAGGACGAAGTCGTCTATTCGGTCGTCGTCGCGCCGCTCAGCGGCGCGGTCTCGGTCGAGAAAGGCAGCGTGCCCTTCCGGACAGCGACCGACGGAGACTTCTTCTGATGCGCAGTTCTTCTGCAGCTTGTAGTGGCGCACGGCAGGACGGCTTCACGCTGCTCGAAGTCCTCGTTGCGCTCGCGGTCTTGGCCATCGCGACCTTGACCCTGACCGGCATGCGCACGACGAGCGTCATCGACGCCGCCGAGGCGCGCAACGCCCGCATCGCACGCGAGATTGCGAGCGGCGTCCTGTCGAAGATCGAGGCCGGCGTCATCCGTGCCTACGAACTGCGCGGCACGCGGCACCAAGTCGAAGAGCTCCCCCTCTTCGAGTGGATGGTCGTGATCGGCGAAACCGAGATCCAAGAAGCCGAGACCGAGCAGGTCGCGACCATCGCCGACGCGAGCGGTTCCGAGGCCGACCGCCGCAACCTCGAGCGCCAGGAGTGGCTCACGAGGCGCCGCGAGATCGAGCGCGCGCGCGCCGAGAAGAAGGCCCTGGTCGACCTCGAACGCGAAGAACTCGAAGTCGACGAAAGCCCCGACGAGGACACGATCGAAGAGATCGCTATCTTCGTCTACTGGCCGCGCACGGTGCCGAGGAACGAGGCGGACCTCGAGGGCATGTTCCGGCTGCGAGGTCAGGCGAGCACGCTCGCGCTCAGCGGTCTCACGACGGAACAGGCCGAAGCCCGCGGTGGAACGGACAACGAAGGCGGCGAAACCAAATGACTCCCATGCACCCAACGATCCATGAACGTCAGCGCGGGTTCACGCTGCTCGAAGTCCTCCTCGCGGTGACGCTGGGCGCGCTCTTGATCACGGCCGTCCTCCAAGTCTTCGAGGCGAGCGTGATGGCGCGCGAAGAGGTCAAGGCCTTGGCCGAGCCCATGTCGCAGGGCCCGCAGATCCTCGACATGATCGAGGAAGACCTGCACGGCCTCTGGACCTACAACGTCGACGAGAATCGCGTCTTTCGCGGCGAGGACCGCGACATCGTCGGCGCGCCGGCCGACCGCATCCACCTGCTCGTCGCAGGGGCGAGCGTCTTCCCGGTCCGCACCGACAACGACGAGCTCCGACCCGCACCCTACGCCGAGGTCAGCTACATCCTCAGGGCCAGCAACGAGAACCCCAACCTGCGCGAGCTCTGGCGCCGCGAGGACCCGCTCTTCGACAAAGAACTCTGGCGCGGTGGCAACTACCAACTGCTCAGCAAGCGCGTGCGCCAGTTCGACGTGACCTACTACGAGGAGCTCGGCGAAGAGGCCGAGCCCTTCGAGGACTGGGACAGCGCCGAAAAGAAGACGCTGCCGCGCCGCATCAAGATCGCCTTCGAGATCGAGCGCAGCGCCGAGACGCACAACGCCCTCGTCGAGGTCGACGAGGTCGGCGGCCGCACCGAAAAGTACGAGCGCCACATCGTCTTCACAGCCGAGCCCGTGAACATCCTGAACGAGGGAATCGCCCTCGTGCCGGTCGTGCCGAGCGAGGCGCCGAGCGCCGAGAACGCTCAGGCGGGGGGGGGTGGCGCAGGCTTGACACGCCAGTCTGCGGGTACGGGACCAATCCCTGGCATGCCGGGGGGAACGACCCAGATGGGCGGACGCGGCGGTCAAGGCCGTGGGCAGGGCCGCGGCCAAGGCGGACGGCAAGGCATCAACATTCCGGGCTTCGGCAACGGCGCGACAGGAATCCAACTGCCCGGCCTCGGCGGCGGGCAGGGCCGCGGCGGCGGCCTGGACCAGCTCATTCGCGGCGGCGCAGGCGGAGGCAACCGCGGCGGCGGGCGCTAAAGCGCGCCGCTGCACGCGTCAGACGGGTTTCGAGTCCGCTGGATCGGCCGCCGCTTCGCGCACCGTGCTGCGAAGCGCCAGCTCGTCCAGTTGCTCCTGCGTGACCGTCGACGGCGCCTTCGTCATCAGACAGGCCGCGGCCGTCGTCTTCGGAAACGCGATGACGTCGCGAATCGAAGTCTGGCCGAGGGCCAGCGCGACCACGCGGTCGATGCCCATCGCGAAGCCACCATGCGGCGGCGCGCCATGGCGGAAGGCCGCGAGCAAGAAGCCAAACTTCTCCTGCGTCTCCTCTGGCGTGAGGCCGAGGAAGTCGAAGATCTTCGCCTGCACGTCCTGGCGGTGGATGCGGATCGAGCCCGAACCGAGCTCCCAGCCATTGAGCACGAGGTCGTAGGCCCGGCTCGCGATGCGCGCTGTGTCCACGTTCAAATCGACGTCCCAATCGCGCGGCGCGGTGAACGGATGGTGCAGCGCTTGCCAGCGCTGCTTCTCTTCACTCCACTCGAACATCGGGAAGTGGAGAACCCACACGAAGCGGAAGGTCTTGGGGTCGCGCAGTCCGAGCGTCGTGCCGACGTGGTTGCGCAGCTCGCCGAGCACGCGCGATGTGATCGCTTCGCTGTCTGCAGCAAAAACGATCAAGTCACCGCGCTCTGCGCCGACCTGTCGGAGCAGGGCCTCGCTCGCAGCCCCTTCGAACCACTTGGCGACTGGCCCCTGGATCGTCCCGTCGTCGCCGTACTTGAGCCAGGCGAGGCCCTTGGCGCCGTAGTCCTGCACGAAGGTGCCGAGGCCATCGACCTGCTTGCGAGACCAAGCCGCCCCACCAGGGATGCGCAGCGCGCGCACGCGTCCGCCGCGCTCGAGCGCGCCCGTGAAGACCTGGAAGCCGCAACCAGCGACCTCTTTCGCGACGTCGACGAGTTCGAGACCGAAGCGGATGTCGGGCTTGTCGAGGCCGTAGCGCTCCATCGCGTCGTGGTAGTCCATGCGCGGGAAGGGCAGCTCCAAGTCGATGCCCATGACGTCGCGGAAGGCCGCGGCGACCGCGGTCTCGAGCACTTGTAGAACGTCGTCCTCTTCGACGAAGCTCATCTCGACGTCGAGCTGCGTGAACTCGGGCTGGCGGTCCGCGCGCAAGTCCTCGTCGCGGAAGCAGCGCGCGATCTGGTAGTAGCGATCGAGACCGCCGACCATGCAGAGCTGCTTGAAGATCTGCGGGCTCTGCGGCAGCGCATAGAACTTGCCCTTGTGCACGCGCGAAGGCACGAGGTAGTCGCGCGCGCCCTCGGGCGTCGCCTTCGTGAGGATCGGCGTTTCGACCTCGACGAAGTCGAGGGTCTCGAGGCAGCGGCGAATGGCGAGCACGAAGCGCGAACGGAAGACCAGGGCCTTTTGCAGCGGCGCTCTCCGCAGGTCGAGGAAGCGATACTCGAGGCGCCGTTCGATCGCGGTCTCGCTCTCGTCATGGAGGTCGATCGGCGAAGGCTCGGACTTGGACAGGACCTCGATCGCCGTGACGTGGACCTCGATGTCGCCGGTCGCGCGCTCTTTGTTCTCTTGGCCGGCCATGCGCGGCTGGACGAGGCCGGCGACCGAAACCACGTCTTCGGCGCCGAGCTCGGTGCAGGCCGCGTACAGCGCCTCACCGGCTGCGCCGAGCCGCTCGGTGTCGATCGTCAACTGCGTGATGCCATAGCGGTCGCGCAGGTCCACGAAGAAGATGCGCCCATGGTCACGACGGTTTGCGACCCAACCGCAGAGACGCACCTGCTGTCCAACGTGGTCTTTACGCAGAGCGCCGCAGGTGTGCGTGCGCTTCCAAGATGCGGGCTCAGGACTCATGCTCGTTCGCTTCGGCTCGTTTCCGTAACTTCCGACGAAAAGGGCGCGTAACATAGCGCGATGCAGGCGCGCCGCAGCATAGTCCTCACTCTTCTCGTGGCCGCTGCAGTCGCGGCCTTCGGCTATGCCTTCTGGCAGGACGTCCGCGAACTCGGCCTGCTCTCGGACGACTGGCTCCTGCCAGCCCTACTCCGCGACGCAGCGACCACGACCGACGTCGACTGGCCCTTCGTGCTGCGCGACTTCGTTGGCCCCTGGTTCGGGACCGAGGGCACGGCCCTCTACCGCCCACTCGTCTCGGTGTCGCTCGGGATCGACCTCGAACGCGGTGGCCTCGAGGATCCGCGCATCCTGCACGGAACGAACCTTGCGTTGCACGCTGGCAGCAGCTTCTTGACTGCGGTCCTCGCCGCGCTGCTCGCGCCGCGCTGGAAGCCGCTCTGTGCCCTCGTCGCCGGCCTCTTCTTTGCGACCCACCCGCTCACGTCCGAGGCGGCGTCTTGGATCGTCGCTCGCAACTCGGGCCTCGTCGTCTTCTTCATGCTCGCTTCGAGCGTGGCCTTCGTGCTCGCGTCGGGGCAAAGGCGCGTCTTTGGATATTGCGCTCTCTTCTTTGCGGTCCTTGCGCTGCTCACGAAGGAGACGGCGGTCTTGCTGCCGCTCTTCTTCTTGCTCGTCGACGTGATTCGCATGGCAGGGGGCAGCTCGAGCCAGACTTCTCCGAGCTTCACGGCCTTTTGCTGGCGGCATGCGCGTTGGTCCTTGGTCTTCGTCGCCTACTTCTTGTGGCGCATCGTCCTCTTCGGAAGCGTGCTCGGCGATGGCCTCAGCGCGCGCCCGACGCTCACGAGCTGGCTGCACGGACTCGGCACACGTCTCTCGTATCTCGCGGTGCCGCGCGCGCAGATGGGCCTCGACGGCGCGGCCTTCGCCTACGCTGGCTTGGCCGTCCTCGTGCTCGCCTGCCTCCTGGCCCTGCGCTACGAACTCCGTCGCACGGCCCTGCTCGTCGTTGCCGTCGCTGCCAGCTTGGTAGCGAGCACCTTCGTCGCGGCCGATGTCGCCATCGACTCCTCGAGCGGTACCGGGACGCGCGTGCTCTTGGTCCTCGTGCCGCAGGCTGCCCTGCTGACGTCGGTCCTCGTCGGCCGCGTCGGTCGCCCTGCTGGGTGGCTCGCGCTCGCGCCGCTGCCGATGCTCCTCGTCGCTGCTTACACCGCGCGCGAGATGCAAGGCCGCCTCCATCATGCTGGTGCTTCGATGCGCTCCTTCATGACGCAGGTCCGGGCGGCGACGGAAGCTGGAGACTTGGCGGCCATGGTCGCGAGCCCGAGCCAGGCCTTCGGCGTCCCCTTCATCAACCCCAACGCGGTCTTCCCGATCGTCACGGCGCCGATGGTCGACCACACGGCCCGCCTCGTCGGCCTCAACTGCGTGCTGCTGCGCTTACCCGACCAGCCCGAGCTCTTCCACGATGCCCACGCGCTGCGCGCCGTGCTCGCGAGCGGCGGCAAGCTCCTGCTCTGGGCCGACGAGCGGCTTCATGCGCTGACACGCAGTGCAGCGCCGCCGCCGTCTGTGAGCGAAGTGCACCGCGAGGACACACGCCTGCGCTTCGACCTCGCGCAGCCGTGCTCGCCCTTCGACTTCGAGGAGGTCGTCGTCGAGGGTTGCAGCGATGCGGACGCGCAACTGCAGGTCGTCGGCCCGCAGGGAACACTAGCGCAGACCTTCACAGCGAGCGTTGTCGACGCTGCGCTGCACTTTCCCATCGGCAAGTCCATCGACGTTGCCGCCCTCGCCTTTTCGGGAGCGGTGCAGGGTTTCGAGCTCAGCGGCTGCTCGGCTACAGTTCCGACCCTCCGGCTCTTGCGTGACGCCCCGCGCATCGACCTCGGTGGCAGCGACTTCGATCGTGACGACATCGTGATCGAGATCCGTGACGATGGCCGTGTCTTCATCGGAAGCCGTCCGGCCGCAGGGCCTGCAACAGCCGGCCTGCGCCTCGTCGTCCTGACGAGCGGCGTCGGCTACATCACGGCCGAGCACGAGGGGCCGGTCCGCTTCGACCCGCACGTGCTGCAGGGCTTGCAGCGCTTCGCGCGTTCGGACCGGGGCCGGCGCCTCTGGCTCTACTGGGAGCGCGACGCGACGCCGACGGCTCGCTATGCGCGCTCCCGCCTCGTCGAAGTCCAGTACCGCCTCGAAGGCGACGTCTAGCCCGGATGAAGTCCTGCTCCACGGTCCTGCGCGGCACGCTTCGCTGGCTCGCGATCTTCGGCATCGCTTGCGTGGTCTTTGCCGCCCTTGCGCCGCAGGGCTTCTACAGGGCCGATGGTCCACGCCTCGTCTTGCACCTGTTGCGCGAGAACCCGGTCTGGCCGCAGCACCCGCTCTACTTGCCGATCGTCATCGGCTTCGGACGGGTGCTCGAAGCGCTGGGAATCGAGCTCCCGCCCTTCGATGTCTGCCGCGTCGCCGCGCACATCGGCACGGCCGCTGGCCTCGCCTTCGCCGATGTCGGCATGCAGCGGCTCTTTGCGGCCGGCAAGGCGGCGTGGCGCAGCGCCGCGGCGACGGTACTCGTTGCGACTTGTCCGGCGGTCGTGCTCTTCGGCAGCGTCGTCGAGATCCACGGGGTCTTCTTTGGCTTTGCTGGGCTCAGCTTTGCGCTGCTCTGTCTTGCTTTGCCGCGTCTTGCGTTGCCGCGGACTTCGAGCGCCGCTTGGAGCGAAGTCGCCTTCGCCTTGCTCGCGGGCGCGGTCAGCGCGGTCGCGACGGCGGTCCATGCCTCGGGGCTCTTGCTGCCGGCGGCCTTCCTGCCGCTCTTCGTGAGCGTCGTCGCGAAGCCGGTCGATGGCGGTCATGCTGCTCGTGGCCGCGCCTTGGCGGTTGCGCTGTCCTTCGTCGCGGCCCACGTGGGCCTCGTCTTCGTTGTCGCGGATCCCTTCGGGGCGAGCCGCTTCGTCGAGGAAGGCTTCGGCCGTCCTCAGGGCGTCGAACACCTGCCGCGCGTCGTCCTCGACGAGTATGTGCTCGCGCTCATGCCCCTCTCGGTGCTCGGCCTGGCAGTGGGCTTCCAGCGCACGACGCGTTGGCTCGGCGTCGCGGCCTTCCTTGCGGCCCTGCCCTACTGTGCGGCGGCTCTCGAGCTCTTGGTGGCCGAGCCCGAGTTCGGCGCCTACCTGCTGCCGCTCGCGCTGCCGCTCGCCTACGTATGTGTCCGCGCTTACGCGGCCCCCATCCTCGTGCTGGCCGCCGTGGTCGCGAGCGTCCTCGGGCTCGCGACGCTGCGGGTCTTTGCGCCGAGCGCCGAGGACCTCCGCTACCGCGCGGATCTCTCGACTTGCATCGGCGAGGACCGAGGCATGATCTTCGTCGGCGCCGTCGACGAACTCACGAACCTCCTCATCGCCGAGCCCGCGCTCGACATCGTGCCGCTCGACGAGATCCTCGTCCAAGCGCCGGAGGCGGTGAGGGCAACGCTGCCGATCTTCGATGCGAAGCTCCGCGACGAGTGGGCGAAGGGGCGCCGCACCTGGCTCAGCGGCGGTGCCAGAGCCCTGCTCGCGAGCGACACGGACGCGCTGCCGCTTCGCTCCCGTAGCGTCTTGGCCGAGCACCTAGACGCACAGTACGAATGGCGCGCGGTCTCGCGCGGGAGCTGCGAACTCTACGAGTTGGTCCCGCGCTGAGGCGAAGTGGCGCTGCTCTCGACGCTACTCTCGATGCTGCTGTCGACGCTGCTGTCGATGATGCGCTCGGCGTCCTTTGCGTGCCGCGGCGGCATCGGCTCGAGAATCGGCCCGAGCAGGTCCTCGGGGCGGCACTTGCCGTAGTCCTTCGAGAGGTTCTCGATGACGCGGTTGGCCTCGTCCGTCTGCCTGCGCACGGCATCGAGCGGATCGAAGATGGCATGCCGAGCCGCGAGGTCCGCGCCAAGGCGGCGGTGCGCGACGTCGAGTTCTTCGTGCTGGGACGAGAGGCTGCGCGCGATGCCGCGCAAGTTGGCGTTCGCGTAGGCCGCGAGGATCTCGTTGCGCTGGCGCTGGAAGGTCTCGGTCAGGAACTTCTTGCGATAGCTCGCCAGCGCTTGACGCATCGCGCTGTGCGCCTTCGCGCCGAGGCGCTTCTTCTTGAGTTCGGGGCTCAGGGGCTGCTGCGCAACTTCGCTCTTGCCGAAGACCTTGTCGCGCAGCTTGCTGCCGCTGCGGAAGAGCAGCCAGTCGACGACGCCGCGCCGGATCGGCACGTCCTCGCCCGTGACGACGCGGTCGCTCGCCTCGACGACGCGGCTGCGGTCGAGGGCGTCGATCGAGCGCTGGCCCAGGCGATCGAGGTCGAGGCCCAAGAGCTTGCGCTGCGCTTCGGTCTCGGAGGCGTCGGCGAGCCCGGCGTCCCCCTCGCGGATGCGAGCGCGCAAGGACTCCTCGAGGGTCATCGCGAGTTCTTCCTGGTAGGCGCGGAAGATGGGCGCGAAGCGCTTCTC
>CALLZN010000167.1 GCA_937858895.1 uncultured bacterium | reverse complement strand
CAAACCGAGCAAACGTTGGGGTCCCAAAGGGCGACGTGGAGCCTAATGGCATTGGAAGGGCGGGGCACTGACGCTCAACACTGTGTCGGCGATCGGTCTGCTGTCGGCTGGGATCATAGGAACTCCGATCCTCGGCGTGGCCTTCGATCGCTCCATTCACAGCTCGGTGGTAAAGGAGGCTCCGGCCTTGGCGGAGGCCGCGACGACCAAGGGTGGCTTCATGTGGATGGAGCACGAGAAGATCGATCCGGCCGGGGCCGACTCCTACATCGCCAAGCTGCCGACCGCTGCACAGGCGGAGGTCACTGCGGTCTACAAGGATCGGGCTCCCGAGCAGGCCGGGCGCGACGTGCTTCGCTTTGCGATGTGGTTCCCGGGACTGCTCTTCGTCGCCTTCGGTTTGATTGCGCTGTGGTTCAAGGCGCGCGGTGGCTACAAGCCGATCGAACTCCAGGCCGGCAAAGTAAGCGGCCACTGACGCTGACTCGCCTAGCTTGGATTCGGGTGTGACCTGACTACTCGGCGGCTTGGAAGACGCTGCGCGCTTCCGGGCTCTCGCCGCGGAGCACGTGCACGACGTTCCTCGCTGTGGAAACACAGAGTTCGCGGTAGGTCGCTCCGGTGAGCGATGCAACGTGTGGAGTCAGCACGACGCGTTCGTCGCTCAACAAGGGATCGTCAGCAGAAGGCGGTTCGACATCGAGGACGTCGGCGGCGAAGCCGCCGAGCTTGCCCGTCGCGAGCGCATTGCGCAGGGCCGCGCCGTCGATCAGCTCGCCGCGGGCCGTGTTGATCAACCAGGCGCCAGGCTTCATCTGGCCGAACTCGGTGTTGCCGAAGAAGGCGCGCGTGCTCGAAGTCAGCGGTATGTGGAGCGAGACGACGTCGGCGACCGCTAGCAGCGCTTCGAGCGGCAGACGCTCGATAGAATGATCGGCTGCAGCGTCGACCTCACGCGGACGCCCCGGCAAGCTGGCCGCGACCACCCGCATGCCGAAGGCGCGGGCAAGGTCGGCCACGCGACGACCGATGCTGCCGAGGCCGATGATGCCGAGCGTCAAGCCGCGCAGCTCAGCGCCTTGGTAGCTGCCGCGCTGCTCCCAGCCGCCCGAGCTCGTTCTTCTGGTCCAAAGCGATACGCCGCGCACAAGGTCCAGCATCAACGCGAGCGTGTGTTCGGCGACGGTGCTGGCATTGACTCCAGGTGCAAAGATGACCGGGATGCCACGCGCCGCAGCTTCTTTGGTGTCGAGATTGTCGAGCCCTGCGCCGGCCCGCGCGATGACCTCCAAGGATGGGCATCGAGCGAGCAGCTCTTTGGAGATGCGGCCGCGCCCTCGGGTCAAGATCGCGCGAACAGCCGTCAAGTCCGTCAAGTCATCTGGCACTTGGTTTGGATCCACAGCGCGCAGCACGGGACCTGCTGCCTCGAGCAAGGCCTCGGCGTCCGGATGCAAGCTCTCGAGGAGGAGGATCATGCCGGGACGTGTGCGCCGACCGTGGCGCCCGGCGCCATTTTGTAGGTCCCAGGCTCACGCTCGACCAACTCGTCGTCAAAGAGCGCGGGATCGATCACCGAATCCTTTTGGCTGCCGATCTCGACGAGGTTGCCGCTCGGGTCACGCAAGAACATCTGCATCTTGCCGCTCGGCAGTCGGCGGACGCGTCCCCATGGCTCCGTGTCGATGACCTTGGCGGCCTTGGCGCGGTGAAACACGCCCATGAAGTCGTCGACGTCCATGCAGAAATGGGCGCGGAAGGGACGCAAGTCAGCGATCACATTCAAGTGAATTTGCTGCGAGGCGTTGATCCTGAAGAACTGTGATTCGAAACCCTGGTCGGGTGTGTCGTCGAGGGCGAGGCCGATCACGCCATGGTAAAACTCGATGGCCTCGTCGAGGCTTTCCACATTGACATTGATGTGCTGCATGTTGGCAGTCGTCGTCATCGCAGCTCCGTGGTTTGTGTGTAGCGGGCGACAAAGTCGGGGTCCGGTTCGACGCCCCAGCCAGGCTTTGTTGGAGGAAGCAGAAAGCCGTCGTGCAGCGTCAGGTCGATGCTCGCCATCTCCCGCAGGAGCGGAGCGCCGCCCATCGGCACTTCGACGAAGACACCGGCGGGGCTCGCAAGAGCTAGGGTGCGCGCTGCCTGGAAGGTCAGCGCCGAGCCCCAACTGTGGGGCGCGAGTTCGAGGCGGTGGGCGTAGGCGAGGGCCGCGATGCGCAGGCCTTCGGTCAAGCCGCCGGCGATCGCGAGATCTGGCTGCAGCACGTCGATCGATCGGTGCTCGATGTGCTCCGCGAAGTCGAAGCTCGTGAACTCGCTCTCCCCCGCAGCGATCGGGCAGGTCGCAGCCCTTCGCACTTCGGCCAAGCCCTGGCGGTGGTCGGAGGCGACCGGCTCTTCGAAGAAGCGCAAACCGAGCTCGGTCGCCTCGGCGCAGAAGCGCTTGGCTTGCGCCACGCTCATCGTGCCGTGTGCGTCGACCATCAGCGCGACGTCGTCGCCGAGCGCCTTACGCGCCGCGCGCACGCGCGCCACGCTCGTCGCGACGCCGCCGTCCATCGCGCCCAGGCGCATCTTGACGGCGCGGAAGCCCTGGTCGACGTAAGCCCCGAGTTCGGCACCGATGGTCTCGGCATCGCCCCAGCCGCCGCTCGCGTAGGCCCGAAT
>CALLZN010000166.1 GCA_937858895.1 uncultured bacterium | reverse complement strand
GTAAGTCACTAACTCGAACACCTTCCCGTTGCAATGAGCCAGCTTTCCATGGTACCGGCTCTCTTCAAAGTTGCCCACGAGTACGGATCCGTCCTTCTTGATCACCTGCCCTGGCCCATACATCTTGTCCGACAACACACCAGCCGCGAGCAACGCCGCATCGCGAAGGATCTCGGCCTCGAGCCGCAAGCGCGGCGCACGCGCGAGCAAGCGGTTCTGCGGATCCAGTCGCAGATGCTCGGGCTGAACCACCGAAGCCTGACGATACGTCTGGCTCGTCACGATGAGCTTGTGCAGCGCCTTGATCGACCAGCCGCCCTCGACGAAGTCGACCGCCAGCCAATCGAGCAACTGTGGATGACTCGGCAGCTCGCCCTGCGCACCGAAGTCGTCGAGTGTGCGCACGATGCCCTCGCCAAAGAACGCGGCCCAGTGCCGGTTGACGACGACGCGCGCCGCGAGTGGGTTCTCGGCCGCGACCAACCAACGCGCAAAGCCAAGCCGATCACGCGCGGCACCGGACGGAAAGCCGTGCAAGACTTCTGGCACGCTCGGCTCGACGCGCTCCTTCGGATCCAGAAACTCACCGCGGTGGTGCCGATGCGTCGCTCGCGGATGCTGCGCCGGACGCTCGCGCATCACGAGAGTCATGACGCGATCAGGCGGACGTCGCAGCGCGCGAATGCGATCCGCATGCGGCTTGACGAGCGGCGCTTGCATCAAGAAGTGCTCGCGCAAGCGCGCGCGTTGCTGTTGCGTCAGCTCCTCGTGGGGGATCGCGAGCAGGGCGTCGACGTCTTCCCCAATCGCCGTCTTCGGATCTCCGCGCAGCAGAGCCGTCGCGGAGATCCGAAAGCGACCCAGCGAACTCGCGAAGTGGCGCCCAAAGTGCATCGTGAGTTCCAACGGCGTATGCGCAGGAAGCGGCGTCTCGAGCTCGTAGATCGCGACGTGCCGTTCGCCGATCCGCCCGTCGATCGCCCAGCCGGTTTGCAGATCGCCGTCGAGCGTCAACTGCGCGCTCACCGCGTGCCCACCAAACTTGTTGCCAGCGTGCGTCTCGCTCGCAGCCTTGATCGCGACCGGTCCACTGGCCGTGTGCAGCTCGAACTCCGAGAGATAGAAGTCGCCCTTGCGCCCCTCATAAAACGTCATGCCCGGACCGCGATCCGGCAAACGATCATCCGGCAAAGCCTCCAGTCGAAGCGCGCGCAGCTCGTGACCAAGCGGTGCAAAGGCGAGCCGGTAGACGTCGTGCTTCGTCGCGTCGCCGTAGACATCCACCACACCGTTCGCCGCGACGACGAGCTTCGGCGAGTTCGACGTCGCGGTGCTCGCGATCAGCGTCGTCCAGCGCGAAGCCAGCTTGCGTCGCTCCGTCAGCCACGCGTCGAAGCTCTGTTCGAGCGGCGGAGCACTCGCCGGCCACTTGTCGGCGAGCAGCGAGAGTTCGGCGTCCGCTTCGGCGAGCCGCGCTTTGTAACGCTCCTCTTCCTGATCGTCCTCGACGAAGCGATCCGGCTCGTCGGCGTTGTTCAAGAACGCCATCAGTCCGTAGTACTCACGATGCGTGATCGGATCGAACTTGTGCGTGTGGCACTGCGCGCACGCCACCGTCAACCCGAGAAACGCAGTCCCCGTCGTCGCAACACGATCGGTCATCGCGTGGAAGCGAAATTCGAGCGGATCAATGCCGCCCTCCTCGTTCAACATCGTGTTGCGGTGAAAGCCCGTCGCGATGACCTGGCTCTGCGTCGCTCCGCTGAGCATGTCGCCAGCGACCTGCTCGATCGCGAAGCGGTCGTACGGCATGTCATCGTTGAGCGCGCGGATGACCCAGTCGCGATAGGGCCAGATGCTGCGATCGCGGTCCTTCTCGTAGCCGTTGGTGTCGGCGTAGCGCGCGAGGTCGAGCCAACGTCGCGCCCACCGCTCGCCGTAGCGCGGTGACGCGAGCAAACGATCGACGAGTCGCTCGTAGGCACCCTCAGAAGCGTCCGCGACAAAGCGATCGACCTCTTCGATCGTCGGCGGCAGCCCGATCAAGTCCAGGTAGACTCGACGCACGAGCGTCCACTTGTCGGCTTCGGGCGCACTCTCGAGCCCTGAGCCGGCGAGGCGAGCGTGAACGAAGCGATCGATCGGGTGGCGCGCATCGCCATCGGCACCGTCACCTTCACCCGGCAGCGCCGGACGGCGCGGTGGCACGAAGGCCCAGTGCTTCTCGTAAGGTGCCCCCTCGGCGATCCAGGTCTTCAAGACTTCGATCTGCTGCGGGCTCAGCGGCTTCTGCGCCGCGGGCGGCGGCATGATCTCGCGAGGATCTCGCGACGTGATCCGCTCGACGATCGGCGCTGTCGCAGCTTGGCCGGGCATGTCGAGGCGCAGCTTCGCCTCGCGCGTCGCCTCATCCGGACCGTGACATCGAAAACAGTGTTGCGACAGGATCGGCCGAACGTCGCGACTGTAGCTCAGCGCCTGCGCTGCGAGGCTGGCCGTGGGACCGCACGCGACAGCGGCCGCGACGCACACGAGGACGCCGAGCCGCGTCACGGCGCGCAGAGATCGAAGCCCATCGACGTTGCAGAGCACTGCGGCAGAATAGACGAAGCACCTGACCGCGACAGTGCCCATCGAAGGAACGGACACACTCGCAACGCAAGGGCACCTGCATGAGCGCCAGGGCCGCTCGCCCGGCGCTGCGGACCTCAGCGCGTGATTGTCGTGCGCTGCACGTTCGAGAAGCGCAATCGCGAGCTTTGGAACGTCAGCCCTTGCGACCAGACCTGGAGGCCGGCGAGCGCAACGTTGTTGGGCACTTGCAGGCTCAGCGTCGCCTTACCCGTGCTCACGCTGTGGGCTACGGCCGGCAAAACCAAGAGCGTGCCGAGGTCCAGGCCCAGCGCACCGTAGTCGAGCACCGAGATAGCGCGCGTCGCCACCGTGGTCGCGAGCAGCGGGATCGAAAGGTCGCGGGCAGCGAAGCCCTCACGCGCATAAAAGTCGACATCGAGCTGCGTCCCGATCTTGGTCGACGCCGGTGCCGCGCAACGGCGCATGCCGTTGACCTCGAGCACGACCGAGGTGTTGGTCAAGGAATACACGACGTACATGATGTCCGTGTCACCGTCACCGTCGACATCGTCGACGGTGACATCGCCAACCAGATCAGCGTGCGCCGCGAGAACGCTCGTCGTGATATCCGAGAAGTTGCCTGCACCGTCGTTGGCGTAGATCCGTGTGCGGTCCTGCACCGCAGTGTTCAAGGAAGTCTTGGGGATGACCAGGTCGAGGTCGCCATCTTCGTCGATGTCGACGAAACGCGCATCGCGCATGGACAGACCGCGTGCAACCGGAGGCATGCGGAGCGCGCTCGCCTCGGTCCATGAGAGGCCGTTGGCTTCGAAGTAGCGGTCCTTGCCAAAGCCGGCGCCTGCAAAAATGTCGGTGTCCCCGTCATTGTCGACATCAGCGAGGGCCAGCGTCATGACGGCCTCCACGAGCGGGATCGAGCGCCAGATCGCGCCAAAGTTGCCCGCGGCATCCTGCAGCAAGATCTCGATGCCATTCACATCGTAGGCTACGAGGTCCATGCGTCCATCGCGGTTGACATCGTAGACCTCGAAGGCCATCCCACCCGCGCGGCGCAGCACGCGTGCCGAGGCATTCACGAAGCTGCCGCCGCGGTTCTCGAGCAAGGTAAGCTGTGGCGCACTGGTGACGATGTCGAGATCGCCATCCCCGTCGAGGTCCGCGAGCCGAAGGTAGAGGCCACCAGGAATGCTGGGCATCTGGTTCGCGTTGGCTTCGGTGAAGTTCCCTCGGCCGTCATTGAGGAAGAGGCGGATGCTCCGTGTCAACGAAGCGGTATCCGTCAGAACGAT
Source organism: uncultured bacterium (assembly GCA_937858895.1). Lineage (GTDB taxonomy): Bacteria > Planctomycetota > UBA1135 > UBA1135 > JACKHW01. The sequence continues at coordinate 853 of CALLZN010000166.1, read as the reverse complement.
GTCCGTATCGCCGTCCCCGTCGATGTCCGCGACTCGGTGGTCGAGTGCCAAGGAGACAGGGACCTGGGGCCCGCTCGTGTAGCTGCCCGACCTGTCGTTGATCAGGAGGTGAAGTCCCAAACCAAGGGTCAGAACCGAGACATCGCGGAAGCCGTCACCATTGAAGTCGGCACACCGAAGCTGCGGAGCGCTGCCACCGACGGGAACGGAGGGTAGCGTGACAGCAGTGAACTTGACTTGGCCGAACGCGTCGCCGCCGGCGAGAAGAAATGCGGCCAATGAGGCCGCAAAGAAACATGGGCTGTTCATGATGCGAGTGCTGTCCTGCTGTCGACATGAGTTGCAGGGGGGGCTCCTAATCCTATTCGAGGTCCCCAGGACCGAACAGGGATGGACTAGTTTTTGTGCATCAAGGATCTGCCGGGCCACGCGACCTCGCGAGCTATCATCGCCGGCCCGACGCCTTCGCTTCTTCCCGCCTCTACGCACTGCAACGCCGACGACCTGTCATGCCTGTCGAACCTGATCGCGGCTTTCGCGCGCCACGCGAACGACAGTTCGTGCGCACGAACGGGCGCTTGCGCAAGGTCTTTGCGCCCGACGAAGCGCCGGACCGCGATCGCGAGGCGGCGGCGATCCGCGCCGCGGCCGGCCTTGGCGTGCCGGTTCTCTTCGAGCTGGGCGCCGACCAAGGTCGCCCGTGGTTCGAGATTGCTTGGACCGGGGACAAGGACCTGCGCATGCACGTGGGCGAGGTCGGGCCGCTGCCGAGCCGCGAGGTCGCGCGCATCGGCCTCGCGGCCGCTCGCATCTTCGAGCGCATCCACGGCGCGGGACTCGTGCACGGTGACAT
>CALLZN010000165.1 GCA_937858895.1 uncultured bacterium | reverse complement strand
CCCAGCTCGAGATGGACCGCGAGAACTGGCTCTTGCTCGACGTCGTCAAGTACTGGTTTATGGCGACCCTCGACGAGTGCGGCACGGCTTCTCGCACGATGGTCGACTTCGAGGCCGCACGCAGCTTCGCCGAGGAGCAGCTCGGCCAGAACGTCCGCGCGCGCGTCGCCAAGCGCCTCCAGATCACGACCGACGAGGCCGAGCAGCTCTTCAAGAAGCGCATCGAGCGCAAGGTCGCCTCGATTCAGTCCTCGGGCTACAACACCGGATCGTGGATCCTCGGCGCTGCCAAGGTCGTCGAGGGCACGGCCGCGCAAAAGAAAGACGACAAGTCCAAGAAGGACGGCGGCGACGCCCAAGCCGAGGCGATCAAGCGCGAACTCGAGAAGCGCGTCCAGGACTGGATGCGTCAAGCACGCCGAGCGGGACAGGGACCCAACCAGCAGCAGCAGCAGCTCCAGACCGAAGCCGAGTGGTGGAAAGAAATCGACAGCACAGCCCGCAAGTTCTGGCTCTTGTCGCACTACGCGGAGACGGGCGGCGACTACATCGTCGTCAACGCGTTCACGACCAACTGTCCGAACTGCGGTGGACGCGGCAAGATCGCGAGCGCGGCGGCGCAGGGCAACCAGGTTGTTTACACGCCGTGTCCGCTGTGCCACGAGACCAAGTTTCTGCGCTCGCTGCGCTTCCACTGAGCGCGCCGACCGGGACCGTGACCGTGACCGTGGGGCGCTCCATCGGTAGAGCCTTGCTCGTCGTGGCTGTCGCGGTTCTGGCGGCCGTTTCCCTCGTGGCGTGCACGGGGCCGCGCGTCGCGAGCCTCGGGTCCACGACAGCAGCGCGAACCGTCGCGCGCGGTGACGAGGCCCTCGAAGCCAATCGGGCAGCTGCACCACGCGTATCGACGCGGGCCTTCGAGCATCGCGCGGACTTTGGCTCGCTCTTCGATGCTCCGACCACAGTCACGAACGGATCCGGCGAGGCGGACGTGGCTCCGCTCTTCGAGGTCGAGGGCACCGCGATCCACAAACGGCACGTCTACGATCGCATGCTCGAGGTCGACCCCCAGCGGGTGCGCGACGTAGAGGAGGCGCTCTTCCTCGACGTGCGCATCGTCGAGCTCGTGCGACGCTTCCAGATCGCGGCTCCACAGGATGAGGTCGACATCGCGGTGCGCCGCGACATCGCACGCATGGAGCGAGCGCACGAACGCATGGGCGATGGCGTCGCCTTCGACCAGCACGTCCTCGAGAGCTACGGCATGCCGCTCGAGGCGCTGCGGGCTCACCTGGCCATGCTCGCTTGGCGGCGCATCACGCGGTCCTACGTGATTCGGTACGCTGCGCGGCGGCAGGGTGTGTTGTTGCTCGAGCGCTTCCTCGCAAAGACGGCTGAAGAAGCCGAAGATGCGCGCCGCGCGATTCTCGAGGGCGGCGACTTCGCGCGCATCGCGGAGGCGCGATCGATCGGTTCGCGGGCGCGCTTCGGCGGACGCTTGCCACCGCTTCCGCATGGGACCGATCACCCGAGTGCTAGCCTCGCCGCGGATGTGGGCGTTGGCGAAGTCGGTCCCGTGCGCGCGACCGTCCTCGAGGACGAGAGCCCAGGCTTCGGCTTCGTCCGTGTCGTCGAGCGGCGTGAGCCGCTGCTGCGCCCCTTTGCCGAGCTACGAGCGGAGCTGCGCCGAGAGCTCGAGCGGCGCCCCGTCGAGCGCGCCGAGCTCGTGGCTTTCGGCGCCATGCCGCTGCCCTGAGACCTTACTGCCACTCGCAACATCGTTGTGAAGCGCGTTGGGTCCGATGCCAGCCGCTGCTATCGTCACGCCGAGCCTTGGGAGGGGCCGAGCATGATTCGCAGGCGTTTCGAAGAGGACGACGAGCTCTTGCTGGCAGAAGCCGTGAGCGTGGAGAAGGAGGGCGCATCCATGGAGGACGACGGACGCCACGATGCAGGCGATGAAAGCGACGACAGCCTCGATGTCGACGCGCGCGCCGCCGGTGACGATGCCGCCGCCGGTGACGATGCCGCCGCCACCGACGACGCCGCCGACGGTGAAGATGATCTGTCTGCGCCCAGCGAAGACGTCGACCTCGTCGCCGTGCCCGAGTTTCCGAAGAATCCGACGGAGGTCGACCTCGCTCAGCTTCGCCGCGTCCTCGAGGCCCTGCTCTTTGCTTCGACCGAGGCGCTGACGCTTTCGCGCCTCGCCGAGGTCGTCTCGGTCTCGGTCGCCGTCGTCAAGGCCGAAGTCGAGCACCTGCGCGAAGAACTCGACGCCCAAGAGCGGCCCTACGAGCTGCGCGAGCACGGTGGGGGCTTTCGCCTCTTCACGCGCGAGGACTACTATCCCTATTTGCTGCGCCTGCGCAGCCTCAAGAAGGTCGAGAAGCTCACGCCAGCAGCCCTCGAGACCCTCGCGATCATCGCCTACCGTCAACCCGTGATCCGCGCCGAGATCGAGGCCATCCGCGGCGTGCGGACCGGGCCGCTCCTGCGCGCGCTCTTGGATCGCAAGCTCATCCACGTCGTCGGCCGCGCCGAAGTGCCGGGCGCACCGCTGCAATACGGGACCACCCAGCGCTTCCTCGAGCGCTTCGGCCTCAAGTCCCTGCGCGACTTGCCCTCGCTCAAGGAGTTCCGTCAAGGGCGGATCTGAGGCGCGACCCTCGTGACTCGTTGTCTTCATGCCGCGGCATGGCTATCCTGCCGCGCCCTGAATCGGGTCGAAACAGGGAGGATCTGTCTCGTTGCCGCGGCCGTGCTAGCGTGAGCAGACAGCCTGGAAGGCCCGGAAGGCCTGGAAAGCGTGAATAGCCTGGAAAGCCTGGAAAGCCTGGAGAGCCTGGAAAATCGATGAGCTTCTTCGAAACCTACAAGCGACCGATCTTCCTGGTCCTGACCATCTTCGCGTTGGTCACCTTCTCGATCACAGGAGTCATGCTTTCCTTCATCGGGGACGCGGCTCGCTCGTCGAAGGCGCCTGAGACCATCGCGACGCCGGGCGGCGAGCGGGTCCACCTCCTGCTCGACGACTACGAGGCCGGCATGCGGGTCGCGCGCCTCCAGCGCCTGACGCGCGGCGGGGCGGTCGACATGCCTGCCTTCATCTTCTCGAAGGTCGAGGTCGATGACGCGCCGATCGCCTTCCAGATCTTGCGGCGCATGGCCCTCGAGAGCGGGATCGACGTCAGCGACGAAGATGTCAGCGCTGTCCTCGACTTCGCCTGCCGACAGAAGGACCCGCCACCGTTTCAGCAGAACGCGCCGGCACCGCCGCGTCTGACGCGCTTGCAGATCGCTGGCGCCATCGAGGCGGGCAGCGTCGTCAGTCTCGAAGAGACCGTGCGGGATGCCTTACGCATCTCGATGCTCGTGCGAACGGAGATGCAGGGCGTCGACTTGAGCGAGGCGGCCCTCGCCGACTACGTCCAGCAGAAGCGCAAGCTGCGCAGCCTCAGCTACGCGGTATGGGACGGTAAGAAGTATCGCGAAGAGTTGGAGCGCAACCCGCCGACCAATCCCGAGCTCGAGGCGTGGATCGCGACCCTCGACGAGAACGCGCGGCGCAGCTACGTGAACGACGTCGTCGTGCGCTTCCAGAGCGCAGGCGTGCTCTACTCCGACTTCGACCCGAGCGAATGGACGGCGATGCTCGACGGCGTCGAGATCGGCGAGGCCGAGATCCAGGCCCGCTACGACCTGGACAAGGAAACGCTCTACAAGCTGCCCGATCCGCCCAAGGACGTTTCGCCCAAGGACGGCGAGAAGGGGGACGGCGAGAAGGGTGACGGCGAGAAGGGTGACGGCGAGAAGGGGGACGGCGAGAAGCCGTCTGAGAAGAAAGACGACAAGGACGGCGGCCTGCTGGCGCAGGACGGTCCCCCTGCCAATCCAGGCCAAGACGCCAGCAAGCCGACCGAACAAGGCGAGCAAGGCGACAAGAAGGAAGGCGGCGAAGCAGGCAAGCAGGACCAAGGGCCGATCGGGCCCTTGCCGCCCGAGCAGGTCGGCTACCGCCGCGTCGACGAGGTCAAAGACGAGATTCGGCGCAAGCTCCAAGTCGAGCAGCTCCTTCGCAAGCTCTCGGAGGCGGCCGAGAAGGCGCGCAGCGAGGCCGTCGCCAAGGTCCGCGAAGCTGCGAAGCCAGCGGATACGCCCAAGCCCGATGAGGCGAAGAATCCAAACGACGCTCCCGAGGCAAAGGACGGCCAGCCCAATGCCGAGAGCCCCAAGAACGAGAGCCCCAAGAACGAGAGCAAGGACGGTGGCCTCATCGCCCAAGACTTCGGCCAGCGGCCCGAGGGCGAGGTCCCACCCCAAGGTGCCCAAGAACAGCTGAGCTCCCAAGAAAGGGCCGCCCAGATGGAGCAGGCACGCAAGGAGTACGCGGCCTTCGACTTCAGCGCCTGGTTCGACGCCAACATGAAGGGCAAGAAGGGCGTCGTCCTCGTGCCCGCGCGTCCCACCCTGGCCCCGCCCGATGCCTTCCAGGACTATCCTCCGTTCGGCAAGTGGAGCAGCTATTGGGCGCTGTCGCAGTTGAGCGAGGTCGGCGCGCTTTCGAACATGCAGGCGGCCGAGAAGGGTGCCTTCTTCTTCCGCGTCGACGAGCGGCAAACGAATGTGCCCAAGGCGATCGACGAAGTGCGCGAGCAAGCGCTCGAGGGCTACTACACGTCCAAGGCCACCGAACGCGCCAAGACCGAGGCCGAGACCTTCCGCAAGCTCGTGCGCAGCGAGGCGGAGAAGCTCAAGGGCGAAGAAGTCACGAAGCTCAAGGACGCCGTGCCGGCGGACATCGACGCGAAGCTCGCGAAGTGGCGCGAGGGCCTACAAGCGACCGTCGACCGCCTCGAGAAGGCGCTCGCGAGCTCGGACTTGCCGAAGACCGCCATCCCCAAGCTCGAAGAGCAGCGCAACGACGCGCGCGGCAAGCTCGCCCTCGAGAAAGACGAACGTCAACGCCTGCAGGAGGCTGCTGACGCGAAGCTCGAGACCGAGATCAAGAAGATCGTCGAGCCCGTCCTCGCCGAGGCCTTCGACAAGGCCGTCACTGAGGCCAAGATCGAGGTCGCCAAGCTCGGGCCCTTCTTGGACGACGCTTCGAGCTCGACTCGCTACCAGGCGCTCGAAGACGGGGCCGAGAAGTTCCTCACGGGGAACCGCACCTTGCTGGACGCCAAGAAAGGCTTCGTCTCCGACCCGCTCGAGGACGCGGCCCTCATGCGTCAGTACGTGGTCCGCGTCGACGATGTCGTAACCGGGGATCCGAGCGCGCTGACCCGGAAGGCCATGGAGTCGATGCGCTCGACCTTCGTCACCGAGCGCATCAACAACTTGCTGACCTACAGCTTCAGCCTGCGGGCCCTCAAAGAGCGCTACGGCTTCAAGACCGACGCCGCGAAGAGCAGTAGCTCGAACTGAAGCGCTCCATGACTTCCTCAGCTCGAGGTGACGCGGAGCGCGCGGCGCTCGCGCCTGTGTCGCCGCCGCGCGCCTTGCTCGGTGGCACCTTCATGGGCCTCGCGAACCTCGTCCCCGGGATCAGTGGCGGGACCATGCTGCTTGCCTGTGGGGTCTACACGCAGTTCATCGGCGCGATCGCCGACCTGACGACCCTGCGCTTCTCGAAGCGCGCAATCGCGACCCTCGCCTGGATCGGCGTGCCGGCGGCGCTCGCCATCCTCATCTTTGCCAAGCCGATCAAGGAACTCGTCGAGACCGAGACCTGGATCATGTTCGCGCTCTTCATCGGGCTGACGCTCGGTGGCGTGCCTGTCGTGCTGCGCATGGTCACGCGACGCGGTCTCGGCTTCTGCCTCGGCACTGCCGTCGGCGTTGCCGTCATGGCTTGGATCGCTTGGGAGCGCTACTCCCAGGCCGCGACAAGCGGGGATGGTGCCGGTGCGGTCGGGCCCGTGTTGCTAGGAGTTGCCGGCGCGCTCGGCGCGAGCGCGATGATCCTGCCCGGCATCAGTGGGGCCTTCCTTCTGATCATCCTGGGTGTCTACACGACGATCCTCGGCGCCATCGCCGACTTCGGAGCGTGGGGTCGTGGGCTGGTCTTCGGGCGCGCCGAGGGTGCCGCCAACGTCGAGCTCGGCTCCGTGCTCAGCGTCGTCGTGCCGGTCGGCGTCGGCGTCGTCATCGGCATGGTCGGCGTCAGCAGCTTGCTCAAGTGGGCCCTCGCACGACACAAGGACACGACGCTCGGAGCGCTCTTCGGTGTCTTGCTGGGCTCGCTCCTGAGCCTTTGGCCCTTCCAGCGACCGCTCGCGCCCGGGTCGCGGCTCTTCGAGGCCTACGCGCCGACACTCGGCCAAGTCTTGATCGCCGCCGCCCTGATCGCGGTCGGCTTCGTCGTCACGACGGCTATCGACCGCTTCGGGAACCGGGTTCGCTGAGCACGGGCTTCGTGCCCGCGTCCGTGTCGATCTCCAAGACCTCGCAGTCGTCGACGGCTTCGATCGCGTGCACGAGGACTTCGATGGGCGCCCCGTCACCGCGCTGACTGAGCTGCGGCGTGTAGATGATGTGCCACTTGCCGCTGCCGCTGAAGTCGCGGACGCGCTCGCCGAGCGAGGGGGCGAGGGCTCGCAACGAAACGCCTTCATGGATGGCCGTAAAGGGAGGCCGGGCGGCCGCCGGTCCAACGCGGCGCATGCCCGGCGCGAAGCGCACGTCACTCGCGAGGAAGCGCGGGGTCGGGTTGCCGGCGCCGAAGGGGCGCAGCTCCGCGAGCTTCTTGAGCTCGGCGCTCGTCCAGTGGGCGAAGGGCACCTTGGCGTCGGCGCGCGCAACGTGGCGTCGCGACGGCGGCAGCAGCGCGCGCGCGCAGGCTTCGAGCTCGTCGCGAAACGCCGCGAGCTCGGAGCGCGGTAGCTCGAGTCCGACGGCCGCCGCGTGACCACCGTAGCGATGCAGGCGCGTGCTCGCGTGGTCGAGCAGGTTCTTGAGGTCGCAGCCGTGCATGCTCCGCCCGCTCCCGCGCGCGACCTCGCCCGCCAAGCTGAGCACGAGCGAGGGCCGGTGGTGCACGTCTGCAAGTCGGGCGGCGACGATGCCGACGACGCCGAGATGCCAGCCCTCACCGGCAGCGACGAGGACACGACGATCGGCGAGGTCGGGGTCGGCAGCGATTTGCTCGAGGGCAGCCCGCGTGATCTCGCCTTCGACGCGCTGGCGTTCGCGGTTCAAGTTCTCGATCTCGGCTGCGAGCGTGCGCGCTTCACCGTAGCTCTTGGCGCAGAGCAGGCGCACGGCGAGCGAAGCGTGCCCCATGCGGCCCGCTGCGTTGAGGCGCGGACCGAGGCGGAAGGAAATGTCCTCGGCGTTGAGTCGTGCCTTGCCCGGCCCGAGCACGTCGATGAGCGCGCGGATGCCGGGATTCTTGGAGTGCAGCAGAGCCTCGAGCCCGAGGCGCACGAGCGAGCGGTTCTCGCCGACCAGAGGGACGACGTCGGCGACCGACCCGAGCGCAACGAGGCTGGCGGCGTCGATGAGGAAGTCCTCGAGTTCACGCGACACCGCGCGGCTCGGGGAGAAGCTCGCCGCAAGACCCCAAGCGAGCTTGAAGGCGACCGCGCAGCCGGCGAGGTGGGGAAAGCGATAGCCGGAGTTCTCGAGGCGTGGATTGAGCGTCGCGTAGGCCTTCGCACAAGTCGGACCGGTGTGGTGGTGGTCCGTGATGATCACGTCGCAACCGAGATCCTGGATGGCCTGCACTTCGTCGATGGCCGCCGTGCCGTTGTCGACCGACACGCAGACCGCGAAGCCGCCGTCACGGATCGCGTCGATCGAAGCCTGGCCGAAGCTATAGCCATCCGCACGTGCGGGGATGAAGGACTCGACCTCGGCGCCGAGCATCTGGAGGAGCGAGACGAGCAAGACCGTGCCGGTGAGGCCGTCGACGTCGTAGTCCCCGTGGATGAGGATGCGTTCACGCTTGCGGATCGCAGTGCGCAGCCGCTCGCAAGCGCGCTCCATATCATGAAAGTCGAAGGGATCGCCAATCGCCTCGAGACCGGCCTTCAGGTAGAGGCGCGCCGCTTCGGGCTCGCGAAAGCCGCGCTGCCAAAGGAGGCTCGCGATCACCGGCGAGACATAGAGTTCGCGCGCGATGGTGACGAGCTCACGTTGCGGCGGGTCTCGGAGGATCTCGATTCGGGCCATGCGCTGCTTTGCGAAACTCTCGAGTCTAGAGCCGTGTGTCACCCATCTTGACGATTATTCCACGTCTGCCTGCGTCGCTGCTCCCTCGCCGCACGCATCCGCCGTGGCCCCGTCGATTCGTCGCGGCGTCGCATGCATCGTTCCTGCATAATCAGCGGCGAGTGCCATGACGACCGCCAACCCCTCTCCCTATCGAAGCCTGCCGGCCGTGGATCGCTTGCTGCGCTTGCAAGATCGCGCCTTGCGCGAGGATGGCAGCGAAGTCAGTGCGCGCCTCAAGACCGAGGCCGCACGCAGGTTGCTCGAAGAGCTCAAGGAACGCATCCGTCAAGGTGGTGGAGTCACGGCGCAGGACGTCGACGACGCTGCTTTGAGCGAGCGCCTCGACGAGCTGCGCGCCACGATCGACCGCCCCGCGCATCGCCGCGTCCTCAATTTGACGGGCATCCTGCTGCACACGGGCCTCGGCCGTGCGCCGCTCGCCGAGCGTGCGCGTATGGCCTTGCTCGAGGCGAGTCGTCAGGCATACGTCGAGGTCAGCGCCGAGACCGGCGAACGCAATCGACGCGAGGATGTCGTCGCGCTTCACCTCTGCGCCTTGACGGGGGCCGAGGCAGCGACCGTTCTCAACAACAACGCCGCGGCGACGCTGCTCGGCCTCCAGGCCTTGGCCGAAGGCAGCGAGGTGATCGTCTCGCGCGGTGAGTTGGTCGAGATCGGCGGTGGCTTCCGCATGCCCGACGTGATGCGACAGGCTGGCTGCAAGCTCGTCGAAGTCGGCGCGACCAACAAGACACGCGTCGCCGACTACGCGGCGGCCATCGGGCCCGAGACGGGCTGCTTGCTCAAGGTGCATCCGAGCAACTTCCGCATCGAAGGCTTCTTCGCGGAGGCGACCTTGCGCGAGCTCACAGCCCTCGGTCGTGAACACGCGCTGCCGGTCATGGAGGACCTCGGCTCGGGCTGGCTCCTCGACGAACCCCTGCCTCACGACGCGCGTGAGCCGGGCGTGCTCGCGAGCGTGGCTTCTGGCGCCGACCTCGTGACCTTCTCGGGCGACAAGCTCTTCGGCGCTTGCCAGGCCGGCTTCGTCGTCGGACGACGAGAGGCGGTGGAGCGCGTCAAGCGCCACCCGCTCTATCGCGCGCTACGCCTCGGCAAGTGCGAGCTCGCGGCCCTCGAAGCGACGTTGCTCATCTATCGCTTCGGAGAACCGAAGCTCGAGATCCCGATCCTGCGCGCGATGTACACGTCGACGGAAGAGCTCGAAGCCCGCGCGCGCGTGCTCGCCGGCCAGATCGCTTCCCAGATCGCTGCGATCGGCTACGCCGTGCGCGTTGCTCCGAGCGAGAGCTTCGTCGGCTCAGGCGCGAGCCCCGCGCGCCCGATCCCGAGCCGTGCGCTCTTCCTTTTGCGCAGCACGGACGCTGCGCCTTCGCTGAGCGAAGTCACGCGACGCTTGCGCCTCGCGACCCCGGCCGTCTTTGCGCGCATCGAAGACGACCGTATCGTGCTCGACCTTCGATCGTTGCCGAGCAGCGACGACCATGACTTCCTCACCGTCCTCCTCGCCGTCCTTCGCGCCATCGCGGCCGAGGCGGTCGACCAAGCCTGAGCCACCATGTCGTTCTGGAAAAAAAGTGAGCGCCTGACCAGCTATTCGAGCGCCGCGGGTTGAGCTGCCAAGCTCTCGCCCGAGGACCTCGTGAAGGCCCTCGCCCAGCTCCCGAAGCGCAGAGACCCGCGCCTCCTCGTCGGCCCCGATACCCTCGATGACGCCGGCGTGGTCGCGCTGCGGGACGACCTCGCCTTGGTCCAGACCCTCGACTTCTTTCCGCCGGTTGTCGACGACCCAGTCTGGTATGGACGCATCGCGGCGGCGAACGCCCTCTCCGATGTCTATGCGATGGGGGGCGTCGCCCTGTCCGCGATGTCGATCGTCGGCTGGCCCAAGGAGCTCCCACCTGAACTCCTCGGCGAGATCCTCAAAGGAGGCCAGGAGAAGATCGACGAAGCCGGAGCCCTGCTCGCCGGCGGTCACAGCGTCTGTGACGCGGAGATCAAGTACGGCCTCTCGGTGACGGGCACGATTCACCCCGACCGAATCCTGGCCAACGCGAACGCCCGGGCAGGCGAAGTCCTGGTCTTGACCAAGCGCCTCGGCATGGGCGCGATCACGACCGGCATCAAGAAGGGCAAGGTCGGCGACGACGTCGCCGAGCGCGCGATGGAGCAGATGGCGACCCTCAACCGTCGCGGCGCCGAAGTGCTGGCCCGGCACCCCGTGCGCTGCGCGACCGATGTCACGGGCTTCGGCATCCTCGGGCACGCGATGGAAGTCGCGCTCGCCAGCAAGCTGCGTGTCGAACTTCGCGCCTCGGCCTTGCCGGCCTTCGAAGCGAGCCTCGAGCTCATCCGCAGCGGCGTCGTCTCCGGCGGCGCCAAGCGTACGCGTTCCTACATGGGCTGTCGCCTCGCGATCGAGGACGGCATCGAAGAAGCGCGCATCCAACTCGCCCTCGACGCCGAGACCTCGGGTGGACTGCTCTTCACGATCGCCGAAGACAAGGTCGACGCCGTGCTGCGCGACCTCGAGGGCGTGACGCCGTGCGCGCTCGTCGTCGGGCGCATCGTCGACCAAGGTGAGCGCGAGCCGATCGCGCTGCTACGCTGAGCGAGGCTGGAGGTCATCGACGTGGCGAAGCGAACTTGGTTGTTCAAGTCCGAGGCAGAGTCCTACTCCCTCGACGACTTGGAGCGCGATGGACAGACCTTCTGGGATGGTGTCCGCAACTACCAGGCGCGCAACCTGCTGCGCGACGAAGTCTCGGTCGGTGACGCGGTGCTCTTCTACCATTCGGCGTCCAAGGAGCCGGCGGTCGTCGGCCTCGCCGAAGTGGTCGTTGCCTATGCCCCCGACCCGACGCAGTTCGACCCGAAGTCGCCCTACTACGACGCCGCATCGAAGCGCCAAGACCCACGCTGGGGCGGCGTGAGCATCGCTTTTCGGGAGCGCTTCCAAAAGGCAGTCAGCTTGGCCGCCATCAAGGCGGATGCGCGCTTCGCCAACATGCTGCTCGTGCAACGCGGGCAACGCCTGTCGATCCAAGCGGTCGAGCAAGACGTCTTTCGTGCGATCGTAGCCCTCGGTCGTGGCACGAGTACCAAGCCCAAGTCCCGCGCCCGCGGACAGGACTAGCCCATGGTCGAGATCCGCACTGTCTACGAAGGTCAACTGCGAACGCGAGCGGTGCACGGCCCCTCGGGTCAGCAGGTCGTGACCGACGCACCTGTCGACAACCGCGGCAAGGGCGAGAGCTTCTCTCCGACCGACCTCGTCGCGACGGCGCTCGGCTCCTGCATGCTGACCATCCTCGCGATCGCGGCCGAGGCGCGCGGTCTCGACGTCCGTGGTGCGCGCGTTCGCGTCGTCAAGCACATGGGGCTCGAGCCGCGTCGCCACATCGCGCGCCTCTCAGTCGACCTCGAGCTCCCGGACATCGAGGGCAGCGAGCGGGCGGCGCTCGAGGCCGCAGCCAAGACCTGCCCCGTGGCCGAGAGCCTCGGCGCTCGGCTCGAGCAAGTCGTGAACTTCCACTGGGGAGCCATCACGTTCCGTCCCGAATCGTGAGCGTGCATGAGCGGCTGTGAGAGTCGCGCCTCTCACGCTTGCGGGGGCGACGGCGTCACGGCTGCGACGGCTGCCGCCAGAGCGGCGCCTGCGTTTGCGGCACGGGTCTTGCCGAGCGGGTATTCCAACCGTCTGGTTTAAACTGCCAGATAGCCGAGCCATGAGCCGTGTTGTCCACCGCAATCGCGAACGGAGGTGAGTCGTGTTCCAAAAGTTGCTCCTACCCATCGAAGGCGGTGAAGCGTCGAAGGCCATCGTGCGCTTCGCCAAGAAGCTAGCCGCGCCCCGCGCCAGCGCGCGCGTCATGAACGTCATCGTCAACGAGACGACGATGTTCTACGCCGACCTGCTGAGCCTCGACCACTTGACCGAGGCCGCGACTGCGATGCTCGAAGAGACGGTCGCCGAGTTTTCCTCTCCTGAGTTCCACCTCGACCACGTGCTGCACCAGGGCACCGTCGACGATTGCGTGCGCGAGGAAATCGAGAGCTACGAGCCCGACCTCGTCGTCATGGGCAGTCATGGTCGCAAGGGTCTGCAACGCCTCTTGCTCGGCAGCGAGGTCACGCGCGTGATGCGCCACACGACCAAGCCCATCTGCATCGTCAAGGGTGACGCGGCGCAGCGGCCAGGACCTTTGTCGCGCATCGCGCTCGCGACCGACCTCGGCGAGGCGACGAGCGCCGCGCGCGAGGCCTTCGTCGGCTTGCTGCGCACGGCCAAGGCCGCGGGTCGCTCCCTGCACGGCGACGTCATCCACGTCTTCGAGAGCGACCCCTGGTTCTTGCCGAGCAGCATCGTCGCGGTCCCGGGCGGCGGCTACTCGCTCCCGATCGTGACGAGCGAAGTCGAGAAGCGCATCGCCGAGCGCCGCCGCGAGATCGAAGCCGAGCTCGGCGAGATCACCAAGCCCTGGCGCGACGAGGGTCTCGATGTCACGACGCACATGCTCGAAGGCCAGGCCTGGGACCGCCTCGCCGACTTCGTCGAGCGCGAGCGCGTCGACCTCCTCGTGCTCGGCTCGCATCACTACGGCAGCTTCGACCGCCTCATGCTTGGCTCGATCGCGGAGAAGACCCTGCGCGCCGTCGACTGCCCGGTCCTCTTGCTGCCCTCGCCTGAGGCGAACGACTGAGCGAGAGCGAGCGCCGCAGCTCAGCGCCCCATGCTGTGCCACGCGGTCTTGATCTCGACGAAGGGCAAGATCCAGCCAAGGCCTTGGGCTCGGCCTTCGAGCCAGTCCTTCGAAGTGACTGCTTCGGCGACGTGCACGCGCTTGACGTGGTCGGCGGCCTCGGCTTCGACGAGCTGCCGCTCGCGGTGTCGCGTGTCGGCGTCGATCGCCGCGTCCTCGACGCAGAGGAGGCAGCCGTCGAGGTCGCGGTGGGTCGCGACGTGCGGCACGAGCTCTTCGCGTTCTCCGCTCAAGATCTGCACGACGCCTGGTGGCACGTCGCTCGTCGCGATGACTTCGGCGAAGTCGAGGGCGATCGGCGCGGCCTGGGTCGGCACGACACAAACGACCGTGTTGCCAGGAACCAGGATGGGAGCGAGGCTCGACACGAGGCCGAGCAGCGAGGGCCGGCTCGGCGTGAGCGCCGCGATGACACCGCTCGCTTCGGGCATCGAGAAGTTGAAGTAGGGCCCGGCGACAGGGTTCACCGTGCCGAGCAGTTGGGTGAGCTTGTCGCAACAGCCCGCATAGAAAAGCAAACGCGTCGCGCTGACCTCGACCTCGCGCTTCGCCACCGCGGCGCTGCAACCCTCGAAGTGAACGAGGGCGTCCACGAAGGCAGAGCTGCGGTGGTCGAGCATCTCGGCCATGCGATAGAGAATCTGGCCTCGCAGGTAGGCGCTCGAGGTCGACCAAGACGCGAAGGCTCTGCGCGCGCCCTGGACCGCGTTGCGCAGGTCCTTGCGCGACGCGCGCGCTACCTGAGCGATCGGGACTTCGCTGCTGACCTCGCCGTTCTTCGCGCGGGCGTTGTTGGCGCGAGCGCCCTTGCGCGCCCGCTGTGTGTGCAGCGGCGCCACGCGGCCAGACTCACTGCGCGGAAAGGCGCCGTCGATGTAGAGCTTGAAGGTCTTGTGGATCTTCGGATCCGTCATGGTGCGATCTCAGCTTGGCAGCCGCAGGTAGGGGAGGAGCCCGTGCAAGCCGCCCTCGCGGCCGAAGCCGCTCTCCTTGTAACCACCGAAGGGCGACGAAGCATCGAAGCGGTTGTAGCAGTTGGCCCAGACGACACCCGCGCGCAGCTTCGCGATCGTGTCGAAGACCTTGCTGCCCTTGTTGGTCCAGACGCCGGCGCTGAGTCCATAGAGCGAGTTGTTGGCCTTCTGCACTGCTTCTTCGGGCGTGCGGAAGGACAGCACGGCTAGCACCGGGCCGAAGATCTCTTCTCGAGCGACGCGCATCGTCGGTGTCACGTGCTCGAGCAGAGTCGGCGGACACCAGTAGCCCTTCGTTGGCAGCTTGGCCGCCGGTGCTCGGCGCGTCGCTCCCTCCTCGGCTGCGACCCTGAGATAGCGCTCGACTTTGTCGCGCTGCTCCGCCGAGTTGAGGGCGCCGAGGTCCGTGTTCTTGTCAAGGGGATCACCGACGCGGATCGTGCGCATGCGAGCGTCGAGCAAGTCGAGCACGCGGCGCTCGATACTCTCTTGCACGAAGAGCCGCGAGCCGGCGCAGCACACTTGACCTTGGTTGAACCAGATGCCCTGGACGATGCCGTCCACGGCCTCATCGAGGGGAGCGTCTTCGAAGACGATGTGCGCGGCCTTGCCGCCGAGTTCGAGCGTGAGCTTCTTGCCGCTGCCAGCAAGTGCGCGCTGGATGGCCTTGCCGACCTCGGTGCTGCCCGTGAAGGCGATCTTGTCGATGTCCGGGTGACGCACGATGGCCTCACCGGTCTTGCCCGCCCCGGTCAGGACGTTGACGACGCCCTTCGGGAGCCCGGCCTCTTCGAAGACCTCGCAGAGTCGCAGCGCCGTGAGCGGGGTCGTCTCGGCGGGCTTGAGGACGCAGGTGCAGCCGACCGCGAGCGCCGGCGCGAGCTTCCAAGCGGCCATCAAGAGGGGGAAGTTCCAAGGGATGATCTGACCACAGACGCCGACCGGGCTCGGCTTGCCCAGCGCCGCCGGCAGCGCGAGGTCGAGCTTGTCGGCCCAGCCCGCGTAGTAGAAGAAGTGCTGCGCCGCCATCACAACATCGAAGTCGCGAGCCTCGCGGATCGGCTTGCCGTTGTCGAGGGTCTCGAGGACGGCGAACTCGCGGCTGCGCTCTTGCAGGATACGTGCGACCGCGAAGAGCAGCTTGGCCCGCGCCGCGCCGGGCATGCCCGCCCACTTCGGCAGGGCGCGCCGCGCTGCAGCGACGGCGTCGTCGACGTCCTTCGGCCCGGCGAGCGCGACTTCGGCGAGCACCTCTTCGTTCGCCGGGTTGATCGTCGTGAAGCGCTTGCGCCCCTCGCGCCACGCGCCATCGATGAAGAGGCGGTAGCGCGCTTCGATACGCGCGAGGCTCTTGTCCTCGAGGCTCGGCGCGTAGTCCCAGTGGGCCGGTGGTTCGGCGAACGGGTGCTTGGGCCGCGCGGCTTGCGCGACGGACACGTGTTCTTGCTTCTCGCTCACGTGAAGGTCCTCTTTGGTCAATCAGTCCTGGACCACGTCGTCGCTGCCGACGTAGCGACCACCATCGAGCTTGAGCATTTGGCGCGCCAGGTCATCGACGAGCGAACTCGCGCCGATGCGGAAGCGCGACTGCACGAGCCAGCTCGGTCCCATGGTCTCGTGCACGAGGACCAGATAGTGCAAAGCTTCTTTGGCCGTGCGGATGCCGCCGGCGCACTTGACGCCGACTTCGCGTCCCGTGTGCGCGTGGTAGTCACGCACGACGTGCAGGAGGCAGAGCGCAGTCGCGGGTGTCGAGTTGACAGCGACCTTGCCGGTGCTCGTCTTGACGAAGTCGGCGCCCGCGATGCACGCGATCCACGCCGCGTGCGCGATCTGTTCGAAGCTGCCTAGTTCGCCGGTCTCGAGGATGACCTTGAGGCAGGCGGGGGACGCGGCTTCTTTGAGCGCCGCGACTTCGTCGTGCACGCGCGTGAAGTCTCCGGCGAGCAGGGAGCCGCGCGCGATCACGATGTCGATCTCCTCGGCGCCGTCCTCGACGGCGGCGCGCGTGTCTTCGAGCTTGATGCCGAGCGGAACCTGCCCCGCGGGGAAGCCCGAGGAGACGGCGCAGACGCGCACCGGGCTGCCCTCGAGGGCGCGGCGCGCGACCGGCACGAGGCGCGGGTAGACGCAGACGGCGGCCGCAGGTGGCAGGCCCGTCCCGGGTCGTTGCGCGCGCACACAGAGCCTGCGCACGCGCTCCGCGGTGTCGGCACCTTCGAGGGTCGTGAGGTCGATCATCGACATCGCGCGGGCGAGACCCAGGCGTTTGCTGTCGTTCTTGATCGAGCGTGTGCCCAGCTCAGCGGCGCGCGCGCGCAAGGCGACGGCGTCGATGTGGAGGTCGAAGGGGGGCGTGAGCGCCTCGTCGATGCCCGGACTCATGGCTAGGGATCATCGCAGACGGGCGCCTGGCCGGCAGCCTCAAAAAATCGGCGAGGCGGCTTCAGGCGCGGCGTCGTAGGCATTCGATAAGAGGCTCATGTCGACCGCAAGCATGTCCGGGCGCGCGCTTCTCTACCTACGCTCCATCATCCTGGTCTGTGCCCTGGTCGGCGCCGCAGGTGTCGCGCAGGGCCAAGCCTCGACGGGCGAGCTCGCCCCGCCCGAGCCAGTGCGCGTCGTGCAGATCGGCGCGCTCACGAAGGAAGAAGCGAGCTTGCGCCGCGGCCTCGAGCTCGGCTTCGCGGCTGTTGCCAGGCGACGCGTCGAAGCGTCGAAGGACGGCGTGAACCTGCGCCCCTTCGTCTTCGAAGGCCTCGACGATGAGGGCGACGTCAAGAAGACCGCGGCCCTCCTCGAGCAGCGAGTGGGCAAGGGGCGCATCGACCTCGTCGTGGGGTCGAACCTCGATCGCCTCGGCGATGCCACGGTCCGGAAGCTCGTCGCCGAGCATGGCCTCTTGGTCTTTGGCGCCAACGGCGCGACGTCGGAGCGCGATGCGCTTGCGCCCGCGACCCTGCGCGCCTCGCTCGAGGTCCAGGTCGCGGCCCTCGTCGACAAGCTGATCCAAGACGGCTGCGAGCGCATCGCCGTCGTCGTCCCGGCTGGCGACACGACGGCCCGTCTTGCGGCGACGAAGGCCCTCGAGCAGCACCGGCAAAGGCCCGTCGCCCTAGTGTCGGTCGAAGCGACGAGCGACGGTCGCCTCGAAGCCACGCAGACCATGCAGAAGAACCCCGACGCGTGCCTGGTCCTGACGCCGGCGGGGCTGAGCCTGCGCTTCTTGCGCCGCATGGCGGCCTTGCGCGGCGACAAGATCGTGCGGCATGCGCTCTTGAACGAAGTCGCGACCCAAGAAGTCGTAACCGCGCTGGGTGATGCCGCTGACGGCACGTACTTCGTCTCGAGCTTCCCTTGGCCCTGGCTCGGCACGCTGCCGATCAGCAACGACTACCGCGGCGCGGTCGAAGCGGCATCGGCTCCCGCCGAGAGCCGCGCTGGCGCGAAGCGCAGCGCTGAAGCGCGTGAACTGCACGACAGCCGAGTCTTCGAGGGCTTCGCGACGGCGCTCTTGCTCGAACGCGTCGTGGACGAGGAGGTCGGCGGCGGTGATGTCGGCACGAAGCTCTGGTCGGTCCTCAGCCGGCGCGACGGCGGCTTCGACATCGACGGCCTCCGCCTCGCGTGGCCGAAGGGACGACGCCATGGCGCCTCGCGCGCCTATCTGTCGGTCATCATCGGCGGCAAGCTCGACTTCGTGCCGCGCAACGACGAAGCGAGCCCCGCGAAGTAGATGACCAGACTGTTTGCTGGGTGACTCGGGGATAGGATGGAAAGCTCGCCTTTCCCTTCTGGAGTCTCACCGTGCTTCGATCTCACGCCGCCGCCATCTCTGCCGGCATCGTCTTCGCATTCTCCGCTGCCTTGTCGACGAGCGGGCGGCTCGCGGCTCAGGTCGCCGACAATCCCTTCGACGTGCTCGCCGTGCGCCACGACTCGGGCGTCCTTGCCAACTTCGCGGTCACGCATCAAGTCGTGTGGCGCCAGCGCATCCACGTGAGCGGCGCCCAGTGGCTGCGCCTGCGCTTCGCCGAGGACAGCGTCCTCGAGCGTGATGGCTTCCTGACCTTGACCTCGGGCAAGGACCAGAACGTCCAGTTCTTCGAAGCCTGGAGCTTGCGTGACTACGGCGGCTACTCGGCGGGTTTCAACGGCGACACGGTCGACGTCGAGCTTTGGGCCGCGCCGTCGACGCTGCGCAGTCGCGTGGTCATCGTCGGCGTCGATGCCGGCCGGCCGGCCAGCGTCGGCGTCCTCTCGCAGTGCGGGCCAGCCGACGACCGCCTCCCCTCGACCGATCCGCGCCAGGCGCGGCAGTGGCCGACCGGCTGCACGACTTGGCTCATCAGCAAGTTCGCTGGTTTGACGGCCGGTCACTGCACGGCGACGGCAGCGCAGCAGATGCACTTCAACGTGCCGCCGTCGTCGAGCTCGGGCAGCATCGTGTTGCCGGCGCCGCAGGACCAGTATGCCTATGACACAGCCAGCCTTCAGCGCCTGAACGGCGGCGTCGGCCGCGACTGGGCCGCCTTCGCGACCGTGCGCAACAGCAACACCGGCCTCTACGCCGGGGAGAAGCAGGGTTCGTGGTACGAACTCGGCACGCCGGTTTCGAGCACGACCATCCGCATCACGGGCTACGGCACCGACAGCGACCAGCGCAACCGCAGCCAGACGCAACAGACCCACACCGGACCGCTGTCGACTTGGAACTCCGGCGCCACGAGCCTCTGCTATGTCGTCGACACGACGGGTGGCAACAGTGGTTCACCGGTCGTCGACGAGCGCACGGGCAAGGCCATCGGCATCCACACGCACGGCGGTTGCAGCACGAACGGCAGCGGCTGCAACAGCGGCACGGCCATCAACCGGACCGACTTGCAGGCCGCGATCGCAGCTGTGTTGCGGAGCCGCGTGGCAGGTGCCTTCGAGGTCGTCGGCATGGGTTGTCGTGGCAGCAACGGAACGCCGACCCTCGCTGGCAGTGGCACGCCGGACATCGGTCGCAGCGTCCAGCTCACAGGGTCCATGCTCGTGCCGAATGCCGTATCGGTCTTGACCTTCGGCGTTTCGAAGACGCAGTGGAACAGCATCCCGCTGCCGATCTCGCTCGCGAGCGCGGGGGCGAGCGGCTGCTCGATCTACTCGAGCATCGACGCGAGCGAAGGCCTCGTGTCGACCAATGGTCTCTGGTCGCGCACCATCACGCTGCCGAACGACAAGACCTGGATCGGGGCGATGGCCTACTTCCAGTGGTTCACCTTCGATAGCGCCGCGAACACGCTCGGCATCACGACTTCGAACGCGCTCGGCATCGAGGTCGGCGGACTGCGCTGAGGCAGCCACGAGTCGTACGTGTTTTCTCGCGGCTCTACTGCCTAGAGTTCTGGTCCGATGAACTCCGAACCAGGGCCTCGCCGGCGTGGCCGTGCCGTGCGCAGATACCTACGCCGCGTGCCGCTGCTGCCGAGCCTGCTCACGCTCGGCAACGCCTTCTGCGGCTTCCTCGCCATCGTCAAGGCGACCGACGCTGCCCAACTCGCGGCGCAGGGGCAGCTCGGTGGGGCAGCGCTCGCGACGGTCGAGACTGCCGGCCTCTTGATCTTCCTCGCGATGGTCTTCGACGGACTCGATGGCAAGGTCGCGCGCTTGACGCACCAGACGACCGAGTTCGGCGCCCAGCTCGACAGCCTCGCGGACGTCGTGACCTTCGGCATCGCGCCGGCGGTCCTCGCGAAGTTCGTGATCAACGTCCACATGGCGCCGAAGACCGGCGCCGCCGAGCTCTGGCAGGTTTTGCCGTACCACCCGAAGATCTACTACCTCTTCGCGGCGTTCTACGTGCTCTTCGCTGTCTTGCGCCTCGCGCGCTTCAACGTCGAAGTGCGCGACCCGCGTGAGAAGAGCCACCTCGAGTTCGATGGCCTGCCGAGCCCGGCTGCCGCGACGATCATCGGCGCGCTCATCCTCTTCTACTGCGCTCGCAACGAGCGCAACTCGATCTCGCGGCTCTTCTTCGACGACGCGCGCATCTACGACACGCTGGTCTACGCGATGCCGGTGACCTTGCTCGTCGTCGGCCTCTTCATGGTCAGCCGGCTGCCGTATCCGCACTTGCTGAATCGCATGCTGCGCGGCCGCAAAAACTTCGGCCACCTCGTCGCTGCGGTCGTGCTGCTCATCCTCTTCGTGCTCGAGTGGCAGATCGTCTTGCTCGCCTTGAGCTTGGTCTACCTCGCAAGCGGACCCGTCCTTGGGGTCTGGCGCTTCGTCACGGGCCGGCGCGGGCCGACCTTCGACGACTTCGACGATGATGAAGACGGTGACGAGTTCATCGAGGTCGATGACGCGGTCGACCGCAAGGCTTCGGGCGAAGCCTGAGCGGATGTCGTGACGCGCTACCTCTTGAGCCTCGGCAGTAACCAAGGCGATCGGCGCGAAGAAATGGCGCTCGCCACCGCCTACGTCGCCCAGCTTGGCAGCGTCGTCGCTGCGTCGCCGACCGTCGAGACCGCAGCCTGGGGGCTCAGCGAAGCTGCGCTGCCCGTGGATGCGCGGACCTACTGCAACTGCCTCCTCGACGTCGAGTCGGAGCTCTTGCCTTGGCGTCTGCACGCCTTGCTCGTGGCGCACGAAGATGCTCGTGGTCGCGAGCGCGGGCGCAGGAATGCCGCCCGTCGAATCGACATCGACATCCTCGCGGCGCAGAGGACGACGATGCACGCGGCGAGCCTGCACCTGCCGCACCCGCGGCTCTTCGGACGCGACTATCTCCGCGCCTTGCTCTCGAGCCTGCCGACGCGCCAGGACTGGGAAGCGCAGCTCCGCGCTGCTGGCCTCGCGCCATAGGCTCTTCGCCGCGCGCGCGCTAAGCTCTTCGGCGATGAAGATAGCCAGAACGCGAGCCGAGCTCCGCCACCTCCGTCGTGCCATCGACCGCGGCGCGACTTGCGGCTTCGTCCCGACCATGGGGGCGCTGCACCAAGGTCACGGCATGCTGGTCGAGCGTGCCCGCGCCGAGAACGATGTCTGCGCGGCGAGCATCTTCGTCAACCCGAAGCAGTTCGGCCCCGGCGAGGACTTCGCGACTTATCCGCGAACCGAGGATGCCGATCTCGCCTTGCTGCGTGACCTGGGCTGCGACCTCGTGCTCATCGGGTCGAGCGAGGACTTCTATCCGCCGGACTTTGCGACGCGTGTCGAGTTGCGCGGACACCTGGTCAGCACGGCCGAAGGCGCGCGGCGGCCGACGCACTTCGCGGGCGTCACGACCGTCGTCGCCAAGCTCTTCGGTCTCTTCGAGCCGACGCGGGCCTACTTCGGTTGGAAGGACATGCAGCAGCTCTGTGTGATCCGCCGCATGGTCGAGGACCTGTCGATGCCGGTCGACATCGTCGGCTGCGAGATCGTCCGCGAAGCCGATGGCCTCGCGATGTCGTCGCGGAACCGCTACCTCGATCGCTGT
Organism: uncultured bacterium; assembly: GCA_937858895.1. Classification (GTDB taxonomy): domain Bacteria; phylum Planctomycetota; class UBA1135; order UBA1135; genus JACKHW01. Next base: position 2,019 of record CALLZN010000165.1, on the reverse strand, counting down.
GAACGCGCGCTCGCGCCAAAGATCCACGAGGCCCTCATCACCGCTGCGCGCGCTTGGCAGGGCGGGGAGCGACGCGGCGAGAAGCTCCGTGGCATCGTGCGCGAACACCTGCACGGCTTCGACCTCGAGTATGTCGAGCTGCGGGACGCAGCGAGCTTCGAAGAGCTGGCCGACCCTGTGGGGCCGGGGCGCATCCTCGTCGTCGCGCGCATGGGCACGACGCGGCTGCTCGACAATGTGGCTCTCGATGTGGCTCTCGATGTGTCCCTCGATGTGCCTCTCTCTACGGCGGTCGACGCGGTCGACGCGGCCGCGGGTGCTGCGGCGCACGAGCACTTCCATAGCGACGCAGCGAGCCCGCGCCCACAGTGACGAAGGGTCTGCGGACGAAGGTCTTCGCCAAGGTGAACCTGCGCCTGCGCGTGCGCGGCAAGCGCAGCGATGGCTACCACGACCTCGACACCCTCTTCGATGAGGTCGACTTCGGCGAAGAGCTCGCCTTCATGCCGACGAGTGCTGGGGGCTTCGACCTCGAGCTCTCGGGGGCGGCAGCGGGGCTTCCGAGTGGCGACGACAACCTCGTCCTGCGCGCCGCCCGGGCCGTCGTCGCTGCCTTCGGCCTCGACTGCAGTGGGCGCTTCGCGCTCCTGAAGCGACTGCCGGCCGGCGCCGGCCTCGGCGGTGGGAGCGCCGACGCGGCCGCGGCGATGCGCCTGCTGGCAGCCCACGCTGGCCTCGACCTCGAGAGCGCCGAAGTCCTCGACCGATTGGAAGCCGTCGGTCGCACGATCGGCGCCGACGTCGCCTTCTTCGTGCGCGGTGGCCGAGCGATGGCCCGCGGTCGTGGCGACGAGCCGAGGTCGCTCGCTGTGGAACCCTGTCTGCACTACGCCCTCGTCTTGCCGGGTCTGCACTGCGAGACGAAGGCTGTCTATGCGCGCTGGCATCCTGCGTTGCAAGACGAGGGCGCGGCGTTAGGATTCGCCCGCGAAGGCGAAGCAGCCGCGCCTTCGGCCACGGTTTCGGACCAAGTTGTTCTGACCCCGAACGGAGAGCTCGAAGGTGTCTTCAACGACCTCCAGGCAGCGGCGATGTCCGCCTACCCCGACCTCGCTGACCTCTGCGCGAGCCTCGTCGCAGCGAGCGGCGTTGCCTTGCACCTGTCGGGCAGCGGCTCCACTCTCTTTGCCGTGCATGGGAAAGAAGCCCGCATCGCCGAGCGAGCCGAGCTGCTCCGCGGCGCTCTCGCTCGCATGCGCGCTGCGGGCGTCGACGTGCCAGCCGCGGCGCAAGTTGTCGTCGCACGGTCGCTGCGGCCAGCCGAGAGGGCGATTCACAGCCTTTCCTGAACAGGGCTTGCTGCGGTGAGGATCTCCGAAATCCGGGTCCGGCTTCTCGCGGCAGCAAAGGGGCGCACGGAGAAGCTACGCGCCTTTTGCTCGGTGACCTTGGATGACGAGATCGCGATTCGCGATCTGCGCGTGATCGAAGGGCCGCGCGGTCTCTTTGTCGCCATGCCCTCACGCAAGCTCATGGCCCGCTGCCCCAGTTGCGGGGCGAAGAACGCGCTGCGGTCGCGCTTCTGCAACGACTGCGGCAGTCGCCTCCAAGCTTCGGCTTCGGACGCCCAGGGCGCCGTCGTGCGCCGCCTCTACGCCGACGTCGCTCACCCCATTCACGCGCGCGCTCGCAATCGCCTGCAGCAGGCCATCCTCGAGGCCTACCAACGGGAAGTCGAAGCCTCGCAAAAAGACGGCTACGTGCCGCCCAGCTTCGACGACTTCGATGACGACTTCGCGGCCGAGATCTTGGACGACGCTACTGAAACCAAGCGCTTCGACATCCAAGGTCGCTCCGGCGAGGCCAGCCACGACGCTTGACTGGCAATGGACCGGCAATGGATTGGGGATCGAAGAGCCGGATAAACGCCGCGACCGCAGCCCGAGCGCCAGGTGGCGCCGCGCAGCGGCACGGAAGGAAGAAACCGGGCCGACCGCGCTGTCGCGATCGGCCCGTAGC
>CALLZN010000164.1 GCA_937858895.1 uncultured bacterium | reverse complement strand
CGGCGATGCGTGATTCGAGCCAACGCAGCGCGGCGTTGCGGTCGAGTTCACCGACCGTCAGCATGAGGGCGCCACGCAGCTTGCCCGCGTGCGTCACGTTCGAGTTCTCCGCGTAGTGCGGGCCCACGGGCCAGCCCATCCAGGCTTCGTTCCACCAGATCTTGTCCATGCGGTTGTCGTGGCAGCCGCAGTCGGCGACGGCGGCTTTGTAGAAGTCGCCGTGGTGCAGCAAGGCCGCGAGCGCGTTCTGTCCGCCCGCGCTGCCGCCGAAGATGCCGACCCGCTCGAGGTCGAGCCAAGGGCGCGTGTTCTGCGCGGCGCGCAGCCAAGCGATACGGTCGGGCAGGCCCGCGTCCTTGAGGTTGCGCCAGCAGACGTCGTGGAAGCGCTTGTCGCGCCAGTTCGTGCCCATGCCGTCGATCTGCACGACGACGAAGCCGAGCTCGGCGAGCTTGCGCTGGCGCAAGCCCAAGGACCAAGCCGTGGGCACGTGCTGGCCGTGGGGCCCGGCGTAGATGGACTCGAGCACCGGATAGCGCTTTGCAGGGTCGAAGTGGGACGGCCGAATCAAGATGCCATGAATGGCGGTCTGTCCGTCGCGCCCTGGGGCGTGGAAGCGTTCCGGCGGCGCAAAGCCCTGTGCTAAGAGCTCGGTCATGTCGACGCGGTCGAGCTCTTTGAGGACCTCGCCGCTGCGCACATCGACGAGTTCGGTCACGGGCGGATGGTCGACCCGCGACCAACGGACGACGACGCGTTCGTGGTCCGGCGCGAACCACCATTCGTGTGTTCCGTCCCGCTTCGTGATGGCCTCGACTGTGCTACCTGCGATTGCGCCGCCCGCGAGCGCTACGCGCGCGAGGTGGAGGTGGTAGGGGTCTTGGTCCGCATGCAGGCCGTAGGCGCTGAAGTAGACTTCGCCACGCGCCTCGTCGACGTGTAGGACTTGCTTGACGACGAAGTTGCCGCGGGTCAGCTGGCGCAGCTCCGCGCCGCCCGCCTCTTGGGGGCGTGCGTCGCCGAGGTAGAGGTGGTTCCACCCGTCGCGCTCGCTCATCCACAAGAAGCGCTGTCCGTTGGCGAGCCAGCGCAGCTCGGTCTTCTGCGAATAGTCGATGAAGGTCGCGCTGCGCTCATCGACGAGCGTCCGCACCTTGCCGCTCGCGCGGTCGATGGCGTAGACCGCGAGGCGCTGGTGTCCGCGTTCATTGAAGAGGCAGAAGAGCTCGCGACCGTCCGCCGACCAATGCGGGCGCGTGATCGACCAGGCCTTTGCAAAGGGCTCGCGCTCGACCTCGATGGGGCGCGCGGCTTCGAGGTCGAAGAGCACGGGCCGCACTTCGTCGATGCGGTCGCCTGGCTTCGTGTATTGGAAGGAATGGAGCTTGGGCTGCACGGTGCCGCGCGGCGCTGACTCGACGACGTGGATTAAGTGCTCTTCGCGACGTGGCCCACGGAAGACGAGGGCGGTCTTGCCATCGGGTGCGACATGGACGCGATCGTGGTAGGGGTCTTCGGCCGTGCCGTCGCTGCTGAGGGCGCGCTCGTCGCCCGAGCCGCGCAGCCAAACGTTGTGGTCGCGAACGAAGACCTTGCCGCGCGCAGCTCCGCGCCTTTGCGCTGTCTGCTGGGAAGCGCGCTGTGGGCGCTGCGCCCGCGTAGGGCGCGCTTGGTTCTTGCCCGCGGCTTCGACGTGGAGCTTGTGATCGGTGTCGCAGCGCACGACTTCGACGACCGCGCCACGGCGCCGCCGCAGGCTCACGCTGCCGTCCTCGTGCCACTGGACGGCGGGGGCCTCGACGCGACCGAGCTCGCGCCAACGCGCGAGGACCTCGTCGATGTGGCGATCTTCGGCGCGGCGATCTTCGGCGCGGCGATCTTCGGCACGGCGCTCGGAGGTTGCTCGGTGTGGGCCTTGGGCGGCGAGAGTTGCATTGACACCGACAGCGCACGTGGCAGCGGCGATTGCGGCTATCGATTTGTCTAAGACGGCGTGCATGCAGTTAGGAACTCGTCGAACAGATAGGAAGTGCCCAGCGTGTGATTGGCGCGCCAGGTAGTACGCTCGCATGGTAGCCGGGTAAATTCAGCCCTCGAGTGGCTACATGCGTAGGAAGCGCGCCGCACCCGTGGGAGTCGACGTGCTATCACAACCGTGGATCCACGGGCTCGCTCTCCAGTGCAAGAACGCCGAACACGCACTCATGGACACGTCGCAGCGGTTCATGGCGCACGAAGCGTTCGAGCGCTTCGATACCGAGGGCGAACTCTCGCAGCGCGAGCGATCGCTTGCGCGCCACAGCGCGCGTCTTGAGTCTCTGCAGATTATCAGGAGTTCTATACTCGGGGCCGTAGATGATCCGGAGGTATTCCGGACCTCGGCACTTCAGAGCTGGCTGCGCTAGTCCGCGACGTCCCTGCGCAACGAAGTCAAGAGGTTTGACGACCATGCCTTCACCGCCAGCCTCGGTGAGTTCTTCCCACCACTCGGTAGCTGCGTCGACGTTATCGAGATCAACGAGGCGAAAGGGTGTCTCCACGACAAGCCCATCGTCCGCTGCAGCCAAGCGAGCGAGCGTCTCCATGTGCCAAACATGGTCACGATCGGTGTGAACCTTTCCCTCAGAAGCCAAGAGATGAAAAGGTGCAAACTTGTAGTCCGACAGCGACGCGACGGGCCAGCAGTATTCGCGATACGCGGAGATATAGTCATCGATCATGCCAAGGCGACGTGTCGTTGCGTCGAGCAAGGGTGCGACATTGTCATTGAAAGCGCTCGCTTGGGTGAGCAGCGACACCGCCGCTTCGAGTGCGCCACGACCGGCGGCGCCCGCTGGTGCATACTGCGTCTGCAGGAGTGCGCGCGCCTTGGCTGACCAAGGCATGAGTTCGGCGTCGAGGCAGAGCCAGTCCGAATCCAGCTCGGCCCAAAGCCCCGCCGCCGAAACGACACCACGAAGGTGATCCAAGAATGCCCGCTCGAGAGCATCGTCGTTGAAGAACGCGCGACCTGTGCGTGTGTAGCAAGCGCCAATGCCGCTCTGACGAAGTCCGAAGCGTCGTGCGGCCACTCCCTCGTCGCGACAGAGGATGACGACGACGCGAGAGCCCATGTGCTTTTCTTCGCACATGACCTGGCTCACGCCTTCGCGGCGATAGTAGTCAAAGGCCTCAGTTGGATACTCGAGGTAGGCCTCTCGCTTCGACGTCTCGCTCGGCGACATCGTCGGTGGCAAGTAGACCAGCCAGCGCGGATCGATCGCGAAGCGACTCATGACTTCGAGGGCGGCCGCGGTGTTCTCTTCCCGGATCGTAATGTTCGGACGCAGGCGTGTGCTGATGATGCGCTTGCCAAAGACGTCTTCGATATCGAGGAGGTCGTCATGATCTTGCTGCGCGGTAAGGCCCGAGTGCTCACGCTCGCCTCCCGAATCGAGCGGTCGTACGGGCTCGCAGTACACAGCCTTTGCTGGCACTGAGACGAGTTCCTGCTCGGGATAACGAAGAGCCGTGAGCTTGCCACCGAAGACGCAGCCCGTATCGATGCAAATGGTGCGGTTGAGCCACTCTGCCTCCACGACAGGTGTGTGGCCGTAAACGACCATCGCGCTGCCGCGGTACTCTCGTGCCCACTCGTGCCGCACCGGCAGACCGTAATCATCGATCTCGCCCGTTGTGTCGCCATAGAGCGCGAAGGAGCGCACGACCCCCGATGCACGTCCCTGCAGTTCTTCTGTCATTCCAGCATGGGCGACGACCAATCGGCCATCATCGAGCACGTAGTGCGAAACTAGTTTGTCGATGAAGGCTCTGGCTTCCTCTGCCAAACCCGGGACTAGTTCGAGTTGTTCGAGCGTCTCGGCGAGTCCGTGCGCTATGCGCACGTCTTTGCCATGCAGCTTGCGAGCGAGCTTGATCTCGTGATTGCCAGGAACGCAGATCGCGGTTCCAGCCCCGACCATGTCCATGACGAGGCGCAGCACGTCAGCGACGCGCGGGCCGCGGTCGACGAGATCTCCGAGAAACACCACGGATCGTCCGTCGGGCGGCGTGACATGGAAGTGGTCACGACCCTCGGTCGTGGTCCTTTCGATTCCGTAGCCGAGCTCTTTGAGCAATGCTTGCAACTCATCGAAGCAGCCATGGATGTCGCCGATGATGTCGAAGGGGCCCTGCAAAGACCGCTTGTCGGTCCAGAGCGGGACACGTTGGACGACGACGCCCTCGACTTCCTCTGGCGTCTCGAGAACATACACATGTCGAAACCCCTCGCGTCGCAGGCCACGCAAGGAGCGTCGGAGCTGGCTGGCTTGTTGTGGAATCACATGCTGGGAGAAGCCGCGTCCTTCGCGAGTGCGATTGCGTTCGATGCACACCTTGGTCGGCAGCGCGAGCACGATGGCGACTGGAAGGACGTGATAGCGGCTCGCGAGGTCTAACAGGGCGCTTCGAGCTTCCTTCTGGGTGTTCGTCGCGTCTATGACCGTCAAGCGTCGATTGCGCAGCCGTATGCCGGCAACGTGGTACAACGCATCGAAGGCATCTGGCGTCGCGCTTTGCGAGTTCGCATCGTCGGAAACGAGGGCACGGAAGGCATCCGACGACAAGACTTCGGTGGCCGCGAAGTGCCTGCTTGCAAACGTCGACTTGCCGGATCCGGAAACCCCGACCATTGCAACGAGTGAAAAGTCGGGGATCTTAATTTCCATCGCGATGAAGACCACTTTTGGTGAAAACGGCCATCTGGGTGGGGGTACCGACTTCGTCGTCGATTTCACCGATCCCTTCGAAGGCGACCGTGTAGCCGTTGCGATCGGCGACGCCCGATGCCCAGAGCGCGAACTCCGAGCGCGTCCACTCGAAGCGATGGTCCGAATGCCGCAGTTTCCCGGCTGGCAGGGACGCGAAGCGGACATTGTATTCACGATTCGGCGTCGTCACGAGGACGAACTTCGGTGCAGCACACGTAAATACAGCGTGCTCGAGGACATCTAGCCTCGACGTATCGACGTGCTCGATCACCTCTACGAGGGCTGCTGCATCGAAGCCTTCGAGGCGACGATCGCGATACATGAGCGAACCATGTAACAGTTCAATCCGCTCGCGCATCTTGGGGGCCATGTCCTCCATGTGGAGTCGCTCTTGCGCTCGGTCGAGACTTCGGAGCGCTGCATCCATGCCAACGATGCGCGCGAACTGCTTCTTGCGCAGGAGCTCCTGGAGAAGACGGCCTTCTCCACAGCCCAAGTCGAGTACACGCGTCGCGCCGACTTCCTGCAGCTTCGAAGCCACGACTCGCATGCGAAGGTCATTCAGTCGGAGCGGTCGCTCGAGGGCTTCTTCTTCGGAATCACGCTTCGCCGCTACGGAGTCGTCCGCATCGTCGGGTGCGTCCTCTGCGACCAAGCGCTCCAATGCAATTCGCGCGAGGCCTCTCTGACGCCGCAGATAGCGGAGCGCGATCTCGTCGCGAGCCGGATGTGTCGCCAACCATGAACTGCCATGGCGAAGCAGCTTCTCGACTTCGTCGTCGCCAATGAAATAGTGTTTGGCATCGTCCAAGACCGGAATGAGCACGTAGAGGTGCGAGAGAAGGGTTTTCAGCGTAGTACACGTCCTCATGCAGACCGTGTAGTAGGCACTGTCACCCCATTCGGGATGCACGGCATCCAAGGGGTGCCGCGTTGCCTCAATCTCGTAGCCGAGCGGTTCGAAGAGTCGCTGCAAGACCTTTGGACCCCCGCGAGCAGGAAGGACGGCGATCATGACCTCGAAGGGCATTGCCTCCGACACTAGGTCGGGCTTTGCCTTGCACGCGCCCGACATGGCGGTCCCGAAGACGCGCGACAATGCAACGCTCGAGAACGACGACGCGGCATAGGGGCGATCGTTGACGTACTGCGCCAACGGTCCAGCGGCATCAGGCTTGCCGCTATGCTTGCGGACCAAGAGGATTGGATCCACATCGACTAGAAGCGCGATCGTACAGCGATGCTCGGACGTTTCGGGGTAGAAGACATGCGCCTGGCCGAAAGGCAAGTCGAAGGTTTGTACGCGATCTGGATGCTTGTGCAGCAGGAAGCCGAGATCGGTTGCGGGCGACCTTGTCGTCGTGATTGTCAAGATCATCGGCTACCTGCTGCGGCGCTGCCCCGGAAGATGAAGTAGACCGCGAGGCAGATGCAGAGCGCTGCCCAGACGAAGTCGAGCCGCAGCGGCTCTTTCATATAGAAGACCGCGAAGGGGACGAAGACCGCGAGGGTGATGACCTCTTGCAGGATCTTGAGCTGGCCGAGGTCGAGGGCCGTGTGCCCGATGCGATTGGCTGGGACCTGGAGGAGGTACTCGAAGAGGGCGATGCCCCAGCTCACGAGGGCGGCGACGATCCAGGGGCGATCCGAGAGGTTCTTGAGGTGGGCGTACCAGGCGAAGGTCATGAAGACGTTCGAGGCGAGGAGAAGGGCGACGGTCTTGGCGACGGGGCTCATCGGTGGTCGATTGTGCCGCGTCGAGGCCGCTCGCGGCACAAGGATTTGTTGACACTGCATTGTCAGTTGCTTGAATGGCAGGCATGACGACGTCTTGGTCTTCGTGGTTCACTTTGCTGGCGTTGCTGGGCGTCGGTGTCTTCGGCGCTTCTTCTTCGCTGCCGGCCCAGGACGGAGCCCTGCGTCCGGACGGCCGCGGCGACCCCAACGTCGAAGCGACTCTCGAGCGCTACCGCCGCGACCTCGACCTCCTGCGCGAGGAGCTGCGAGCCGTGCGTCGCGAGCAGGAGAGTCAGAACAGTCAGAACAGTCAGAACAGTCAGAACAACCGGAATCAGAACACGAGTCCGAGCCAAGGCGCAGGCCAGGGCCAAGGCGCGCCTGGCATCGCGCTGCCGGGCTCGACTTTTCCCGGCGTAGCGCTCCCCGGCTCGCCGCTGCAAGGCAATCGACGCGGCCTCGCCGTCGGCGGTCAGACCACGATCTTCGACAACATCTTCAATCCCGCGATCAGTTTGATCGGAGACTTCGTCGTCGCGGGCTCGGACCAGAAGGACAGCTTCGAACGCCTCAATCGCTTCACCCTGCGCGACCTCGAGCTCGGCTTCGTCGGGCGCGTCGACCCCTACTCCTCGTACCAGGTCTACCTGCACTTCGACGAGGACATCGGCGTCGAGATCGAGGAGGCCTACGTGTTCTTGGACAACGCGCTGCCCGACACCTTCGAGCTCAAGGCCGGACGCTTCAATCGCGACTTCGGCAAGCTGTCGGCGCTGCACGACCATGACCTGCCCATGCTCGACAAGCCGCAGGTCTTGCAAGAGTACTTGGGCGGCAGCGTGCGCGGGACTGGCGTCGAGTTGCACCATTGGCTCGGGCTCTCCGACACGAGCACGCTGCGCTGGTCACTCGGGATCGCGAACAGCCTCGACAGTGACTCGCACACGATCTTCGGCCCCGCCGCGGGCCATGACCATGGGCACGAAGAGGAGGGCGTAGAGCCCTTCGGCAAGCGTCGCTTCGAGAACTTCGGCTTCCACGGTCGTGCGACCGCGGTCTTCGAGACGGGGCCGACGTCGACGCTGCAGGTCGGCGGGAGCGTCGCCTACGCGCCGAAGGTCGTGCGCTTCTTCGAGGATGCGCTGATGACGCCGTTCAAGGCGACCTTCGAGACGCGCATCGCGGGCGTCGACGCGACCTACCGCGACTACGATGAAGCGAGCGGCACGGGCTTCGTGACCGTTGCCGAGGCGCTCTGGTCGTCGCGCGAACTTTCGGATGATGGCATCGTGCGGCGCGATGTCGACGCCTTCGGCTTCTATGCCTATGCGGAGGCCTTCGTCGCACGGCAGTGGTCGCTCGGCGCGTCGGGCGGCCGCTTCGAGCACGCCGAAGACGCGTCCGAGCGCTCGTCGGACTACGGCGCCTTCGCGACTTGGCGCATCGACGAGTTCCAACGCTTGCGGCTCGAGGCACGGCGCTTCGAAGATCCGGGCCAGGACAGCTTTGGTGTGTCGCTACAGTGGACGGTCATTTTGGGGACGCATGGTCATGGCATTTATTGGTAAGCGACTCTTGCGCGGCCTCGCTGGGCTCGCTCTCGCGATGGCTGCGTTGCCGTTTTCGTTGCGGGCGCAGGTCGACGTCGTCACGACGACGCCCGACCTCGCCGACCTCACTCGGCGCATCGGCGGTGAGCACGTCCGCGTCCACCCGCTGACGACTGGGAACGAGGACCTCCATCTCGTGACCGTGCGGCCGTCCTTCCTCGTCAAGGTGCATCGCGCTGACGTCTTCGTGCAGCAAGGTCTCGATGCCGAGCATGCGTGGGTGCCGGCCCTGCTCGACAAGGCGAAGAACCGCGCCGTGCGCTTCGGTGGGGCGGGCTTCTGCGATGCTTCGCTTGGCATCACGCCCATGCAAGTGCCGGCACGCGTGACGCGCGAAGCGGGGCCCGACCTGCACCCGCGCGGCAACCCGCACTACAACTTGGACCCGCGGTGCATGCGCATCGCTGCGCGCAACGTGCGCGACTGCCTCGTGCGCGTCGACCCGCAGCATCGCAAGGCCTTCGAACAGGGGTTCGAGCGCTTCCTCGAGGACGTCGACGACCACGTCGCGCGTTGGCGCAAGTTGCTCGAGCCGTGTCGCGGCCGTGGCTTCATCGAGAACCACATGAGCTGGGTCTACTTCGCCGACGCCTTCGACCTGCGCATCGTGGCTGCCCTCGAAGCGCGGCCTGGGTTGCCGCCTTCTGCGAGCTACCTCGCCGAGGTCATCGAAGTGGCCAAGCGCGAGCACGTCGGCCTCGTCGTCGCGCGACCGCGCTTCGCGGAGCTCGCCGAGCGCGTCGCGCGCGCGTGCGGCGCCGAAGCCCGGGTCTTGCAGCTCGGCAGCACGACGTCGGACAAGGGTTGGTTCGAGTTCATGGACGCGACGGTGGCGACCTTCGCACGCGCGCTCACGCCCGAGGCGCGTCGCGGTGGCGAGCGAGGGGTTGAGCCCGGTGCCAAGCCCGGTGCCGAGCCCGACGCGGGCCGGCGCGGCACGTGAGCCGCAGCAACGGATGCCAAACTGTGAGCGCCAAGCCATGAGGGCCGTGCAGAGCGCGAGCGTTCTGCGCTTCGAGGGCCTCGTCGTCGGTCATGGCACGCGGGTGCTCGTGGGGCCGCTCGACTGCGACTTCGAGCCTGGCCACGTGCACGCCATTGTCGGGCCCAACGGCTCGGGCAAGTCGACGCTCGTGCGCACGGCCATCGGCCTCCAGCGACCGCTCGCTGGTCGCGTGCAGCTCGGGCACGAGGCACGCGTGAGCTACGTACCGCAAGTCGTGAACTTGGATGCGAGCATGCCCGTGACGGCCCTCGAGGTCGTCGAGATGGGACGACCTGTGGGGGAGCGGCGGGCCGAGCGTCGAGCGCGAGCGCGCGCAGCCCTCGACGGCGTCGGGCTCCTCGCCGAGGGGCGCCGGGCCTTCGCGCTGCTCTCGGGCGGCCAGCAACAACGCGTGTTGATCGCACGCGCTTTCTGCGCCGATGCAAACCTCGTCGTCTTGGACGAGGCAACGAGCGGCGTCGACGCGGAGGCGAGCGAAGCGGTTTACGCGGCCTTGCGCGATCTCACGCGCGAGGGTCGCACGGTCCTGCTCGTGACGCACGAACAGCACGCCTTGGCGCGCGTCGCCGATCGGACCTGGGTCATCGAAGGAGCGGGCCTGCACCTGCAGCGGGCAGGATCGTGCTAAGCCTGTCCATGTTGGACGAAGCGAAGTCGCTCTTCGACATGGTCGCGGCGGCCGTGGCCCTCGTGCGTGACTTCTTCCTCGACGGCTACATCGCCTTGGTCTGTATTGCGATCACGGCGCCGCTGCTCGGCGCCTTGCTCGTCGTGCGCCGCGTGCCGCTCCTCGCTCTCGCCGTGCCCCAGTTCGCCGCCTGCGGCCAGGCCGCCATTTTCTGGGTCTTTCCGGTCTTCGTCGCGACCTTCTCCGACGGTGTTCTCCCCGAGCCGAGCGCCTTCCTACAGACAGTCGCTTCGATCGCGGCGGTGGGGCTCGGCATGCTGCTGCTCTTCGCGGGCTCGGCGCGCGACCTTGGCAGCCGTGCTGCCATCGCCTTCCTCGTCGCGATCGCGCTGCGCGACGTGTTCTTCCTGCACAGTCCTTACAACGAAGTCTTCGAGGACCTCACGCAGCGCGGGCGGCTCTTGACGGTCGACGGCGCGCGGCGCAACACGGTCGCCATCGTGTCGGCGCTGGCCTTGTCGTTCGTTGTGGCCGTGCGGCGCCGCAACTTGATCGCCGCCTTCGATCCCGACCAAGCCAGGCTCCTCGGTGTACGGCCCGGAACGCAGCGGCTCGCGACGCTGCTCGTCTTTGGCCTCTACGCGGCCATTGTCGTACCGATCGTCGACGCCAGCGTCGTCCTCGTGCTCGCCCTCGTGCCGCCCATCGTCATGCGTGCGGCGACGCCCTCGCTCGCTGCCTACCTACCGCTGTCGGTCGGCGCGAGCGTCGTGGGCGCGCAGCTGGCGCTGCTCTTCGCTTGTATGGAAGGAGTCGATTGGCCACCCGCGCCGGCGCTCACGATCATCGTGACGCTGACTTCGCTCTTGCTCGCCTTACCGTGCTGGCTCCTGCGCGCGCATCGCTGGCGCGCTGCGCGACCGCGCTGAGGCGGGGCTTTGGTCGTTGCCGGGCGGCGCAGCATCGAGTTGCAGCTGCGTTGCCCGAATCACGTCCAAGTTATCTGCTTCACTCCACTAACAATGTCACTATGCACTCGCTGACCGTCGCGTTCTTGCTCTTGCTCTCGCTTTCCCTGCCCGCCCAGGGCCTGCACGGCTACATCGGCTTCTCTGCTTCGCCGCCGCCGGACAAGCAGGAGTTTGCCTACGGCATGGGCTTCTACTCGGCGGTCTGGCGCAGTTGTCCAACCGCATTTTTGATTCCGCCGGACGCGCTGCCTTTCGAGGGCAACCCGCGTGGCCGCTTTCTCGGCTACAGCTACATGGCGCTGCCGTTCACCGAGCCCGTGCCGGCAGACGCCGAGGCGAAGCGCGAGTCACCCAGTAGCGGCGTCTGGGCGAAGCCCGGCCCCGCGAGCGACGAGTTGCAGGTCGTCCTCGTGAGCTTCGACCCGGCGCTGTTCGTGACGCCGCCGAAGGGCAAGGAGGTCGGCTTTGTTCCGATTGTGGTGCGGCAGGAGAAGGCGAGGTAGCACACGCGGGATGGGCTGTGCCTACAATGCGTCACCTAGCATGGAGGCTATCCGGAATGCGCTTAGTCACGATCTTCTCAGCTTTCGTTGTCCCCGTCGTCGCGTCCGTGCTTCAAGCGCAGGGTCAATGGACGCAGTTGACTCCAAGTGCGAGCCCGCCCGGCCGCCAAGGTCACGGCATGACGACCGACATTCGGCGTGGCGTCGCCGTCATGTTCGGTGGGCTCAGCGGAGCACTCCTGAACGATACTTGGGAGTGGAACGGCACGACGTGGTCGCAGCGCTCTCCAGCTACGAGTCCGTCGCCCCGCCAGCAGTTTGCGATGGCCTACGACTTGGTGCGCGGCGTCACGCTGCTCTACGGTGGCGCCTACGAAGGGGACACGTGGCAGTATGACGGCACGACTTGGACGCAGCGCTTTCCGGCGTCGAGCCCGGGCGTCCGCTGTTGTTCCTACATGGCCTACGATGCGCGGCGCGCACGCATCGTGCTCTTCGGCGGTTACAGCCCGAATACGGGCCTGCTTGGGGACACCTGGGAGTGGGATGGCACGAACTGGACTCAGGTGTCGACGAGCGTCGCCCCATCACCACGCTGCTGCGGAGCCATGGTCTATGACAGTGCGCGCAACGTGTGTGTGCTCTTCGGTGGGACTGCGACGCTCAGTTCGGACAGCGACGAGACCTGGGAGTACGACGGCACGACCTGGACCCAGCGCAAACCGCCGCTGAGTCCGGCGGCGCGACGTGGCGGCACGTTCTTGGCCTTCGACGTCGCGCGCGGCCGCACGGTCCTCTTTGGTGGCGGGGCCGGCGGCAACGGTAACCCGAGTCTCAACGACACCTGGGAGTGGGACGGGGACTTCTGGATCGAGCGCAAGGCTATCGCGAAGCCGAGCGTGCGCTTCCTCCACGCGATCACCTACCTGCAACGCGGCAACAGCACCGTGCTCTTTGGTGGCTACGACCGTGTGAGCGCAAGCCGTCCGAATGACACCTGGACCTACACGGCATCGAACACTGCTCAGTATGTGAGCTACGGGCCCTCTTGCCGCGGCAGCGGCGGCATGCCGATGCTCGCTGCGACGGCGAGCGGGCCGTGGGTCAACGTGCCTTTCGGGATGCGGGCGACTTCGCTGCCGCCGAGCGGCGCGGCTGCGCTCTTCATCGGTGCGTCGAGGACGTCGTGGGGAAGCGTGCCACTGCCGCTCAAGCTCGACGCGATCGGCATGACTGGCTGTGAACTCGCGACGGGGCCTGACCTCGTTTTGCCGGCGCCTATTGTCTCGGGGTTTGCCGACTGGACGCTGCCGCTTCCAAACATGGCGTCCCTCGTTGGCTCGCAGTTTTATAGCCAAGCCTTCGTGTTCGACAGCGGCGCTAACAGCTTCGGCGCGACGCTCAGCAACGGTCGCGCGGCGCAGATTGGAGATCTGTAGCCACGCACGCGGCTCGCGCCTCAGCGCAGCGGCAAGAGAAGCGGCTGTGGCCGGAAATCGCCGCCGCGCGTGGCGGGGATCGGTGAACCGCTGTCGTCGACGCGCACGCCGCTAGCGTTCTTCCAGCCCTTCCAGGCGAGGTAGCGCTGCTTCTCGGCACCGCTCAGTGTCACGTTGTTGCGCACGAGAGTGATGCCGTCGTCGAGGCGGGTGTTGGTGCCGTCGCTGTTGTTACCCGTCGGCGCGATCAGTTGCAGGAGGCCGAGGCCGCCCCAGCCGCCGGCGTTGGGTCGCGGGGTGGTGGCTAGGTACTTGGACTCGAAGCCAGTTGCGTTGAAGCTCGAGTTGCGCCCGATGCCGCCGTCGGCGCTGAGCGCATAGTCGTAGTCGCCCTTTTCGTAGGTCTCGCCTTTGACATGGACCTCGATGCCACCGTGGGCCGCGAGGACGAGCATGCCGCCTGAGCCTCCGCCGCCTCCGCCGCCCTTGCGACACGAACCTGCTTCTTCACCGCCGCCGCCTGAACCGCCGTCGGCGTGCACCTTGCCGCGCACGATGACCCGGCCTTCGGCATAGAGGATGAGGCAGCCGCCGCCACCGCCACCTCCTGCGCCGCGTGCGTCCATCGTGAAGACCGAATTCGGCATGGAACGGTCGCCGCCGCCGCCGCCGCCCGAGCCGCCTACGAGCAAGGGCAGTTCCCCGACGACGAAGCGACTGCGGGCGACGTCGAAGCCGACTCCCCAGAAGTCGTTCTCGTCGTCGCGGTCGACGAAGATCGCGCTTCCGGCGCTGCCGCCAAGAAGGCGTCCGACGCTGTCGAGGCCGTCACCGCCAGTGCCGCTCGTTTGCGGGATGAAGAGGCTGCGCGGTGAGGCGTCCCCGACAGTCGTGAAGACGCCTCCGCCACCGCCCGAGCCGACGTGCGCGGGCAGGGTCGCAGCGATGGAGAGCCCTCCGCCGCGTCCACCAAAGCCGGGGAAGTCGTAGGGGCCGAAGCCCACTTGCCCGCTCGGGCTACTCGTGGTCGTCGAAGGCGAGCCCGCGCCGCCGCGTCCGCCTGCGGCGCCGCCCATGCCGCCAGGCGCTGGAAAGTTGCCGGCGTTGAGCGTCTCGACGTGCCTTGCGTCAGAGCCGTCGACATCGAGCTCACCGTCGACGATGAGGTCGCCGGTGACGACCCAGATCATCGGGTTCGGCCCGACGCCTTTGACCGTTGCCCCGCTCGGGATGGTCACGTTCTTGAAGACGAAGACGCCGCCCGCCACGTTCACCGTGCGGCCCGACTTGGCGCGCAGCGACTGGAAGCTCGTCGAGAGGACGCTGTCGCCCAAGGGCGCGACCCACTCTTCGAGGGCTTGGGCCTGCACGTGCAGGCAGAGATTGCAGAGCGCGATTGCGCTGATCAGGGAATGCTTCATGGTTTCCTTTGGATGGTCCGCGTCCCTTAGCCTCAGGCGGGCTCGGGCGTAACGCCGCGGAGGAAGCGCACGCGCTTCCCACCATGTTCGGTCGCGACCACGCTCTCGAGGGCGAGCCCCATCGTGCGCGCGAGGCGGGCATCGGCGGTGACGAGGGCGACGCTCGTCGGGGCCGTGCGGCCACACACGAGGCTGCCGAAGCGTTGGTAAAGCCCCCGCAGGTCTTCACCGCCGACGCGATCCCCATAGGGTGGGTTGGTCGCGATCACGGTCGTGCCCTCATCGGCGAAGAGCGGCGCATCGCTGACCGCGCAACACGCGACCTCGATGCGGTCCAGCACGCCAGCGCGCGCTGCGTTGTGGCGCGTCGCTTCGATGGCGCCCGCGTCGCGGTCGCTCATGAGGATGCGCGCCTCGAAGGGCTGCCGGCGCGCCGCGATTTCTTCGATCGCGCGAGCGATGTCGCAGTGCGCGTCGAGGACCGTGCGTTCGAGCGCGAAGCGCCGTGCGCGCCCCGGCGGAAGCGCCGCCGCGATGCCTGCTGCTTCGATGCCGATCGTGCCGCTGCCGCAGAAGGGATCGCCGATCACGATTGACTGCGCAGTTGTTTGCGCGGTTGCCTGCAGAGCGCCTTGCACAGGACCTTGCGTCTGCGGGCCGCCGGCGAGCGCCACGCGCACGAGGGCGTGGGCCAGGTCTTCGCGCAGTGGCGCCTTCGCGGTCTCTTGACGATAGCCGCGACGCCAGAGGGGCGCGCCGCTGAGGTCGAGGGCAAGGCCGAAGCGATCCCCCGAAGCCCGCACGCGTACGACCGGCAAGGTCTCTTCGTCGTCTTCGTCGCCGTGCTCGTTGCTGCCTGCGCCTTCGTCGTCACGATTGCGTTCGCTGAGCTTCGCGGCGATCGCAAGTCGGTCGAGCCCAAGTCGGTCAAGGATACCCAGCGCGATGCGCTCTTCGACGGCCCCCTTGTGCCAGAGGCGGCAGTGCGCGACGTCGGCTCGCACATCGAAGACCTCGTCGTCGCGCAAGAAGTGCTCCCACTCGATTTCGCTCGTGCGTCGGCGCAGCGTCTCGAAGCGCGTCGCGCGGAAGCGCTCGAAGCGCAGCAGCACGCGCGTCGCGATGCCGCTGCCGACCGCGACGCGCAGCGCTGCGCGCGCGTGGCCGCGGAACTCGACGCCGCCCGGAAGGACTTCGCGCGCACCGACGCCGAGCTCTTCGAGCTCTTGGTCGAGCAGGCCTTCGAGGCCAGGCAGGCAGGACGCGAACAAGGTAAAGGGCTTCAAGCGCGCACCATGCAAAAGACTGCCTTCAAGTAGCGCGTCTCCGGGCACTCGAGGGCGACCGGGTGGTCGGGGCCTGCGCCCCGCACTTCCAAGATGCGCACGTCCTTGTCGGCGCGCGCCGCGGCGTCACGCAGGATGGCCAAGAAGCGTTCTTCGGACAGCGAACCCGAGCACGAGCACGTGAGCAGGAGGCCGCCCTTCGGCAGGGCTTCGAAGGCGAGGCGGTTCGGAGCGAGGTAGCGCTGGGCGCCCGTTTCGTAGTCGCTCTCGCCGTGGATCCACTTCGGCGGGTCGAGGACGATGGCGTCGAAGTCCTTGCCCTGGTCGCGCAGGACGTCGAAGGCGTCGGCGTGTTCGACCGTCGCGCGCAGCTCGTTGAGCGCGAGGTTCTGCTGCGCGAGCGCTGTGACCTCTTCGTCGAGGTCGACGGCGAGCACGCGCTTCGCGCCGCCGCGTAGGGCCTGCATCGCAAAGCCGCCGCCATTGCAGCAGAGGTCGAGGACCCGCCGCCCGCGCACGAGCGCACGCAAGCGCTTGCGGTTCTCGCGCTGGTCACAAAAGAAGCCGGTCTTGTGCCCTTCGCCCGGCGTGTAGATGTAGCGCAGCCCGTCCTCGACGAGTTCGCCGCCAGCGACGCGGCCGGTCTCGCTCTCGCGGATACCCTCGAGGCGCCGTGCATCGGCATCGACACGCAGCACGAGGCGCGCGCCTTTGTAGCGGCCGAGCAAGAAGTGACCGATGTCTTCGAGCGACGGCACGATGCCGAGCGCAAAGACCTGCGCGACCAAGCAATCCCCGAGGCGGTCGACGATGAGGCCCGGCAAGCCGTCACCTTCGGCGTGGACGAGGCGGTAGGCGGTCTCGTCCTTGCCGAGTCCGAGGCCGAAGCCGGGGCTACGTTCGCGGAAGTCGATGGCCTCACGCACGAGGCCGACGATGTCGCTGCGCGCGAACGGCGCCTTCCCGCGCGTCAGCATGCGGACCGTGATGGTCGAGCGCGGGTTGTAGAAGCCGGTGCCGACCGAGCGGCCGAGCTTGTCGAGGACGAAGACCAGCGACCCGGGCGCGATCGAGACCTCGGGCTTCTGGACCTGCTTCTTGAAGAAGCGCGGATGTCGCCCCGTGACGCGCACCCGCAGCTTGACGGTCGGTAGGGGGCTCACGCTGCCGCTCTCCTCATCGGGGCGGAGGATAGCAGCGTGGCCTTCTAGGCCGACGAAAGAAACGTGCGCGCGCGCTCGACGCTGCTGCTGCGCTTCGCTAGCGTCGCCTGCATGGGAACGGGTGGTCCTTCGAGCTGGGGGGGGCCGGTGCAGAGAGTCGCGTCGCCGCTCGGCGTCTGGCGATGCTCTGTCTTCGTAGGCATGCTGCGCTTTGCTCTCTGTGGTGCATTGTGCGGCGCTTCCTGTGGCGGCGATGCGGGCGTGCGCGTCCTCATGCAGAGCGCGCTCGCGAGCACCGAGCGCGCGAAGACTGCACTCGCGAGTCAAAACGTCCGCGCTTGGCAAGAAGGCGCCGCGCACATCGGCAGCGTGCTCGGCGCGCGGGAGACGCGTGAGGCGAGTCACGAGGACAGTTGGCAGGGCATCCTCGGCCAGGCGCTGTCGGCTTCGCAAAAACTCGCGCAGGAAGACCGGCGGAGTGAGGCGCGGCGCATCTTCGCCGAGCTCGAGGCCGCGTGCTGGCGTTGCCACGATCGCTACGTCGCGGCTTCGCGGACCGTCGAGGGGCCAGGCGCCAAGGGTGAGGCCGCTGCATGGCGCTGACCTCGGACTTGCCGCCGCTGCGCGGCACATTGCGCGACGACGGCGATCGCGAAGCGCGCGAAGGCGCCGAGGAGCTCGCCAGCTTCGTGCCCGAAGACTTCCTCGTCGAAGAGGTCCTCGCCTACGAGCTGAGCGGCGAGGGAACGCATCGCTTCTTCGAGATCGAGAAGCGCGGCCGTACGACGCTCGACGTCGTGCGCCAGATCGCGCGGCAATTGCGGCGCAAGGAGAGCGACATCGGCTACGCGGGCCTCAAGGACAAGCACGCGATCACGCGGCAGTGGCTCAGTCTCGAGTTCGCGACCGAGGACGAAGTGCGCGCGCTCGACGTCGACGGCGTCGAAGTCCGGCGCGTCGTCGCCCACAAGAACAAGCTCAAGCTCGGCCACCTGCGCGGCAATCGCTTCATCCTCGTGCTGCGCAACTGCGAGGACGGCGACCTCGAGCGCTGCCAAGCGAAGCTCGAGGTCTTGCAACGCCGTGGCGTGCCGAACGCCTTCGGCCCGCAGCGCTTCGGCCGAGACCAGGTGACGCCGGAGCTCGGCAGGGCCTTGCTGCGTGACGATGCCGAGGGCTTCTTGCGCTGCTTCGCGCGCGCGGACGCGACTACGACGCCTGAGGCCATGCTCGATGGCGCGCGCGACGGCATGCTGCGTCGCGCCCTCGCGCAGTGGATCGAGCGCGGCGACGCGCGGGCGGGACTGCGCACGCTGCCGGCGCGCTTTCTATCGCTCTGTGTTTCGTCGCTGCAGTCGATGGTCTTCAATGCCGTCCTCGAGCAGCGCCTCGAGAGCGTTGCCTCGATCGACAGTATCGTCGTCGGCGACGTGGCGTTTCTGCATCGCAACGGGGCTTGCTTCGCCGTCAAGGACGAGGGCACGGACAAGGAAAAGGACAAGGCCGAAGCCGCTGCCGCGGCACAGCGTTGTGCGAGCTTCGAGATCTCGCCGAGCGGGCCGCTGCCAGGGCCCGACTGCCTGCGTCCCACCGCCGATGTCGCCCGAGTCGAAGCCGAGGTTCTCGCGAGCTTCGGCATCGACCACGAGAGCTTCGGCGTCCAGCGCCCCTGGGGGCAGAAGGGAGGCCGCCGCGCCCTGCGCGTGCCGCTCGAGGAATGCAGCGTCCGCGACCTGGGTTCGGGAGCCCTCGAGCTGCGCTTCGCGCTGCCGCGCGGTAGCTTCGCAACCGCGGTGACAGCGGAGCTCTTCGCCGGCTGAGGTCCGGCCGCGAAGCCAGCCTCGGAGCGGGCCGCCGGCGAGGCGAGCAGAAATGTCGCGCAGTCGCCGCTGCCCTCTTGCCTGGGCCCGCGCGGCGGCTAGTCTTCTCGCCTCGCTTGGTGGCAAGCCCGCCAAGCACCAGGGTCGGGGCGTGGCGCAGTTTGGCTAGCGCGCTTGCTTCGGGAGCAAGAGGTCGGAGGTTCGAATCCTCTCGCCCCGACCAGCTTTCACGATGGGCCCGCCTCGCCGTAACGGGGCCGGATGCTGCTCGGTGGAAGGCCCCAATGCTGGCGCGCGCACCTCGTGAAGTGTGCGTGGCTCGAAAACCCACAGCGCAGTGCGATCGAGGTCAGATCTTTTTCCTTGCCGGTACGCAGCAGTTGGCGAGCGCGCGCAAGTCGTTGGAGATGACGAACTGCCAGGGGGTCATGCCGAACGTGTCCTGCACGGCGCGCGTCAGAGCATGGGACGGCACGCCGGCGGCGATCGCCATGGCGGACACACTCAGTTTGCTCTCGAGATGGGCTGATACGAACGACTGCAATCGCTGCGCGGCGTCAGCCGCAAGCGCATGCCGCTCGCACCACCTGCCGAGCCGCTGGCCATCGCCGTAGCGGTGGTTCAGGTGCATGACTAGTGTCGCCAACAGGTGTTCCGCAAAAGGCTTGGGCTCTAGCCCCGACAGCGTGACGAGCGTCGAGAGTTCCTGCACGCAAGCGTGCACCAATTCACTACGCACGCCAGCCACCGGCGCGAGAACTGGCAAGTGCGGGGGGCTGATATCCATCTGCGGGGAAACGAAGAGCGTCGCATATCGGATGGTGCCGCCCTTCGAGCTACCGCGATAGTGCCGGCCGGCCGGGATCGACCATATTTGGCGCTCCTGAAGCAGCTGTAGTAGCTCGTAGTCGCCGAATTCGCGATTCGAGGCCGTTGTCGTGAGCTTGCTGCCTAATCGCGCGATGTCTCCCAGCACCTTCTGCTGCGCAAGACACTCCCACCGATCGAAGGGCTGTTGTTGGCTCTCCAGCTACGGAGGCTAGAGCGTCACAAGTCGTCCCGAAAGATTCACGGTGACGACTGGCGCGTCTGACAGCACCTCAACTTCGAATTTCGAGCCAACTGGAATTGCAATAGGGGTCGCGAAGCTCCGATCAACGCTCTGCTGATTTGGCGCGGTATGCAACTCCCACCTCGGACCACCAGAATCCACGACACGCATAATCCCTCGACCAAAGCTGGTTACAAGCTGAACCTCCGAAACGAGAATGCGTGCACCCACCAACTCTGAATCAGACTTGTTGTTTGCATCAAAGTCAACGACGACAGGGATGACAACTTTGCCATTTGTCGTTTGAGTGGTCTGGTGGAAGCTCCAGATATTCGATGGATCGGGGGCAACCTTAATCGCCGAGCCAGGAAACAGTTGCGTCTGAGCGGCGGAATGCGTCATGCGACCAGCTACAAGAGCCAGTGCTCCGATAGCGAAACATGCGAGCGTTTTCATTGCGGCGTCCTTCGAGATTGGGTGTTTCCGTCTTCCGTCTGAGACTATAGGCTGCCAGAAGTTGCCGCCATCCGATAGTGATAGCGCGCCACTCCTCGAGAGCCCTGTTCGAAGTGATGGCCATGGCCCCGCGCTCGTAGCGTTGCCGAAGAACTTCGTAGAGGATGGCTTCGTTGAGATCGATCTGCTCGTCGTGCTCGAGCGATCGTAGTCCGAGTTCGCGGGTCGCGCTGAACTGCGGCGCGTTCGC
This sequence comes from uncultured bacterium, assembly GCA_937858895.1. Taxonomy (GTDB): domain Bacteria; phylum Planctomycetota; class UBA1135; order UBA1135; genus JACKHW01. The sequence goes on along the minus strand of CALLZN010000164.1, from coordinate 2,295 downwards.
TTTTGGCGGCGCCGGCCCGAGCGGCTAGGTTTTTCCGCCATATGCAGCGCGACTCCTTCCTGTCTGACGATTGCCCGCCGATGGGCATCTACGAGACCCTTTACGCCTTTAGGGACAGCTTCGGGCACTTCATGGGGACGCCTGGGACGCATCCGTGGTCGCAGGGCTTTCCGCTGACGACGCAGCTCCAAGGTGGGCCGCCGCTGCCGAGCAGCGTGGCGGTGAGCGCTGAGGACCGCTTCTATCCCAAGGCTTGGGGGCATCCGCTGCTGCGGGACGCGATCGCCAAGCACTACAACGACTTCTACGGTTCGCGTATCGCGCCGGAGAACGTCATGGTCTTCGCGGGTGGACGCCCTGGGATCTATGCGGTGCTCGCCTTCTTGAAGTGCCACGTCGAGGTTCGGATCGGCAACGTCGAGTGGCCGGCCTACCTCGACATCATGACCCAGACGGATACGAGCTGGCGGGTCGTGCCCTTCACCAAGGAGAATGGCTTTCATCCGCCGAACGCGGCCTACTTCGACCGCTCAGGCCTCAACGACAAGACGCACCTGCTGCCGGTCATTTCGAACCCGGGCAACCCGACTGGCCACACGCGGGCGGGAGCCGAACTCGAAGAGCTGATCGCCATGGCCGAGCAGCCGAAGAGCGGCATCTTGCTCGACGAGGCCTACGAGATGTTCCATCCCTCCAAGGGCGTGAGCGGCATTCGCTACGTCAAGGACCTCGACAACAGCAATGTGTTTCTAGCTGGGGCGTGCACCAAGGGGCCCCAGGCTGCTGGGATTCGCATCGGTTGGATCATCGCGAGCCGGCACAACGTCGAGGTCCTCTCGAACTTCTCGAGCTTCGGGATGGGCGGGGTCAGCCATCCATCGCAGCTCTACGCCGTCGAGCTCCTCGAGCCGGGCCGCGTCGCACTGGCCCGCGAGGCGGTCGACAAGCACTACAGCATGCAGCGCGCGCGCTACGGCGAGGCCTTCGCGAACATGGGCCTCTCCGTGCACACGGGCGATGGTGGCTTCTACCACTGGCTCGAGCTGCCCGAAGGGCTGAACGCGGCCGAGCTCAATCGCCGCCTCTTCCGCAAGGGCGCCGCCATCCTCGAAGGCATCGACTGCGACATGGCACGACCGCACAAGAAGGACCCGGGCTATGTTTCACCGTACGCGCAGTGGTTCCGCTTCTCCTTCGGGCCGCTGCTGCCGGAGACCTTCGAGTCCGCCATCGCGATCCTGCGAGGAGTCCTGGACGAGCATCGCAGCGACGTCGGCGCTGGGCGGGCGTGAACCCAGTGATGTGAAGGGCGCAACTCATGACGAGGTTAGCGAACGACCCGAACGACCCGGCCAACGCGAACGCCGATCGACAGCGGCCGCTCGAGCCCGGCTTTCGCCAGCGCGCCTTCGACGTCGTCTTCGAAGCCGACACCTTCGGCGGCAAGCTCTTCGATGTGGCGCTCTTGGTCGCGATCGCCGCGAGCGTCATTCTCGTCATGCTCGAGAGCGTCGAGGAGGTGCGTGAGAAGCACGAACAGGCGCTCGAAGCCGCCGAGTGGGCTCTGACCGTCGTCTTCACGCTCGAATACGTCTTGCGTCTCTGCATTGTTCGCAGCCCATGGCGCTACGCGACGAGCTTCTTCGGCATCGTCGATCTGCTCGCGGTCTTGCCGAGCTACGTCGGCCTCGCGTTCGGCGACAGGGCGCGACCGCTGATGGTGATCCGCGCACTACGCCTGCTGCGGGCCTTCCGCGTCTTCCGCATGGGGAAGATGACGAGAGAAGCCGAAGTGCTGCGCGCGGCGCTCTGGCAGAGCCGGCACAAGATCTTCGTGTTCCTGTCGGCGGTGCTCTGCACGGTCGTGATTCTCGGCGCGTCGATGCACCTCGTCGAAGGCGAGGCGAGTGGCTTCGACTCGATCCCGACCGGTTGCTATTGGGCCATCGTCACAATGACGACCGTCGGCTACGGCGACATCGCGCCCGTGACCGTCGTCGGCAAATTCCTTGCCTCGGTCATCATGGTCTTGGGCTATGGCTTCATCGTTGTACCGACGGGCATCGTGTCGGCGGAGTTCGCGCAGGCCGGGCGGCCACCGAGCGATGCAGCCGCCTCTGTTGCGCCATCGTCGTGTGGGCAGTGTCGAGCGACGGGACACACGGCCGACGCTCACTGCCGCGTCTGTGGCGGCGCGCTTACCCCCGGCAAAGAAACGCGCTGGCGCAGCGCGCGCGGCGTTTGATCTCGAGGGCCTGCTCTTCCCTCAACCCAGGCCCGCCCCGCCCCCGTCGG
>CALLZN010000163.1 GCA_937858895.1 uncultured bacterium | reverse complement strand
CGAGGGCATCTTCCTGCACAAGCGCATTCACATCGGCCTGGCCGTCGCGCTCGAGGAGGAGACCCGACTTCGCAAGATCATCTTCCAGGACGAAGTGTCCGACGTGTGTGGCGGCGTCGTAGCGTTCGCGCTGCAGCTCCACGGCGCACAGCGGCCCGACCTCATGCATGCGGTCCGAAGGCAAGAGGCCGCGGACCTCGAGGGTGGACGGCGCTCGCTCTTGGAGCGTCAAGTCGAGTTGGGCCTCGATGACCTTTTCAGATCGTTCGATGGTCGTCGCGGAGCGGGCTTCGACATAGCTGGCGTGCCCGCGGCCGAGAAAACAGCGACCGCTCGTCTCGGTCTGACCTCGGAAGACGAGTCCGGACTTGAGTTGGCCCAAGACCGTGACGCCTTCGATGCCGCGTCCGCTCTTCGTCGTCGCACAGAGCCAAGCCTCACCCGGGTCACCGAAGTCGATGTCGTCCGTCGTCGAACCACCGATGCAGCCCTCGAGCGGAGTCGGGACTTGCTGGCACCAGCGTTCGCCATAGGGACCGTCGCCGCGTGCACCGAGGAGCGCCACGTAGTAAAGGCCAAACGGCAACGCCGGCAAGGGCAGGGTGGCCTCGTCGCCTTCGAGGACGAGTTCGCTGCGGAAGACCGGGGATATCGTCCCGTGCTCTTGCCCGTCGACTTCGAGCTTCGCCATAGGCCAAGCCTTGGTCATGTGCTCCGCGTGTTGCCAGCTCCACGGCGTGCCCGCGACGAAGACCGCGCGCAGCTCGCTGCCAACTGCCTCGCGCCAAGCGTCGAGGCCACGCAGGCGCACCGTGTGCGTCTTCGTAGCGTGCAGCTCGAGGCGCATCGAGCGACCGACCGGGACGCGTCCGCGCACGAAGCTCGCGCGGCGCGCTTCACCCGCGCAAGAGGTCGCCCACGCGTACCAGGTGAGCTTCTCGTCGAGGACGAGGCGGGCGCTACCGTTCTCGTCCGTTGTCGCTCGCACCACCGTCTGATGCAAGCTCGGCCCGAGCTCGGGCATGGCCTGGGTGATCGCGTGCAGAGTCGCGCCAACGACGGGCGCCTTCGTCGTCGCGTCGACGACGCGGAAGAGCGTCGCGCGCTCTTCCGCCACCGCAGTCAAGTTCAGGACCCAGAACGCGAGCGTGAGGATCGCCGCGCGGTACGAGCTGTGGACGAAGGCGCTTCGCTGCATGGGCTCCATTCTATGGCCTTTGCGGCACGGTGGCGCATCGACAGTGAGGCGGCGCGGCGACAAGGTCCGTGCAACCGAGCGGCAGCCCCGGCTATCGTCGCGCGTGCATGGACTTCCTCCTCGATGACCTGAACGAAGCGCAGCGCGAAGCCGTCGTGCATGGCGATGGTCCGCTCCTCGTCGTCGCCGGGGCTGGCTCGGGCAAGACGCGCGTTCTCACCCGGCGCATCGCTTGGCTCCTGCACCATGGCGTGCCCGAGTGGGCGGTGCTCGGCGTGACCTTCACGAACAAGGCCGCTCGCGAGATGGCCGGCCGCGTTCACGACCTCGTCCCGGGCTCGCGCATCCGACTGTCGACGTTTCATTCGGCCTGCGCTTCCTTCCTGCGCCGCTCGGGTGAACGGCTGGGCTTTACGCCGGACTTCACGATCTACGACACCCAGGATCGGGACCAGCTGCTGAAGACGCTCATGCACGAGCGCGACATGCCGGTCAAAGAGCTGCGGCCTTCCTTGGTCGGGCACCGTATCTCGGCGCTCAAGAACCAGGGGACGAGGCCCGGCGACTACGAGCCCGAGGACTTCGACGTCGTCGGCCAGCACGTGAAGCGCATCTACGAGCCCTACCAGCAAGCGCTCGCGACGATGAACGCGATGGACTTCGACGACTTGCTGCTGCACTTCCTGCATCTGGTCGACTCCGAGCCCGAGCTCCGCGAGTACTACGCGACGCGCTACCGCCACGTCCTCGTCGACGAGTTCCAAGACACGAACACCGTTCAGTACCGGATCGTGCGCGCACTCGCCTCCGTGCACGGCAACCTCTGCGTCGTCGGCGATCCCGACCAATCGATCTACAGCTTCCGCGGCGCGGTCGTCGGCAACATCCTGAGCTTCCCCAAGGACTACAGGGACACGAAGGTCGTCAAGCTCGAGACCAACTACCGATCGGTCTCGACCATTCTGTCGTTCGCCCAGTCGGTCATCGAGCACAACGTGGAGCGCCTCGACAAGGCGCTGCTCGCGCACAAGCCTGGCGGCGCGCCGGTCGAGTACCACGTCGCGCAGGACACGCGGGACGAAGCGCGCGAGATCGCCTACCGCATCCAAAGCCTCTTGCAGCAGGGCGTGCCGCCGAGCGAGATCGCGATCTTCTATCGCGCGCGCTTCCTGTCGCGCGGGCTCGAAGAGGTCCTGCGCAGCTTCAACCTGCCCTATGAGCTCGTCGGTGACGTGGGCTTCTACGGTCGCAAGGAGATCAAGGACCTCCTCGCGTACCTGACGGTGCTCGTCAATCCGCGAGACAGCGTCGCCTTCCAGCGCATCGTCAATGTGCCGACGCGGGGCATCGGCAAAGTGAGCCTCGACCGCTTCGCCGCCGCTGCGCACGAACAGGACATGACGCCGGGTGACTTCCTCTTCCTCGGCATGACGCCCGACCGCGCCCGCCAGATCGGCATCTCGGGCAAGGCTGCCCAGGGTTTCTCGGCGCTCGGTGGCTTGCTCACGCTGGCCCAGGACCACGCCACGACGTCGGTCGAAGCGACGCTCGACTTCGTCATCGAGCGCAGCGGCTTCATCGAAGCGGTCTGCCGCACGGGCGACTACCAAGATGTCGATCGGGAGGAGAACGTCCAAGAGCTCCTCGCGAGCGCGCGGCGCTTCGACGGCGAGCTGAAGAAGGAAGACGGTGAGCGCCAGCACGCGGTCGCGACCTACCTCCAGGACATCACGCTCTTCCAAGAAGTCGGCGACCGCGCCGTCGACGAGCCGCGCATCCAGATGATGACCGTTCATGCGGCGAAGGGGCTCGAGTTCGACCACGTGTTTGTCGTGGGCTGCGAAGAAGGCGTCTTCCCGCACCGCAACAGTTCGCTGCCCGGCGAGGTCGAGGAGGAGCGCCGACTCTTCTATGTGGCAGCCACGCGCGCGCGCGAGACCCTCGTCCTCACGCGGGCGCGCTCGCGCGACGCCTTCGGCAGCGGGCCGCAGCAGAACCTCCCGTCGCGCTTCTTGCGCGAGGCTGGACTCGGGCCTGCGCGAGGGGCGACGCGCCACGACGCTTTGGTCAGCGACTTCGACGAGTCGCAAGAATGTGAAGACTACGAGCCGGTCTATCGGCGCGACTCGAGGTCCGCTTTCGATGACCCTAGCGGCGAAGCGCCGTCCACGGACTTCCGCAGCGGCGAGCGCGTCGTGCACCCGACCTACGGCGACGGTAAGGTCCTCAAGGCATACGGCAGCGGTATCAACACGAAGGTCGAGGTCCTCTTCGCATCCGGTGTGCGCACCCTGCTCGTCGAGTACGCTCGACTTCGGCGCTACGGTACTGGTGCAGAAGGCGTATGAAACTCGTGCACGAAAGCTCGCGGAGGGTCGACTTGGAAACGGAAGGGGCGCAGGACGAAGCGCAAAGCGAAGTGATCGAAGCGTTCGAAGCCTGGTGCGAGCGCGTCGCGCGCCTCACGGTGACCGAGCGCGTCGACGTCGTCGCGCGCGTGCGTTCGAGCCTCATCGCCCTCGAGCGCTCCGCCTACGTCGAGGGGGACGAAGCGCCGCTCCCGCAGCGCTTCGGCATCGTCGGCGACAGCGATTGCATGCACCGCGTCTTCGAGCGCCTCGAGAAGATGGCAGCGAGCGACTACGCCGTCCTCGTCACCGGCGAAAGCGGAACCGGCAAGGAGCTCGTCGCCCGCGCTCTGCATCTGCACGGCCTGCGCAAGGACAAGCCCTTCTTGAGCGAGAACTGCGCGGCCATCCCTGAGACCCTGCTCGAGTCCATTCTCTTCGGTCATGCGAAGGGGGCCTTCACTGGAGCCCACAAGGACAACGCCGGCCACTTCGTGCGCGCGCACGAGGGCACGCTCTTCCTCGACGAACTCGGTGACATGCCGCTCTCGATGCAGAGCAAGCTGCTGCGCGTGCTCCAAGACGGCGAAGTGCGGCCGGTTGGCAGCGAGAAGACGCGCCACGTCGACGTGCGCCTCGTCGCCGCGACCAACAAGAAGCTCGAGGTCGAGGTGCGGGAGAAGCGCTTCCGCGAGGACCTCTACTTCCGCCTCAACGTGCTCGAGATCACCTTGCCGCCGCTGCGAGCGCGCGGGGACGACGTGCTGCACATCGCAGAGTTCTTCTTGCGCCGGGCACGCCGTGAGCTCGGGCGTGACTTGCGCCTCGCCGCCTCCGCCAAGCAGTGGCTGCTAGCCCAGCCCTGGCCGGGCAACGTGCGGCAACTCGAAAACGAGATCCGGCGCGCGGCGGCCCTCGCCTCAGGCAGCTTGCTCGAAGCCGCGAATTTCACGGTCGCCTGAGCGCCGCTGTCGACGGGGACAGGCTAAGATCGGCAACGATCGTCGTTTGCGGAGCCTGCATGCCCGAAGAGTCCAATGAGTTCCCCCGTCGCCGTGGTCGCGTCTACCTGGCGAACGTCGTCGCGGCCACTCTCGTAGCCGTCCTCTTCCAGGCCTGCGGCCAGGGTTCTCGGCCCGTCGAACTCAGCAATGCCGAGAATGCCGCCCTGTCCGGCGACTTCGAGAAGGCCGACGCCTTGCTCGAGAGCCTGCGCTTTCGGCCCGGTATCGAAGCTCCGATGGCCGAGGCACAAGCGCGCATCGACGCCTACCGGCGCATCCATGAGCGCGTGGAGGGCGAGCTCCTGGCGGTCGTGCGTGAGCACGGCGTGCGGGCCATCGTCGTGGCGCGCGAACGCGCGCACGCAGCCGAGGCCAAGGGCGAGGACTTGGTCGCGACGATCTGGCGGCGGCGCATGAGCACGATCCCCGACCTCGCCAAGAGCATGGAAGCGTCGGAGCCCGCCTGGCAGGCGCCGAACGTGCCGCAGGACTCGACCGAGATCGCCCTCGTCGCCGAGGGCTCCTTCCGGGCGCAGGACATCGACGAGCTCGCCAAGGCAGGCCGCTACCGCGAGGCCGTCGACCTCGTGCGCCGCCTCATGGTCAGCCAAGGCTCCGACGCCACTCGCTACCGCGACCGGCTCTGGGCGCTCGAAGAAGAGGGCAAGAAGGACATCGAAGGCGTCGTCGCCAAGTCCGAAGAGCTGCGCGTCAAGGACGGGGGCGAGGCTGCCCTCGCCTTCCTCGCGCGCGAGGCACAGCGCTTCCCGCAGTTCGGTCCGCTCGGTGGGGTCGAACAGGCGCGCCGCAGCCTGCTCAAGTCGCTCGGTCGCGCGAATGAGATCGCTTGGGGGCCAGGTATGGCTCCTGGTGTCCGCGAGCCGCTCAAGTTCGACCGGCATGAGGGAAAGGCGCCGACCGCGAGCGACGACGGTCCGAAGCCGCGGAACTCGCTCATGGGCGATACGGGCACCGACGCCGGCACCAACGCCGGCGACGAGAGCGACGGACCCGGCGACAGCGGGTCACGGTATCGCGCGCGGCGTTCCCTCGACCGCACGGCGACGCAGGCCTTCGACGCGCGCGACTACCGCCGCGCTGCCGAAGACCTACGCGAGGCTGTGCGCCTCAGCGAAGGGCTCGAGGTCGAGCGCGTCTTCGCTGCGCGCGCGACCGAAGCCGAGGTCCTCGCCGAGAGCTGCACAGCGCTTGCTTCAGCGATCACGGCCAACCCGAAGCGCTTCGCCCGCGTCGACCTCGGCAACGGCACCATCGCCAAGCTACAAGGATTCGAGGACGGCCGCCTCGTCGCCGAAGTGCGCGGCGTCGTCGAGAACGTCGCGCTCAAGGCCATTCCGGACCGCGCCTTCGCCGAGCTCCTCGCGCTGGCCTCCGAGACGCCACTCGCGCGCATCGGGGCCGCGACGCTCTTCGCGCGCGCCTTCGACGTCGAGCGCGCCGAGGCCATCCTCGCCAAGGTCATCGCGGACGAACCGCGCGCCAAGCCGCGCGTCGACCAAGTGCTCGCCGCCCTGCGGAAGGAGGATCCAGGCGAAAGCGGCTATGTCCTCGAGGGCAAGCGCTTCGTGTCCGCACGCGCGGTCGAGCTGCGGGAGCTGGCCAAGGCCCACGAAGCCAAGCTGCGCTCGCTCTGGGCGGCCAAGACCGACAGCGAGCGTGAGGATCGCCTGCGCTCGTTGGCCGACGGTGGCGACGACCTGCGCGCGATCTGCGTCGACGCGCTGCGGGACAAGCGCGCAACGTTGGCGGCCAAGTTCGAGAAGAGCAAGGTCGGCAAGGCGCTGACGACCCTCCTGCACGATCGCGAGGCCCTCGAGGTGCGTCGGGCTTCGGCGCTCGAGCTCATCTTCGACACGGACAAGTACTTCTATCCCTACAAGGATCGGGAGGGCGAATACCGTGTCGTCCAGATGGAGGTCAGCCGCCGCTGCGCCCTCGTGCGCGAAGCTTGGCAGGTCGACAAGCACCGCGTGACTGTCGGCTCGAGCATGCAGCAAGAGCTCGAGCTCTATCGCTGGATCGCGAAGAAGCTCGTGCCGCTGGCTGGCGAGGTCGTTCCGAGCGACGACCCTTGGCTCTGGTCCTTGGCTGCAGGTGACATCACGACGATCCGCGACGTGGCGCGCGATCAGAGCGAGCGCGACTTCCTCGACGCGAGTTCGGCCATCCTCGCCGCCAACACCAAGACCTACGACGAGATGCGCAAGAGCGGCACGGCCTCGACCGAAGAAGTCGACCTCATGGTGCGTACCAACGCCTACCGCATCGAGATGGGGCGGCTGCCGCTGCGCATCGATGCCCGCCTCGTGATCGCGGCGCGCGGCCACTGCGAGGAGATGACGCGCCTCGGCTACTTCGCACACGAGTCGCCGGTCCCCGAACGCAAGACGCCGAGTCATCGCATGCGGCTCGCCGGTTATCGCGGCGGGTCGGGGGAGAACCTCGCGATCAACAACAGTCCAGCGGGCGCGATCGAAGGCTGGCAGCACAGCTCGGGTCATCATCGCAACATGCTCGCGACCTCGCACAAGGACTTGGGCGGCGGCATAGACGGCCGCAACTTCAACCAGAACTTCGGCTCGGGCGGCTGAGGGAGCGACTTGCGCGGGCTGCCATCAGCTCGCGCGTTCGCGCTTCTTGCGTCGTGCTTCGAGGCGCTCTGGCGTCGTCTGCCATCGCTCGTGGAACCACATCCAGTCGGAGGGTTGCTCGCGGATCGCTGCTTCGAGGGCGGCGCTCCACGCGCAGGTGAGGCGCGTGACTTCTTCGTCGCGGTCGGCTTCGAAGTCCGGCCAGATCGGGTCGAGGGTCACGAGGCGTAGGCCGCGCTCGGTGCGGCGCAGGTAGGCCGGCAAGATGGGCACGCGACCATGCAGGGCGAGGACCGCAGGGCCAGTCGGCGTATAGGCAGGCTTGCCGAAGAAGGGCACGAAGTCGCCCGCGAGCCGCGCGACGTCTTGGTCGGGCACCGTGCCAATGATCTTGTGTTGGCGTAGGCTGCGCACGAGGCGCATCGGCGCTTCGTTCTGGTAGAAGGTCGTCATGCCCAGACGCCCGCGCAAGCTCTCGATGTAGTCGTTGAGCCGCGGGTTGCCGAGGCGCTTGGCGATGACGCTGTCCGCTCGGCCTGGGAAGTGCCTCGCCAGCTCGGCGCCGAGCAACTCCCAGTTGCCGATGTGGCCCGTGAGGCCGATGAAGCCCTGGTCGCGGAAGGCCGCTTGGGTGCGTTCACCCGACTCGTTCGCGTCGACATAGCCAGGCGGCAGCTTGTTGCGGCTCGCTGCGAGGACCTCGGCGACGATGAGCCCGAGGTTGCGCGCGATGCGCTTGGAGACCCGGCGCTTCTCGGTCATCGGCATCGTGTCGCCGAAGGCGAGGCTCAAGTGCTCGTGGACCTTGCGGGCGATCGCCGGATGCGCGAGGACGCGCGTCAGCGCCGGCAGGACGCGCCGCGTCAGCGCAAAGGGCAAGTAACTCGTCAGGCGACCGGCGTTCGTGACGACGAGGGCGATGAGGTCGCGCCGCAAGCGCTTCCAGCGGCTGCGGGAGCGCTTGTAGTGCTTGCTTTCAGGTCGTGCCGTCTCTTCCATTGCTCGCAACGGTACCGCGCGGCGCGGGCGATGCGAGCGCTGTCGCGCGACGACGCCGCCGTGTGGCTTCGCTGGCCACGAACATTTTATTGGCTCTGTTGTTACGTTCGGGCCGCGACCGCGACTGCACACGACATGAAAGCTATATTTGCGGTCGCGCTTGGCGCCGCGTTCTTCCAACTCGCCCCCCTCGTCGACGCACCCAGATCACAGGTCTCCTGGCGCCGTAGCGATACTCCGACGAGCGAATGGTCGGTCAGAATGACCTACGACAGCGCACGCAAGCGCGCTGTCCTCCTCCAGCCCTCGAACGACGGTCGCAACGTCCTGGACGTCATGGAGTGGGATGGGCAGCGCTGGCATCGGAGTCAGGTGCCTGGCTCGCCTTCGCTTCGTCACCTGCCAGCATGGTGCTACGACCCTGTCCTGGGCGCTTGCGTGCTCTTCGGCGGGACCGAGGCTGGCCTGCCACTTTCCGATACCTGGCTCTGGGACGGGCGGAGCTGGACCGAGGTCAGAACCCCGATGTCTCCATCCGCGCGGTACTTCGCGATGACCTGCTTCGAGCCTACGATCGGTCGCATCGTGCTCTTCGGTGGGGAGGGCAGGTTGAACCAGCAAACTGTGCTCCTTGGTGATCTCTGGTCCTTCGACGGCAAGACTTGGCGCCTCGAGAACGGCGGGGGATCGAACGCGCCCCTGCCCCGCACGCAGCATGCGCTCTTCTACGATGCGCTGGTTGGCGAGCTCGTGCTCTATGGCGGATATACGGGCGCATTCAGCACGGACACGTGGTCGTGGCGTCCGAGCCAGGGCTGGCGTCAGCTCGTCGTATCAGGCGTGCCACCGAACCGGATCTACCATGCCGTCGCCTTCGATACGACGCGTGGCGTCGGCCTTCTCGTCGGCAACTATGGCGGTTGGATCGACAACGAAACCTGGGAATGGAATGGCGTGCTGCGGCGCTGGAGCCTCGTCGGCAGCATTCCGCCAACCAATGGTGGTCGTTCTGGCTCCGGGGTCGTCTGGACGGGCTCCGAGGTACTCATGTGTGGCGGCGGGATGGACTACCGGAACACAGCATGGGGCCATCGCTCCGATCTCTTCCGCTGGCACACGGCGACGAAGACATGGATCGAACTCCACCCGTCCTTGCCTGACGGGTGGCACTGGCAGTTCGCGACGGACCCTGTTCGCAAGACGCTCGTAGCCTATCGCAGCGATGGGATCCCGACTGTCCTTTGGGAACGTGCTGGCGGCGTCTGGAAAGCCTTTCCCCCCAAGTCGGACTTCCATCCCAAAGACCGCTGGCATCCCTGTGTCGCCAACGACGGCCGCGGGGCGGTGATCGTGTTTGGTGGTCGGCGAGGCACGAGCACGTTTCTCGCAGATGCGTGGAGCTACGACGGGAAGGCCTGGACCGCGTTGCCGACCGGTCCTTCGGGTCGGTCCCGCGTCGCCGCGGTCGGTACGCCATGGAACGGCGGGACAGCGTGGTTCTACGGTGGTCGCACGAACGACAGCCCGGTCACGACCAGCGATGAACTTTGGGCCTACACGACTGCGTGGACGAAAGTCGTGAAGACAGCCCTGTGGCCGCCCGAACTCGAAGGTGCTGCCCTCGCGTATGACTCCGATCGCGACCGCGTCGTGCTCTTCGGTGGCACGAACGCGCAAGGCGACACGAATCGAACCTGGGAATGGAATGGCTTGCGCTGGTCGATCGTGAACCCGATCGCCTCGCCGCCGCCGATGAGCTTGCACCGAATGAGCTACGATCCGCGACTCAAGCGCTGCATCGCCATCAATGGCCTTGGCGAGGCCTGGACCTACGATGGCACGACATGGGAACGGCTGGCAGTGTGTGAAGCACCGGGACGAGGCTATCACTTTCAAGCCGGGCTGGGCTACGACCCCGTTGCACAAGAGACTGTCCTGCTGAGCCAAGCAGAGTGGAGACTCACGATCCTGAATGCGGCAACATTCGAGAACTACGGCATCGGTTGCCCGGCTGGCGCCAACGAAGCGCTGCTCCACTCCTCGACTCGGCCGGTACTCGGTACGAGTATGGCCATCGAAGCGCGGTGGAAGGACGTGCTCGCTTCGGTGCTTTTGCTCGGCTCGTCGAGAACGAAGCTCGGCAACCTCGACCTCCCGCTGCCGCTCGTCGGCATCACATCGGCTGCTTGCTGGCTCCAGACTTCGGCCGAGCTGAGCTTGCCCGCGACCGCTGTGCTTCCCAACAAGCACGCCCTCTATCAGTTTCCCATCCCGAACGACCTGTCGCTGAATGGGGCCTGCCTCTTCTTGCAGGCGGTGGTGCTGAGCACGAGTGAAGTGGCCATGACGGACGCTGCCGCACTGCGTGTGAGCCGCCTCTGAGCGCTCTCACTCGTCAGGCGACCGGTGTTCGTGACGACGAGCGCGACGAGGTCGCGCCGGAGTCGCTTCCAGCGGCTGCGGGAGCACTTGTAGTGCTTGCCTTCAGGTCGTGCCGTCTCTTCCATTGGTCGCAACGGTACCGCGCGGTGCGGGCGATGTGAGCGCTGTCGCAGGGCGACGCGAAGCGCGCCTCGCCGAGGGCCAGCACTTCGGCGCGCCAAGCCGCGAAGGCGCGGGCCGCGAGCGCGCGCGTGCGGCCGCGCAGGCTCGGCGGGGCCTCGAAGCGCAGCCAGGCAAGCGCGCGGCCGAGGTCGCTCGCGATCGCGCGGCGTGGCGCGAGGTGCGGCAGGGCGACGATACCGTCGAGGTCGACGAGGCAGAGCTCGAGACCGCGGGCACCTCGCTGGACGACGAAGTTGTCGAGGCGTGGGTCGCGGCAACGCAGGCCTGTCGCGTGCAGGCGACCGACGAGCTGCCCGAAGGCGCTCGCGAGCATCTCGGCGTCCCTGGTCTCGAGTGCGTCGATCGACAGCGCTGGGTCGACGCGCGCGCTGAGCACGAAGCGATCACCGGCGCGCACGCGAACTCGGCCAGCCTTCGCTCCGAACTGCGCGGTGTTCTCGACATCCCGCACTTCGAAGGTCGCGAGCGCCGTCGCGTGCGGGATGCGTCGCAGCGCGAGTGCTTCGGCCTGGACCCAGGCTTCGAGCGAACGCGCTTCTTTGCGCGACTTCGCGACGCAAGCAAGCGGGCCCGTCGCCGTCGCAACCTCGAGCTGGACGACGACGCCGCGACGACCGCCCTTGATGAGCTCAGCTTCGCTGGTCGCGCGCCGCAGCCCCGCGCAGTCGAGGCCCGGGAGGGCGTTCGCGAAGGTTCGGCGCACGAGTGCCCACTCGAGGACGGCAGCGTCGAGGCGGCGAAAGGCCCCGCTCGGGCGAAGCGCGCGGTCGAGGCGCGCCGCCAAGTGCCGCCGCAGCGTGCGGCGGGCGTGACGCCCCGTCGGCGCGCAGTCGAGGGCCGAGAAGAGCGCCGCACGCTCGCGTGCCTGGTCGGGCCAGGGCAGCGAGAGCCAGAGCCCGAGCAGGGCCGACCTGCCGAGTCGAAGCGGGCCTTCGCCGAAGCGCGCTCGGTGCAGGTCGAGCACGAAGAGGGCATCGTCGGCTGCGCGCCAATAGAGGTTGCCGAGGTGGAGGTCGCGGTGCAGGAGGCCGCGCCGCGCGCAGTCGGCGATCAGCGCGCTGCAACGCGTCAGCAAGCGCACGCGCGCTTCTGGGTCTTCGAGCGTCGCGAGGCGGTCTGCGACCGCTGCACCCGGACCAAGGTCCGAGAGCGCGAGCCAAGCGCGGCGCGGCGCGATGCCCGCTTCGATCCACTTCTGCAAGGGTTCGGGACACGGGATGCCGCGACGCTTCGCTTCGCGCAGCATGGCGTCCTCGACGCGCACGCGGCTGCGCAGCCAGACCGCGCGCAGGCGCTCGAGGACGCCTTCGACGCGCACTTCCTTGAGGATGAGGCTGCGACCGTCGACCTGGACGCGATGCACGCAACGCAGCGGCGAGTCCTTGAGCCGCTCGCCGCCTTCGGCTGCGTTCACGAGGCGTTCGAGGTCCATGGCTGGAATCGTCGCGACCTGGCCGTACCGTGTCCAACACAGGACCGAGGGAAGCACCGAGAGAAGCTCGGACACGAGGGCGCGAGGCTGGGGCCGTGTGGAGATTTCACCGCTACTACATCAAGGAGTTCCTGGTCAATCTCCTCCTGACGTTCGTGATGCTCTTCGGCGTCGCCCTCTTGGCTACCGTCACGCGCGCGACGGGGCGCGCCCAGGGTCTTGGCCTCCTGCTGACGTTGCGGCTCACGCTCTACTGGTCGATGTCGATGCTGCCGCAGCTCTTGTCGATCTCGGTCCTTGTTGCATCGGTCTTCACCTTCGGGCGCGCGGCCTCCGACAACGAGATCACCGCGATGCGCGCCGCCGGCATCCGTCCGCTGCGACTGCTCGGCGCCGTTCTCTTCGTCGGCGCCTTGGTGGGGGCCGCCAACTCGTGGCTCGTCCACGAGGTCGTGCCTTGGACGCACTACGAGAAGTACCGGCCGACCAAGGACGCGTTCAAGCTCTTGATGATCAACAACAAGAGCCGGCAGAACCAATGGGAGCTCGACAAGTTCCAGATGCGCTGGGCCAAGCCCGATGGCCCGGGGCGCTACCTCGACGTCGACTTCAACGTGAGCTCGGACGGTGGCTCGCAGACGGGTCGTGCTGACTCGCTCGAGATCGTCTACGACGAGGCCGAGGACGCGTTGATCCTGCTCATCGATGGCTTCGACGGTGAGATCACGCGTAACGGCAAGACCGTGCCGGTGCGTCTGCCCGGCCAGACGACGCTCTCCTTTTCGATCGGCGTGCTCGAGATGCGCAATCGGCGCAACGAAGGCATGCAGGACATCTCGACGACGCAGCTCGTCGCCGAGGTCGCGAGTGGGGTCACCGGACGCGATTGGCAAGCGCGCTGGTGGGCCGGCAATCGCATCAGTGAAGCGCTGTCGTCGCTCTTCTTCGCGTTGATCGGCTTTCCGATCGGCGTGCTCTTTCGGCGCTCGGGGCGCATGGTCTCCTTCGCGATCAGCTTCGTGCCCCTGGCCTTCTACTATGGCCTCTTCTTCCTCGCGAAGAGCCTCAGCCGTAGCTCGGAGGCATGGGAGTATTCGCTCCTACCGGTCGCGGGGCTCGCGCTCGCCTCGATCTGGATGACGCGCAAGGTCTTCCGCCAATGAGCCTCGGCCGCCTCGATCGCTACGTCCCGCGGATCTGCATCGGCAGCTTCTTGGTCTGCCTCTGCTTCATCGTCGGCCTCTTCGTGCTCATCGACTTCCTCGAGAACGTCGACAAGTACTCGCGCTCGATCCCCAAGCTGCCGGACGAGTACCAGCGCCTCGGCTTCTTCCTTGTCGCTGCCTACTACTTGGCCTTCCTGCCCTTCATCTACATGCAGGTCGCGCCCTTCGTGACCGTGACCGCTGGGATGTAGATGAAGGG
>CALLZN010000162.1 GCA_937858895.1 uncultured bacterium | reverse complement strand
GTCGCAGCTCGTGTAGAGCGAGGCCATAGAGTCATCGCCGAGGTCGCTGCCGAGGCAAGCGCCAGCGTCGATGACCTCCGCCGCCTCGGGATCATCTCGCAAGTCTCGAAGGATGACCTTGCCGACGCCTTGCCCCGCGTAGGCGTCGGCGCCGTCGGCGCTCTTGATCACGAGGCAAACAGCGTCTTTCGCATCGAAGGCCATGCGCCACGCTTCGATCAAGCGGTCGAAGCCCTTGCGCGCGATCGTCGAGCCCACGAAGAGAAAGGCGAAGCGTCCATCGATGCGCCCACGCAGGCCTCGCAGCTGCGGCGCGCCACTGTGTTCGATCGCCGGGTCGATGCCGTGTGGGATCACGAAGACCCGGTCGCCATCGATGCCGGCCGCGACCACGCTGTCGCGGACGACGCTGCTGTGCACCCAGATCTCGTCGGGGCCGTGGTCGAGGATGCTCACGGCCGAGCGCGGAAGCGCGCCATACTCCCAGTCGAAGCGCTGGATCCAGCGATCGGCGTAGGGCGTCGCACTCGAAAGCGGCCAGCCACTGCGGAGGCAGAGTTCGGGACGTTCCCTCGTGAGCGGATCGCCAGCGACGACGCGGGCTGCGAGCGCAGGCGGCAAGGAGCCGTCGAAGTCCCCGCGCTTGGCGAGCGGGAGCGGTGAGGCCGTCGTCTCTCGCGCTTCGACTTCGAAGTCACCGCGACGGAGCAAGGCAGCAGCGAGGCGCCGCGTGATGCGCGCATACGAAGACGTGCCGAGCAAGGGACCTTCGAAGGAGATGAATCGACGGCGCTGCAGTGAACGGTGCTGCAGAGAACGGCGCTCAGAGGGCACACGCAATCGAGAGAAGTCTCGTTGCACGTGTTGGCGCGCGCGCAAGCCCATGGCGCGCGCAGCGTCCTCGTCCTCGTGCACGGCGCGCAAGGCGCGAGCGAGGCTCTCGGGGCAGGGCTCGAACCAGCGCTGCACGACGCGGCAGCCCATGCGGTCACGCGTCGGCCCGAGCGCCGGGTTCTCGAGGATCGCGTGGTCGGGCACCGGCACGAGGCGGCCGTCGATGCGGTGGCCGACCGCCGTTCCGCCGAGGAGGTCGGCGCTGCCACCGAAGGCCGTCGCGATCACGGGCAAGCCCGAGGCCATGGCTTCGTGCAGAGGGCGACCCCAGCCCTCCCCGTGGCTGCAGAGCACGAAGGCGTCCATCGCGGCGTAGACGGCTGGCATGTCGCTCGGCGCGAGGCCAGGCTCTAGCCAGAGCAGCTGCGGCGGGTTGTGCCCGACGCTGCGCGCTGCGCGTTCGAGGACTTCGCGTGCGCGCGCTTCGAGCGCTTCGCGCGGCACGCCGCTGCTGCTCGATACGAGCAGGGCGAGCTCGGCTTCGCCGCTTCGAAACGTCGAGCCGAAGCAGGACAGCAAGAGCTCGGGCGCCTTGCGCAGCGACCAGTCGAAGACCGACAGGAAGCGCGTTGGGCCGGCGCGACGTCGCGGCGTGGTCGTCGTGAAGTCTGCCGACACGAACTCGGGCACGACGCGGATGCGCTCGCGCGGGTAGACGCGGCCGAAGCTGCGCACGTGGAAGGCGCTCGGGACCCAGATCTCGTCGGCGGCTTGGAGTGCTTCGATCCACGACTCCGGGACGGCGTCGGTCTCGTACATCGTCCGCAGGATGTTGCGACGTGCCGCCGGGTCGGGTCGGAACTGCCGCGGAAACACGAGGTGGATCGCATCGTAGCTGCCGCTTGGTTGGCGCAGGCTGGCTTCGCGCACCGCAGCCAAGAAGTCGGCGTCCTCGCGGCAGTCGAGCGCGCCGAAGCGCAGGGGCCGCAGGCAGAGGCGCACGCTTGGATCGCGCTCGAAGGCGGCGAAGAGCTCGCGCCCTTCGGCGGCGTAGCCCGAAGGGCCGAGCACCGGTGCGGTCAACACGACTTCACGCTGGACTTGGCTGCCTTTCGGATCGAACACATCGAAGGTCCCGTGGGCCTCGCGGTTCTTGGCGACCACTTCGTCGACGAGCCGCGCCGCGTAGGCTCGAGGGTCGGCTTCGACATCCTCGACGCGGAGCAAGCGCAGCTGCCCAGCTTCTGGAACGAGGGCCTTGTGGTGCACGGCCAAGGAGGCGTCCATCGTCAAGAGCAAGCTGCCGAGCGGAGCGCGTCGCCGGGTCGCCGCTTCGACGATGTGCAAGAACTCGTCGCTGACGTTCGTGCGGACCGAGAAGCGTCGTGCCCCAGCCACGAGCGGCAGCGCGCGGCCCAGCTCAGGACCTGGGTCGGTCGGCCAAAAGCGTCGTGCTTCGATCTCGAGGCCGGCCTCGTGCAGGTGCGGCAGCAAGCTCTGCCAGGCACGCGCGGCGCGGCCCTCGCCGAGCAGGTCGCCGAGGACGAAGACAGGGGGGAGCTCGCAAACTGCCTGGCTCACTCACGTTTCATCGAGCCTCAGGACCGCGGAACTGAACCCTTCGCGCTGTGAAGCGCCGCTGCCGTCGACGCCTTATGCTCGGTGCCTCCAATGCGTGTCGTATCGCTCAACTGCTCGAACACCGAAATCGTACACGCCCTCGGCATGTCCCAGTGCCTCGTCGGCGTCGACGTCGATTCGGATTGGCCGCCCGACGTCGTTGCGGCGCTTCCGCGCGTCGGGCGCGACCTCGGCATCGACCCGGCCAAGGTCGCGGCGCTCAGACCCGACCTCGTGCTCGGCAGCCTCACCGTCCCCGGTCACGAGGCCGTGGTCGCGGCGATCGAGGCGACCGGTCTGCCCTTCTACGCGCCCGAGACCACTTCGCTCGACGATGTGCATGCGGACATCGTCGAGATCGCGCGCCGCCTCGGAGTCCCCGAGCGGGGGCACGAAGTCGTCGCTTCGATGCGCGCCGCGATGCCGGCTCGCCAAGTCGCAGCCGACGCGCCATCCATCCTCGTCGAGTGGTGGCCCAAGCCGGCGATCGGCGCCGCCCGCCGCTCTTGGGTCCACGACATCATCACGCTGGTCGGCGCCCGCAACGCCCTCGCTGGACGCAACGAGAAGAGCTCGTCCATCGCGCCGCCCGAGCTCGGTGACCTCGAGATCGACATCGTCGTCATCTCTTGGTGTGGCGTGCCGACAGCGCGCTACCGCCCTCGAGTCGTGCTCGAGCGCGAAGGCTGGGACGCTGTCACTGCCGTCGCGAAGCGGCGCGTCCACGCCATTCCAGAAGCCTACCTCGGTCGCCCGGGCCCGCGCCTCGTCGAAGGCTATGCCGCGCTGCGCCGCCTCGTCGCGGCGGACTCCGCATGATCGTGGTGCCGCACTGTCGTCCGATCCGTGAGCCGCGAAGCTGCACGCATTTGCGGCGCCTCGCTACGGCGTTCATGTAGCATCCGGGCTAGCATGACCCCCATGCAGCGAGTTCCAGAAGTCGAGTGCATGGGCAGCACCGAAGAAGCGCGGGAGTATGCGGCCATGGACCACACGGAGGCCAATGAGTCTTTCGTGCAGGCCCTCCTGCAGCACGGCTGCGATCGCGGCGACTTGCTCGACATCGGGACCGGGCCGGGTGACATCCCGCTCTTGCTCGTGCAGAAGACCAAGGACGCGGAGGTCACGGCCATCGACCTCTCCGACGAGATGCTCAAGATCGCGAGGCTCAAGGTCGCGCATGCCGGCCATTCGCTGCGCATCCGACTCATGCACGCAGACGCCAAGGGCCTGCCTTTCGCGGATCGGCACTTCGACGGTGTTTTCTCCAACACGATTCTTCACCACGTCTCGGACCCCGTCGCCTACTTCCGTGACGCGCGGCGGGTCTTGCGGGACGGGGGCGCCCTTGTCATTCGTGACCTCGTGCGACCGGCGAAGGAGGCCGAAGTCGACGCGCTCGTAGATCGATACGCGGCTAGCGCGACCGCCTATGCGCGCGGCTTGTTTCGGGCATCGTTGATCGCCGCCTACACGATCGATGAAGTTCGTGACTTCATGGCACAAAGCGGCCTCGCTGATGCATCGGTCGAGATGACGTCGGACCGACACATGACCATCTGGATCGACCGGCGTTGACTGGCGCCGCGCGCGAGATCGCCATCGACCTCTCTGACGTGACGCCAGCTTCGCCACCAGCCCTCGTACGTCTCGAGGCGCAAATGGCTTCGATGCAGGATGGCGACATCGTTGTTTGCTCGGATGCCTGGGTCGCGCGATGTGGACGGCCCCATCGACAGCACGTTGCGGGCCAGCACCATCGACGAAC
>CALLZN010000161.1 GCA_937858895.1 uncultured bacterium | reverse complement strand
CCGCGACACGCCGGATCAGATGCACTCACCGCGACAGTGGAGCCTAATGGCATTGAGGCCCCAGGCCCCAGGCCCCAGGCGCGGCAACCGAGTCCCGAGCCTGGTCATCGCTGACGGAAGCTTGGATCCAGAAACCTCTTGCACGGTCGCAAGAGTTTACCAAAACAATTGCTCACAAGAGAGCACCAAAACCACGCGCTTGACAGGCGTCAACGCTCAGTAGCCAGCTTCTCGAGCACCGTGCGCGCGTCGCGCGACACCTCGCGGGTGCCATCAAAGAGCACAAGCATCGGAATCCCGCGCACCCCATGCTGGCTCGCCACCGGCCCAGCAGCGCTGCGATCACTGAGGTCGATCTTGCGTAAACGAATGCGCGACGAGGCTTTGGCGAGACCCTCCAACTGAGGGTCCATGGTTCGACAACCCGGTCACCAGTCGGCAGTGAAGTCGAAGACGGTCAAGACACCCGGTGTCACGTGATCGCTGAACTCGACGCGTTCACCGCGCGAGATCGTCGCGACCTTGGCGCCGACATCCCCGACGACCGCGCTCGTCGCGTCACTTTGCTCTGACGGAGACGCATCGAAGACAATGAAGCCGACGAAGCCCGCCATCGCCAAGGCGAGGACGACGAAGACAGAGATAATGATCTTCATGCCTCCCGCATCGACATTCGAAGCTGCCCCACCAAACGTAGCGCGCGGCTGTCGACCTGCACCCGGTGGCATGCGCCTTGGAGCTCCACGACCGCAGCGCGCGCCCTCAACGCCCAGCGCCGATCGGACTGCCCGGTGGCGCCTCCAAGCGTCGCTCGGCACCCCGACGGTATTCGCGCTGCAAGAAGCGCCGGACCCGCGCCGGCAACGCACGCTGCAGTGCGCCTGCGTGCTGAAGCGGCCCGAAGGCAGCTCCGGTCGCGAACTGCTCTTCGAGGAAGAACTCGACCGCGTCCCGCACCGCGGCGCTCGCGCGATCGTCGTCGGCCAACGCAAAAAGCCGGTCGACGAAGGCCCGCGCGACCGCCGCCCGCAGCAGCGCGTCGCGACGATCGTCGCCCGCGGCGCCCTCGACGATCGCGGCGGCGCTGACCGTGAGGACATCCCCAAGACTCACGTGGTCCGTCGCGCCAGCATGTGCTGCTTGGTCATGGACCCGCGCGAGCCGCGTCGCATGCAGGACTGCATCGAAGACGATGTCCGCCACGACGCGCGCACACGCCGCTTCGTCGAAGGTCGCACCCGTCTCGCGCGGGAAGCGCTCCGCCAAGCCTGAACTCCCGAAGGCCGCGCGCGACAGAAAAGGCAGCGCGTGGTCGGGCACGCGTAGCCGCTGCGGCGTGAGGCAAGTCAAGAGGGCCTGTAGGGCGGCGCGCTGGCGCTCGGCAGCTACGGGACGCAGCGCGCGAGCTTCGCCCGCGTCCGCGTAGTCGAAGTGAACCCCGCCAAGGAGCTTGGCGCAGGCTTCGACCTGGTAGCGATGCAAGAGGTAGATCGGCACCAAGTATTCTTCGAAGTCGCTCTGCGGCTGCACCTTGTCGACGACATCGAGGGTGCAACGCGCGAGCGCCGCGTCGCGCAGCTCGAGCACGCGCTGCAACTCGGCGACCGCGTCGGCTCCGTTGTCCCAGAGGCTCGCGTCCGGATGCGCGGCCGCGACATCACGCGCGTCCTGGTCGGTGATAAAGATGAGGTCGCGTCGGCGCGCTTCGTCGAGGATGCCGCGTAGCCCACGGCGCTCCGCTTCGAGGTCTTCGCCAAAGTCCTCGTAGGCGTAGCGCACAGCCAGAACGTCCCAAGCGCCGATGCCGCTCGCATAGGCCGCTGTCACGTCCAGTCGCCCGTCGTCCAGCAAACGCAGATACGGCGCCGGGTAGTCCATGACCGATGCCCGGTCCCGGCTGCTCGCAGCAAAATTGTGCGCGAAGCCGAGCGTGTGCCCGACCTCGTGAGCCGCGAGTTGGCGCAAGCGCGCGAGGCTGACTTCGGTCGCGACGTCTTCGCCGGCGCTCTTGGCAACGAGGCGCGCGATGGCGTCGACGGCGGGGCCACCGTGCGCCGCCTCACAATCACGACCGTGTTCGATCCCCGCCGCGACGAAGATGCGGCGGTCCTGTCGCACGCGCAGCGAACCCAGCGTCACGTGCCCTTTGAGGATCTCGCCGGTTCGCGGATCACGGATCGTGCGCCCATAAGACCAACCGCGCGTCGCGCGATGCGTCCACTGAATCACGTTGTAGCGCACGTCGAGCGGGTCGACGTCCGGCGGCAGGACGCGCACGAAAAAGGCTTCGAGGAAACCCGCCGCCGCAAAGGCATCGCTCCACCAGCGAGCCCCCTCTAGCAACGCTGTGCGCACGGGCTCGGGACAACCGGCGTCGAGCCAGTAGACGATCGGCTCCTGGACGCGCGACGGCGCCGGCCCCGGCACGAGCTTCTCGAGCCGATGGCGCTGGATCCACTGCTGGCGCATGGGCGCCGAGAGCGCCGCCGCATGGTCGAAGAACTCGATCCCGAAGGAGCCCGAACGCGGATGGAAGACACGCGGCCGATAGCCGTCGTCGGGCAGGGCGACCATGGAGTGGTGCTGACGCAAGGTGATCGCGTTCGCGTTCGGCGCGACCTGCCTCACTTCGCTCCCCGGTGCATCGCTGACGAAGGTCAAACTGACTTCGACCTCGCTGTTGCGCGGGAAGGCCTTCGTGCGCGGCAGGTGCAGAACCGAACGTGTGAGGTCGAGGGTGAACTTGCCTTGGCCCGCGCCTTCGAGCGCCTTGGTCACCGCCATCGCGTCGCGCAGGACGAAGCTCGTCGCGTCGACGAGCACGCGGTCCTTGTCTTCGGCGACGATGTCCGATGCCCAGAGCGTCGACGCGGCGAAGGACTCACGCACGGTCGCGCGTTCGGCGTCGTCATCGCTGAGCGCGCGGTAGCGCAGGTTGTCCTCGACGAGCAAGACGCGGCGGCCGTGACGTTCGAAGCGCACAACGCGCTCTTGACCCGCCAGGCCGCGGTCGAGGCCGACCGGGTTCGAGCCGAGCCCGGTCGCGAGCCATGGCACGTAGAGGAAGGCAACATCGAAGCGCTGCACTTCGAAGTAGACTCGGCCCGCATCGCGATCGATGTTGAGCGGCAGGAAGCCTTCGAGTCGCTCATAGCCCTTCGTTCTCGCGGCGACGCTTGGCAGCACGTCCGGCTTGCTCGAGCGCTCGCCTTCCACGTTTGGATCACGCTCGCGCTGAGCCTGACAAGCGATCGCGACGACGCTGAGTCCCAGGAAAACAATGTAGCTCGAGACGTAAGACACGCGCTTCATTGCAGTTGCGGAAACATCAAGATCCCGTTCCATAACAAAATGGACAGAGCCGTCCAAAACCACGCCCGGAACGAAGCGTGGCTCAGCTCGGACGGCGAGAGCGCGCGGCGGTTGGCAAGGTGCCACGGAATCCAACTCAATAAAAATGCCGAGCCTAGCGCCTTGAGCAGGCCCCATGAGAAGTCCGTGCCATAGACCGTCGCGGTGAAGCGCGGCAAGAAGCTCGAGAACGTCGTACCACGCGCGAGCCACTCGGCCGCGTAAGCGCCGAAACTCGCGCCGACGAGGGCGCAGAGGATCGCAAGCGGCAAGGCGATCAAGTGCCCCCAGAGCAGCGGCGTCAGCACTTCACGGCGCACGCTGCGCCCGAGCGCTCGATAGGCCGCGAGCTGGCGGTCGCGCGCCATGCTGCCAACGCGCGAGACCGTGCCCGCGACCGCCGGCGCGGCGTAGAGCAAGGAGACGAGCAACGGCACGAGGACGGCGATCAAGACCTTGCCCGTGCCCTTCAAGAGCTCGCTCGCGAGCGCGCCGTGCAAGGGATCATTGTTGACGACGAAGTGCAGACTCAAGGCGCCAATGAAGCAGCCGGCGAGGACCAAGAAAGGCAGCAGGTCGAGCAGTTGGAGCAGGCCAGCGCCGAGGCAGCGCAGCGGCTGCTCCGGCACGAGGGCGACGAGGGTCTCGAAGAGGCTCTTCGCTACCGCGGCGACTGCCAAGCACGGACCCGCGAAGATCGACAAGCCCGTAGCTCGCGTGATCTTGGTCGTGCCGCAAGGCGCGGGCAGCGAAGTGTCGTAGATCTCGATGCGCCCCTCGCCGGGCAGCCGGATCTCGGCGTCGCAGATCTTCTTGGCGGCGACGAGCTCGTGCGTCACGAGCAGCAGCGTCATCGATCCCTTCATCTGCTCGTGCAGCTCGCGCAGCGTATCGAAGACGAGTTCGGTCGACGGCGGATCGAGGCCAGCCGTCGGCTCGTCGAGCATCAAGAGTTCGGGCCGCGAGGCCAGCGCGCGCGCCAAGGCAGCCCGCTTGCGCTGGCCACCCGAGAGCATCGACACATCGCGCGGCGGATCCGGCAAGCCGACCAAGCGGAGCAAGCGCGCGGCCTCGTCGGCGTCGCCGCGCGCCGCGAGCCGCACGTTGTCGAAGACCGAGAGGTCGTCCCACAAACCGTCGCGTTGGAAGAGCGCAACCATACGCGGCCGCTTGCCATCACGGCCGAAGCAGCGCAAGCGACCACGTTGCACCCAGCGTCGCGAGTAGGGGTCGATCTCCTGCGCGAGCAGGTCGACGATCGTCGACTTGCCGACGCCACTCGGACCCGACAACAGATAGAAGCGCCCGGGCTCGATGCTCAGCGTCTGTCGCCAGAGGATCCAGCGCACGCGCGCGCCAGCGCGGAAGCCGAAGGAGAAGTCCTCGAGCTCGATGCGCGCGCCGCCGACCGCGGGCGCGTCTGCGCTCGACGTCGAAGCGAGTTCCGACGAGCTCATTCGCTCTTCGGCCGTTCGCCGACCGGCACCAAGGCGAAGGCCGAGCGCGACAGGGTGGCCGGTGCATAGCGCTTGCAGCCGACGAGACCATGCGCCTTGCCGGCGTCGAGCAAGAGCTTGCCGAGGGCGGCGTCGCTCGGCACTGGAGCGTCGCCAGGCTCGTTGAAATCGAGGTAGGTCGACGCCAGAGGCAGCGGGTCGGGGCTCGAGTTCGCCGGCGTCTGCACGCGCAAGAGGGCGAGATCGCGATCCTCGGAATCGGTCCAGATGCGGCTCGCCGGCCACACGCGGCCGTCCTCGAGTTGGATGCGGATGCGCTCCTTCGTGATGCGCACGCTGTCGTACCACGAGCCTTCGATCAGGAAAGTCGCGTCGCAGACGCTGCGGCGCGTCACGACGACGAGCTCATCCCGCGCGTTGCGGAAGAGCACGCCATCGCCCTCATAGGCGAGCTGGTCGTCGCTCGAGAGGCTGTCCACTTCGACGGCGCGGTAGCTGACCCGCACCCACGGCGAAAGCGTGCGCGGCCGCGAGTCGAGGCGGCTCGGCCCGACCGCACGCGCACCCTGTGCGACGCGCTCGCCGCTCCAGCCGTCGCCGTCGCGCGGCGGCGCCGCGAGGCCTACGACGACAGCGTCGTCCGCGAGCGCGGCGCCTGCGTCCTTGATCGGCGTGTCGAAGGCGAGCGCCGCGCCTAGCAAGCTCGAGAGGCTGTCGATGGTCATGCCGGTCAAGAGGCTGCCCTGGAGGATGGGGCGCGCGACCCAGATGCGACTCCGCTCACGGCAGAACTCACGGAAGGGACGGCGCACGCGGAAGCGAATCAAGACGCCGAGCCCGTCATCCGACAGCGAGATGCGGCGGCACTCGCCGACGTCTTGGCCGCGGTAGCGAACGGCGCTTCCAGGATGCAGGCCGTGACCGTCGGGCAAGACAACGGTCGCGAGCAGGTCACCGGTACTCGGATCGTCGAGCTCTTCGTAAGCGAGGTCCTCGGGCGGACGCTCGAGGCCGAGCAGCTCTTCGTTGCCGCGCAGCAGCTCGCCGCCAGCCGGCACGCGGAGCCGCACGTAGCTCTCCTTGATCAAGGTGTCGAGGCCAGTGAGCTCGTTCTGGAGGCCGCCGAAGCGCGGCCGCACGATCCAGAACTGACTCGTCGTCGTGACGAGGTCACGCGCTCCCTCTTCGAGGCTCAGGATGGCGCGCACACGCCGCGCGCTGGCTTCAATCTCGAGCCCCATCACTTCACCGACCGTCTTGCCGCGATGCACGCAGCGGCTACCGACCTGGAGCCCCTGCACATCCTTGAAGATGATCGCGACGCGGATCTGCTCGGCGGCCGGCCCGCGGTTCAGGATGCCGATGATGACGACCAAGGACCAGATCACGCCAGCGAGGATGGCAGCGCCGAAACCGAAACGTAGAAAGCGTTGGGCCCTTAGATCCATGCGTCCCGAAGTGTAACCGGTGGGCTTGGTGGAGCAGCGGCGCCCTTCGCTGTGTCTGGAGGATTATCCTCAGTCGCGCTGAACCCGAGACGTAGCCTCACTCCCCCCCACTGCCGCGAGACACTGCCGCGAGATGCGCCGCACGATCATGCCCGAACAAAACGAAGCAACCAAAGAAACAGAGTATGTCCTAGGCACCGGGCTCGACGAGCTCGACCGCTTGGCCTTCCAACACCGGCTGTGGTCCGACGCGGCGCATGCCGCGTGGCGGCGAGCGCGCATCCGCATCGGGCAGCGCGTGCTCGACGCCGGCTGTGGACCGGGCTTCGCGTCCTTCGACTTGGCGCAGATCGTGACGCCGCGGGGCGCCGTGGTCGGCGTCGACGAATCGGCGAGCTTCGTCGCGCATCTTCATGAACAAGCCGAAGCGCGTCGCCTGCCACAACTGAGCGCCAAGATCGGTGACGTGCAGTCTCTGTCCGAAGCCCTCGCGGACGAAGCCCCCTTCGACATCGCCTACCTCCGCTGGGTGCTCTGCTTCGTGCCCGATCCAGCCAAGGTGATCCATGGCATCGCTGCGGCCTTGAAGCCCGGTGGCCGCGTCGTCATCCATGACTACTTCCACTACGAGTCGATGACGAGCGCTCCGAAGTCGACCGCGCACGAGCGGGCCATCGCCGCGACGATGGAGAGCTGGCGCGCCCGCGGTGGCGACACCGACGTGGGCGGTGCCCTCCCGCGCTTGCTCGCAACGGCTGGTCTGCGTGTCGACATCGTCGACTGCCACGCGCGCGTCGCTCGCTCGTCGGACACAATGTTCGAGTGGCCCAAGCTCTGGTGGTCGATCTACGCGCCCAAGCTCGTCGACATGGGCTACCTAGCAGCCGAGGACTGTGAGGCCTTGCTCGCGCACTTCCGCGATTTGGAAGCGAGCGAGACGAGCTTCATCCAGTGCCCGACCGTTTACGAGTTCATCGCGACGAAGGTCTGAGACGCGGCTCTATGGCCGCTTGCCCGCGCCGGACTTTTCTCCTTCCTTCGTCGCCGCTGGTCGCTGCGCCGCTGGCCGCTGCGCCTCGGCCTGCCGACCGACGAGGAACTCCAGGATGCTCAGCGCCTCGGCGCTCGCGCCGCGGGCCTGGTTCGCGAGGATGACGACGGCGAGCTTGCGCTGCGGCACGACCAGGATCTCGCTGGCAAAACCGCCCGTCATACCGGAGTGGTAGAGCACGGGCTCACTGGCCGAAGAGCCTTCGAACTTCTTGTCGAGGATGTGCCAGCCGAGCCCGATGTGGACGCCGTCGCGCACCTTCCGCCTCGCGACCTGAGTCGCGAGGATGGCTTGGCCGAGCGCAGTCTTCGGCGGAGCCACCTGAGCCCTCGCGAAGCGGAGCATGTCGCCAAGCGTCGAGCGCAAAGCGCCCGCACCGGCCAGAGCATCGAAGTGCCAGCGCGGACCCCGCATCCCGTTCAGACTGTGAGGTGGAGCCACGACCCTGTCCTCGCGCCCCTTGTCGCCCGCGCTCTGCGGGTGTGGGTAGCCCGTCGCTTCCAACTCCAAAGGAGCAGCAATGTCACGCTCGATGCGTGCCTGCCAGGATGCCTTGCTGGCCTTTGCGAGTGCAAAGCCGAGCAGCCCATAGCCAAGATTGGAGTAGTCGTAGCGCTCGCCGATCGGGCTCGAAAAGGCGAGCTCTGCGACAGCGTCGCGCAAGCGCGCCTCGTCATAGTCGGCGTAAGGGTCGACAGGCTTGCGTGGCGCCATGTTGCGCGGCAGACGCGGGAAGCCAGCGGTGTGGGTCGCGAGATCCAGAACGGTCACGCGCCGCTCGCCCTGCTGGGCGACGCTCCAGTCAGCGCCCAAGAGCGCAGCAACGGGCTCGTCCAGAGCAAAGCGGCCGCTCTCGACGTCGAGCGCCAAGAGCGTGGCAGTGAAGAGCTTGGTCAACGAACCAATCTCGAAGACAGTATCGAGGTCGGGCACGCGATCGACATCCTTGGCAAGCGTGCCAAAGGCGCGATGCCAGGTCGCCGCGTGGTCGACCACGCCGACGATGGCGCAACCGCGCCGCTTGCCCGCCTCGAAGTCGCGCGTGAAGAGCGCCTGGATCGCACCGCTCAATCCCTGCTGCGGATCCGAGATCGACTCTTGTGCCAGAGGCGCACGCACGCACACTGCGATGATCAAGGCCGCGTGAAAGGCAAGGCGCGACGATCGAAGGACATTGGTCATCCCAGAAGCGTACGTGCATCGGACGATGTCGGCACGTCGAGAATTCACAAAACAAATCAGGCCACGCGTCCACGAGATCGAGTAGACACGAGCGTCGATCGAAGGTTTCCACATTGGGTGACACCTCGATCGGCGGGGTCCCTTTCCCGGGACCATCACCACCGCCCCTCCCCCACAAAAACAGCCCGTCGTCTTCTCCCCAGACTTACCCACCGCCAATCAAAATACCCTTTCC
>CALLZN010000160.1 GCA_937858895.1 uncultured bacterium | reverse complement strand
GCAGCGTCATGCTAGGGTCCGGTCGCCGTGCTGGACTCGGGTCCCCGTGGCACTCAGGAGGTCGATCGCTAGGCCAATCAGAAGGAAAGGCCTGGCAGGTTGAGGCCGCCGGTCAGCTTCTCGGTCTCACGAGCCTCGAGCGCCTTGGCGCGGTCGAGGGCGTTTTTGACCGCGGCCGTGACGAGGTCCTCGAGGGTCTCGACGTCCTCGGGGTCGACGACTTCGCGTTCGATCTTCACGCCCATGATCTCGCGCAGACCGTTGACGTAGACCTTGACGACGCCGCCACCGGCGGTGCCTTCTTCGATCCGGTCTTTCAGTTCCTTTTGCAAGCTGTCCATGCGGTCGCGCATGAGCTTCGCTTGCTTGAGCAGATTCATGTCTCCACCAGCCATCGTCATCGCCTCCAGAGGGGTCTGTGCTTCACGAGTCGGCGCCCTCGTCGGCACGCTCGACATGTTGAACATCGAAGAGCTCCATCGCCTTGCGGCCGAGCCCTGGTAGTTCTTCTGGGTCGACCTTCCCACCCGTGCGGCGCGCTGTGCGCCCAGCCTCGGGGTTCGCGCATTGCTCGGCGGCGCCTCGGGTCGCGGCGCGCTTGGTCGCGGCATCGGCGCCGCTCTTGCCCCCTGCAGAGGTCGAGACCTCGACCTCGATCTCGATGGGACGACCAGCCTCCTCGGTCAGGACCTGACGGAGCCAGTCGCGGCTCTTGTCGGCGCTGACGAGGGCGCGATCGATGGTCTTGAGCGGGCCGAAGGAGAGGCGCAGGGAAGCGTCGTCGACCCAGGTCAGGTGCGCGTCGGACAGGAGGTTGCCGAGGCGCCCACGCTCAGCGAGCGCACGCTCGACCGTCGCGACCCATGGATCCTTGCTGCGCGCGCGCCCTCGAACGGTGGCCGCGGTAGGCGTCGGGGGCGACGGCGCTTCGTCCACTCGACGCGGTGTTGCTGCTGGCGCTGGCGTCGGTGCTGGCGTCGGTGCCGGCTCGCCGTGGCGCGGCTGCGCGCGCTGCGCGGCTGCCTCCCCGAACGACGGCACGTGGGCCGGCGCCGAAGCAAGAAGTTCACCGAGCGACTGCGCGCCTGCGACGCGCGTGAGGCGCAGCAGCGTGAGCTCGAGCAGGATGCGACGGTCGTCGAGGTGACGAATGCGATCGCGCGCGAGCACGAGGAGCTGCATCATCGCGTCGATGATCTCGATCGACGCGTGGCGCGCGAGGGCATTGAGTCGCTCACGCCAAGACCCCGTCGCCTCGAGCAAGAGACTGTCCTCGCCATCGACGTGCAAGAGCAAGAGCGCGCGCAGCACATCGAGGACCTCGCCCAAGCACTCGCGCTCGTCGACGCCGGTCTCGACCGCTTCGCGCGCGTAATGCAGAGCCGCGCGCCCATCGCCAGCAAAGCTCGCTTCGACGAGCTCGGCGGCCCGCGTCGGACCGAGCCGACCGAGGAGGCGCCGGTAAGCCGCGAGGTCGAGTTCCTTGGCGAGCGGCAGCACGCGCTCGAGCGCGGTCTCGGCGTCCCGCAAGCCGCCCATCGACGCCGCCGCGATCTCGGCCAGGACCTCAGGCGCGGCTACGACGCCTTCGCGCTCACAGATGGCCGCGAGCCGACCTTCGATGTCCGGGGCCCCGATGCGCCGGAAGGGTAGGACCTGGCAACGTGAGCGCACGGTCTCGGGGATCTTGTGCGCCTCGGTGGTCGCGAGGATGAAGAGCACATGGGCAGGCGGCTCTTCGAGGATCTTGAGCAGCGCGTTGAAGGCCGCCCGCGAGAACATGTGGACTTCGTCGAGGATGAAGACCTTCTTGCGCAGCCGGATCGGCGCGTAGCCGGCTTGTTCGCGCAAGGCGCGCACCTCTTCGACGCCGTTGTTCGAGGCAGCGTCGAGTTCGATCACGTCGGTTGCGCTGCCCTCGAGGATGGACAGACACGCCGCACAGCTGCCGCAGGGTGAGGCCCCCGGGCTGACCTCGCAGTTGACCGCGCGGGCGAGGATGCGCGCCGTCGTCGTCTTGCCGACACCGCGGCTGCCCGAGAAGAGCAAGGCATGAGGAAGCCGCCCCTGCTCGAGGCTCGTGCGCAGACTCGCGAGCACCTCCGGCTGACCCACGACATCATCGAAGGCCTTCGGCCGAAAGCGCCGAGCGAGAACCTGGTAGCTCTTCTTGCCGTCACTCATGGGTGGGTCAGCCTAGCCCGCACGATTCATGATGACCGTACCGAGGCGCATGAAAAGCAGCGGCAGCGAGTCGAGCCGTCCGGAACGACGACCAGACGATCCGGGACATGAGTCTGCATGCTTATGGCTGCTCCGTTCCCGGCCTGACCAGGTTCACACCGTCTCATTGCCCGGGGCCCGGCCGTCTTTCCGGACGTCCCGCACCCGCTGCCTCTCTCCCCGCACTCGCAGCCTCACTCCGCTGCTGGGCTCGCTGCATGGCGGAGAGAGCTGGCGGAGAGAGCGGGATTCGAACCCGCGGTAGAGTTGCCCCTACACACGCTTTCCAAGCGTGCCCGTTCAGCCACTCCGGCATCTCTCCTGAAACGCCTTCAGTGCATGCCGGAGGCGGTAGAACAACTCGGTCGGGTCCGACCTCAGCTTGGCGGAGAGGGCGGGATTCGAACCCGCGGTAGAGTTGCCCCTACACTGGTTTTCGAAACCAGCCCGTTCGGCCACTCCGGCACCTCTCCACGCTGACTTGGGTCACGCGACCCGACCGAGGGGCGAGGATTCTGCGCGCAGGCCTGCTAGCTGTCAAAGATTTCGGGGGATTCGTTTCGTCCCGCAGCAATCCATCCCGCAGCAATGCGGCCTCGACGGCGAGCGCGCAGTCGCAGGTCAGAACGTGTAACCGAGGCCCCAGATGAGGCGGTGGTCGAGACGATCGAGGCGATCGCCGTTCCCGCGGTAGCCCGGCGTGTTGTTGTAGTCGAGCTCCCAGCGCAGCGAGGTCGTGAAACCCTTGCCGATCACGTAGTCGAGTTGGTTCGACGCGTAGACGACGTGGGCGTCGGTGTCTTCGAGGCTCGGAAACCACTCGGCCGCAAACGAATACTTGAGGTCGTCCGTGATCTGACGCCAGTAGCGCGTGGCGACGCGGGCCGACAGGTCACCGCGAGGATCGTCGAACTTCGTCCCGGTCGCGATCGCGTTCGCAGCCGCACCCTTGAAGTCGGAGAGGACGTAGGCAAGACCGACTTCGGCGACCCACGAGGACTGCTCGTCCTTGAGGATCTGGTAACCGACACCGACCGAACCGATCAGTCGTAGGTTGAGGGACTGCAGGGCATCGTGCAGTGCATCCGCACGCGCGAAGCCGTACATCCGATCACTGAAGAAGCGGTCGTACTGCAAGGCGCCGCGAACGCGCCGCTGCGTGATGTTCGTCAACTTCGTGATGGGATCCTTCTCGTCGGTGTAGAGCCAATCGAAGAGACCAGAAACGCGGTTCTTGTCATCGAGCAAGTACTCACCGGCAGCGTTGACGTTGGCGCGACGCACCGACGTGTTGCCGAACGACAGCGATCCGCCGGCCGTGATCGAGCCAGTCAGCGTCTCCAGCTTCTTGTCTTTCATCGCCTGTTCGGCGGCGGCTTGCAGGTCGCCTGCCGAATCCTGCTTCGAGGACAACTCGACGCCGTTCTCGAAGGCAGCAACAACCGGCGCCTTGGCGACGACGACTTCGGTCCCGTTGACGCCGTTGTTCGGCGCGACAACCTTGGGTTCGGTCGGCACAACGGCCGTCACGAGCGACAAGAAAATGGTAGAGCATGCGAGTGACAATGGGGGCCTCCTTGGGGTGCCGGCTTGGACAGGAGCCTCTCACGCGTTGCTGTGCGCAGCCCAGCGTCGCTCCTGGATGCACGAAGGGTTTACGGACGATTTCCCGGATTCGCAAGCCTCACTTTGCATGCCAGCGCTCGATCACAGCGCACGGTCGCGGCAAACTCCATCGCTACCAAGATGCACGACTCCCCGCGCTCCACCACGCTCACCTGCCTCGCCCTCCTGTCGATCTGCCTGACGACATTCAGCTCTTGCAGGTCGAACGCGGCATCCGCGACGAGCCGTCGACCTCCGAACATCCTGCTGTTCTTGGTCGACGATATGGGGGTCGCGGACTGCTCGCTGCCCTTCCTCTTTCACTTCGATGAGTATGGCGCCCGGGGCAAGGCGATCGAGATGGCCAACGCGGGGCGCTACCGCACGCCTGTCCTCGAGCGGCTTGCTCGCGGAGGTATGCGCTTTACGAGCGCGCATGCCTCGACCGTCTGCACACCGACGCGCGTGTCCCTGATGACCGGCTTACAGCCAGCCCGCCATCACGTGACAACCTGGACGCACCCCGAGAGTCCGCGCGACACTGGCAACAACGAAGTCCAGCGATTGAAGTCTCCGGACTGGAGTATGGCCGGGCTCGAAGCCGGCCAGCCGACACTCGCGGCGCTCTTGCGCGGTGTCGGCTACCGGACTCTGCACGTCGGCAAGGCGCACTTCGGGCCGAATGACAGCTTTGGCGGCGATCCTCGGCACCTGGGCTTCGACGTCAACGTCGCCGGTCACGGCGCAGGCGGTCCCGGCAGCTACCTCGGTCGCTACGACTTTTCGGCGGCTTGGCGAGGAGGCGGCCGCCTGTGGGACGTGCCCGGACTCGAGCGCTATCACGGCGACGACGTCTTCTTGACCGAAGCGCTGACGCGCGAGATGGGCAAGGCCATCGACGAGGCGCTGCGCTCGAAGCAACCCTTCTTCGCCTACATGGCCCACTACGCGGTGCACGCACCCTTCGAGGTCGACGAACGCTTCGCCGGCAACTATCCAGAACTCCACGGGGCGTCGAAGCAAAAGGAGCTCGCCTTCGCGACCATGGTCGAAGGCATGGATCGTTCGCTCGGTGACCTGCTCGCCCTGCTCGAAGCGCGTGGCGTTGCCGAAGAGACCCTCGTCGTCTTCTACTCGGACAATGGCAGCGACGGCCCAGCCAACCTGCCGTTACGCGGCAAGAAGGGCACGCGCTTCGAGGGCGGCTGCCGCGTGCCGCTGGTCATCGCTTGGGCCAAGCCGGATCCGCAGCACCCGATGCAGCGCGCGATCAGCATCGAGCCGAACTCGCTCGAGGACGACATGGTCGGCGCCGAGGATGTCTTTGCGACCCTCGCCTCGATCGCCGGCGCCAAGTTTGCACACCAGGTCGACGGCCACGACCTCTCGCCCTACCTGCGCGGCACGCCGGGCGTGCATCGTCCGCAGGAGCGGCTCGTGCACTTCCCGCACGGGCACAACGACGACCACTTCACGACCTACCGCCAAG
>CALLZN010000159.1 GCA_937858895.1 uncultured bacterium | reverse complement strand
GCAGCGTGTCACTCGGACTCGCGGCACGTTGCAGCAGCGAGCGCACTTCGTCAGGAGCCCCGGCAGACTCAGCGCGCCGCCCACCGCCGTAGGTCGCGAAGCTACACCAGCCAGCGCTCGGCCCGATCGCGGCGAAGAGGTCCGGCTGTGTCACAGCGATCTGCCAGGTTCCATGCCCACCCATCGAATGTCCGGTCACGTAGACCGCGCGCTCGTCGATCGCGTAGCGGGCCTTGGCGTCGGCCAGGACTTCGAGGGCATCGAGGCGGCCGAGGAACTCCCAGTCGAAGCCAAAGGGCCGTCGATTGGTCGGACAGACGACATGGCCCCAGGTCTTGCGTGCGTAGGCCGCGGCCTGGCCATGCGCCTCGACGCTCGCGCCGTGGAGGCTCAAGAAGAGCGCCTGCGCAGGCGTGGCGCCCGCGCCCCGGTCGAGCGCCAGCGACGGCTGAACCGCGTAGTACTGCACACTGCCATCGATGTCGCTCACGAAGCTGCGCTTGTGCAGGTCGGTCGGCGCGGCGACGCGCACCGACAACTTCATGCGGTCGAGCACGCTCGGACCGCGTGGATGCCGTTGCAGTAACTGAACTTCGATCTCGTACATGCCCGGCGCGAGATCGACGACTGGCACGAGGTCGAAGCGGACTTTTCGCACGCCCGGAGTCACGAAAGGCGGCACGGCGACCTCGGTCGCGTCGAAGCGACGCTCGCGATCATGAACGCGGATCGACAACGGCTCGCCGCGGAACAGCGGTCCATCGTGCAGCAGCGCGATCACGACGGCGCCGTGCCAGGGCCCCTGCTCGCCAAGCACGATGTCGCCGAGCGTCGTGTCCTTCTGCGTGAAGAAGGCCGAGCGCTCGGCGGGGCTCAGTGCGACTTCCACCTTGCCGCGACCGGCCTTGATCAAGAGTTCCGTCCCGCCCTTGCGATAGCGAAATGGAAGAACCGTCTCGCCACGCCGGTACAGATCGCCGATCCGCGGCTCGCCGTCGATGTAGACCCGCGCGGCGCCGACGATGCGCAGGATCGCGAAGCCATCGTCCTTGGCTTCGACGCGGCCGAAGGCGTAGCCGCGGGCGGGCACTCCGAGCTTGCCGTCCACAAGCTCGGCCTCGGACCACGAACGCGTCGTGTCCTTTGCGACCCGGACTTCTAGCCCCGCGCTCGGCGCGACGAAGCCGCCGCGAATGCGACTCTCTTCGATGACATCGGTCATCAGCACCGATCGACCGGTGCGGCTGACGTCGCCGATGACGAGCCACGAAGTGGCGAGCTCTTGACCTGGCAGCCGCTGCAGCGCGCAGACGAGCGCGAGCAAGATCATGTGCGTTCGGGACATGGCCCGGAGGATAGCGAAGCGCAGCAGGGCTTGTCCCGGCGCGCCCTCGAAACCTGAGACCTAGCCTTTCCGCAAACACTTTGGAAGACGAACCAGCCAACGCATGAGTCTTGGCCTGGTCAGGCTGGCATGGTCTCCTGCTCTACATGGTCCAGCCCGCCCTTCACGACTCCCTCGATCATGAGCGCCAGGCATGCAGCGCGTGAACGCTCTCAGAGTCCTCTTGGTCGCGCTCCTCGTGGGCTTCGCCTGCTGCTGGACCCTCGCGATCGTCAGTTACGCATGGCTCGAGACCGCGCCTCTTCCTTGGGACGAAGCCTACTTGACCATGCTGCCGACGCGTGTGGCCCAGGCGTGGTCGAGCGGCGGCTTCTTGGAAGCGATTGTGACGTACTACGAGACGTCGATTCACAAGCCACCGCTCTCGTCCCTCGGGACGGCGATCGCGATGATCGCGACGGGCCATGGTCCGCTCGAGCTGCGCCTGGACAATATGGTCGTGGCGCTTCTTGCGGCACTTGGAGTGCAGCGCTTCCTCGCGCGGCATGCAGGCGAAGTGCTCGCAGCGGTCTTTGCTGCTTGTCTGCTCGCGACTCCCTTCGCGCTTGCCTACACGCGAACCGAGCTCGCCGAGATCTACGTCGTCGCGTGCACGGTGGCGCTCTATGCGTTCGCCGTGCCTCGCCACGCGATGCGTACACGATCGTCGAGCATCGTGCTCGGCCTCCTCGTGGGTCTCGGCATCAGTGCGAAGCTGAGCTTCGGCCTCATTGCGTTTCCGGTCTTGCTTTGGACCGCGGTCGTCGAACTTGCAACGTTTCGCGCGCGACAGACCACCTGGCGTTCGCTGCTCGGGCGCGCGTCATTCACCCTCGTTGCTGCCGTCCTCGTCGTGGCTGTGTTCTGCCACCGGAGCTGGAAGCACATGTGGCGCCACCTTCGCAATCAATCGACGTGGATCGGTGATCAATACGGCGGAAGCGCAGAGCGTTTCGACAGCGCCTACTTCGAGAACTACATGCGCTCGTGGCTCGCGGCTTTCTCGTGGCTTTGGATCGCCGTGCTGGTTGGTGTCGTGTTGCTGGCGATCTTGGATCGCTCAATGCGCGCTTCACGAGTCCACAACGAGGCTCCATTCGTGTCGCCGACCGCGTCAGGCAGAGAGAGATCGCCATGCACACAACTGGCAATGCTCGCATTCGCGTTCGTGGCTAACCTAGCTGCATGTTATGTGTGGCCCGTCACGGATATTCGCTTCACGGTCGGCGCGATGGTCGCGGCGATCTTGCTCCTGGGCATCTCGACGGCGCAGGCTGTCCGGCGCGATGGCCTTCGGGTTGCACTCGGCCTCATGATGCTCATGGGCTTCGGGTCGTGGTTGCTCGCGAACACGTACGCGAGCTCACCACAACGCACATTGTTGACGCTGCCGTGGCGCAGTGGTGATCCTGGCCCCTTGCATGCCCCCGTCGTCGACGCCGACCTGCGAGACACAGCGCTCGACGCGCTGCAAGCGACGTCGTCGCGTGTGGCACTCGCCGGCGATCATCCGTCTTTCAATGTCGACAATCTACGCCTGCGCATCCTCGAGCGCGGGCTCGAACACGGGCTCGAACACGGGCTCGAACACGAGGTCGAACAGGTGGGCTACCTCGCGCCCAAAATCGGACTCACGGAAGCGCTTGCGCGCCTCGAGGACCGGCGACCCGTCGACGCCTTCTTCGTTTGTCGTGCGCCGCAGGACAGCGAACCAGCGCTATGGACGAGTCGGCTCGGTGGCCCATTCTTCGAGGAACTGAGTAGGTCCGAGGACTGGGGCGAGGCCGAGCACCTTGGTGGCCTGCGCGACGGGAGCGAAGTCTTCCTCTTTCGCCGCAAGCAGCGCGAACGGGTCAAGTAGGCCGCAGGCTGAACGTTTCAGGGTTGCCCCCGCCGAGCGGCGAGGAGCCTGACTTTGAGGATGCGCGAAGGGTCGGTTGGATGCACCGATGTAAACGACACGATGCCGGCGCACAGCGCGAGCGGCGACGCCGAATCCACGACTTGCAGGACGCTGCGCAGCGCGGGCTTGCCGTTGACCATCACCTCGTGCGGAAGACTCCACGCGGGGACTTGTAGCTCATTGATGGCGAACGGGTCGGTCGGCCGCGCTTTGTCGAAATGCACCTCGGACCGAAGCTTGACGCCAAGGTGCGTGATGATGGATAGCAACGACGGCGGGTCGACGACTTGGTACATCACTCCGGGGAGGATCGGGCTCCGTCGAATGATGTCGAAGAGCACGCGCAAGGCCCACCGTGCGCTGTTGCGGTCGAGATCCGAAGAGCCGCGGCAGGCTCGCGCCACGCCACACTCGAGAGCATGGGCTTCGACGGAGAGCTGCTCTTCGCCGAGCACGAGCCCGCGGTCGTCGAAGACGCGCAGGCGCACCGAGGCAACCGAAACGTAAAGTGGCTCGTCGTCCGAGGACCCCGGCCACCGCACGTCGTCGACCGACAGGACCTCTACGGAGAACGTGCGCGATGTCGTCACGCCGTCGCGCAGCAGGTTCATGCCGAGCAGGACTCGGTCCCCCTTCGCCAGGCGCGCGCCTTGCGAAGGCATGTCGAAGCCGACGAGCTCGGAGCTAGTTTTGAACGCCGAAGCCTCGACGACACCGTGTTCTCGAGTCGCCCACTGCGGGTCGAGCTTGCCGCTCGCGCAGCTCACTGCAGCCGCGCAAAGGAGGAAGCAAGCCATCAAGCTGCGGAAACGCATTCGGA
The DNA here is from genome assembly GCA_937858895.1 of uncultured bacterium. GTDB lineage: Bacteria > Planctomycetota > UBA1135 > UBA1135 > JACKHW01. The sequence continues at coordinate 1,830 of CALLZN010000159.1, read as the reverse complement.
GAAGCTCGCACAGCGGTTCGGGGCGGGAGCGCCCGAGGTAGTCGGGCTGCATGGAAGCGACCGTATCGCGGGGAGCATCTCGTCGCAACCGGCTGGACTCACGACCGCGCCTTCACGCAGCGGTGCAGCGCGCTGGAAAGATAGCGAACCAAAGCTGGCCCTCGCGCGTCCGGTCGCCGCGCGATACGTCAGTTAGCGCCACGGCCGCAGCTCGCGGACCGCCTTCCCGACCTCTCCTGGAGACTGCTCACGATGCAAGCACGGAGCCTCGCCGCCCCGCTCACCATGGCCCTCGCGGCTCTGGCCAGCCTGTCCCCCGCCCAGACCAACCTCGTCCCGAACCCCAGCTTCGAGACCTATACGATGTGTCCGACGACGAGCGGCCAACCCGACCGCGCAGTCGGCTGGGATGCACCGACGAACGGCACGACCGACTATATGAACGCCTGTCACACGATCGGCATCGTCGGCGTGCCCAACAATACCTTCGGTAGCCAGGCGGCGCAGTCGGGGCAGGCATACATGCACGTCTACACGGGCATCAAGAATGACAGCAACTACCGCGAGTACGTGCAGTGTCAGCTCTTGTCGCCGCTCGCAGCCGGCATCACGTACGACGTCAGCTTCTGGGTGTCTAAGAGCGACGGTGAGCTCGCGACCGCTGAGATCGGTGCCTACTTCTCGACGACCGCGATCTCCCTGACCACCAGCTCGGCCTTCAACTTGGTGCCGCAAATCGAGAACCCGAGTTCGAACGTCCTCACGGACACCGTCAACTGGGTACAGATTTCAGGCTCGTTCGTCGCAGCTGGCGGTGAACAATACCTGACCCTCGGCAACTTCCGCTTGCCGGCAAACACGACGACCGTCTTCGTCGGCGGCATTCACAACGGCGCGAGCTACTACCTCGACAGCGTGTCGGTCGTCGCACGGACACAACCTTGCGCCTCCCAGCTCATCGGCTGGGCCGACCTCGCGAACGCCACGACCGGCTTCATCGACGTGCAGGACTTCGAGGCCTCGTGCAAGCCCGCGACGACCCAGTGCACGACGGCGACGCCGGTCACGGCGGTCAACGCTTACGCGGGCGGCACGGCCTATGACGGCCGCTATCGCACGGTTTGGGTCAGCGATGGCAGCACGCTCGCTGAGTACCACACGATCGCAGCCCGCGCTTGCAGGCCGCGCTGCGCGCCGATGCCCGCGGTCCTCGCGAGTCGCACAGCGAGCGTGAGTGGCCTCGCCTTCGGAGATCGGCGTCAGGTGCTCTTCCAACTCGCGACGTCTCCTGGCTACTACGAGATCACGACCTACGACGCGAGCGGCCGCTGCCTCGGCCGCACGACCACGTGCCGCGGCACCCTGCCGACTGGCGCCCTCGCGGCGGGCCTCGCCTACGACGAGCTGCGCGACCTGCTCTTCATGTCGGTCGATGTGCCTTCGCTCGTCGGCTTCGACCACTACATCTATGTTTTGCCTGGCTCGAACCCTTGCACCGGGATCTGCAAGAATCAGGTGAGGTCTTGCACGGTGCGCCTCACGACCGGCCTTGCCTACGACTCATGCAACGAGACGCTCTACGCGACCGACGGCAACGTCACCCAGAGCTACCTCGTCGGCGATGCACGTCAGTGCGTCTTCCGCGAAGTCGCTTGCTGCAAGAAGCAGAACCAACCCACTTGGCACGGTCTCGCGATCCTGCCCTGCGGCGACAAGACGACGGTTGGCAAGTCCTGCACTTCGGCCCCCTGCCCGAGCTGCCCGTCCATGATCGCGGGGAGTGTCGGCGACGCGGCTGTCGGCCAAAGCATGCCCGTCACGCTGAGCAAC
>CALLZN010000158.1 GCA_937858895.1 uncultured bacterium | reverse complement strand
GCGCTACGACACCGCGGCGAAGGTGCTCGACGAGGTCGCGCGGCGCATCGAGGCTACCCGAGCAGCGGTAGTTGCGGTCGAAGAGCAGCACGCGAGGCGACGGCTCGAGCACGAGGACCGCGTGCCCGCCTTCGAAGGCCGCGACCGAGACCGGCTTGCCGGCACCATCGAGGTCGTGCGCACCGACGAAGCTCCCGTCATCGCGGAAGCACTGGACGATGTCGTTGCCAAAGTCGGCGACGAAGACTTCGTCGCCGCGGATCGAGACACCGACGGCGGGACCAAAGTGGCCCAGGCGATCCCCGCGCGAGGCGACGCTCATCACGAAGCGCCCGCTTCGCTCGTAGACCTGCAAGCCGTGCACCCAAGCACGCTTGCCACAGCAAACCCAGAGGCGGGCGTGGCGGTCGATCGCAACAGCGCGCGGGTGCACGACCAAGCCGCGCCGATCGCGTAACACGGCCGACGGCGGCGACCCAAAGCCACCACCTTCGTTGCCGAAGAGGCTGAAGCGCCGCAGGCGACTCGCCGCCGTGTCGGGGACCCAGAGACTGCTGTCCTCGGCGAGCGCGATGCCCCCCACGTCGATGTGCGTCTCGCTCGCGAAGTGGAAGCGCGACGCCAAGCGGCGCTCGTCGAGGTCGAAGACGTCGAAGCGCGCTTCTCCGACCGCGTCGGCTACGACAAGCAGGCGACCCCGAGCAGCGATTCCTCCGAACATGTGTCGCCAACATCGGTGACCTGTGCTCGGCCCGCAAGCACGGTCGACCGAAACCCTCGCCACGAATCAACCCCGCGAGCAAGCTCGGCGCTGGCTCCGTGCGAGCGAAGCTGCCTCCAGGCTTCTGTGCGCCGCTTCTCGGGCTATGCTCGTCGCGCGCATGCGACGCCGCCGACACGCAGTTCTCTTCGCCATCCTCGCCTTCGCAGGCTCATTCACCGCGTGCGGCTACGCGCCCTTGATCCCGCCCGCCAAGGACCGACGCGTAACCTTCGAGGTCAAAGTCGAAGCGCCAGCCAGCCTCGGTCCCGGCAAGGTCCGCCTGTGGGTGCCGGTTCCGCTCGCGGGCGACTACCAGGAATGCGGACGCCTCGAACCAGTCGCCTTCGGTGGCGAGGTTGGCGAGCACTACGACCAGTACGGCAATCGCATGCTCTACCTGGAGGGCACGCCGCCACTGCGCCTCAGCTATGCCTTGCAGGTTCGGCGCTTCGCCGCCACAGCACCGCGCAAGAGCCTCGAGTCCGGGTCGCTGAACGCCAACTCGCCTTGGCTCGCCTCGACGCCGGCGGCGCCGCTCGAAGCGATCCGCACCAAAGCGCTGTTCAAGACCTCGCGTACGTCCGACTACCTGACGAAGGCGCGCATTCTCTTCGACATGGCCGTGGACGAAATCGGCGGTGCCCTGCGGGGATCAGGGGCCGACGGCCGCCTCGCGGACATTCTCGCGAGAGGCGTCGCGGATAGCTTCGATCGCAGCGTCGTGCTGGCGAGCGCACTGCGCAGCGTCGGCATCCCTGCTTATGTCGAACACGGCTATCTGCTCGCGGCACCGAGCCAAGTGCCGATCGACTTCGAGCGCGCTGCGGCCTGGCTTCGCTTCGAGATTCCGGGCATGGGCTTCTTGCCAGCCGATCCGGGCCGTTCCCTCGACGAGCCGCTACGCCGCCGCCACCTCTTCGGTGGTCTCGACGAAGACCGCATCCGCATTGGACGTGGTCGCGATCTCCGACTCTTGCCGCCGCAAGATGGACCGCTGCTCCCGCGCTTCGTGGCGCCCTATGCCGAGCGCGATGGTAAGCCGCTCGTCGACGGCCTGGTCACGACGATGCGCAGCTTCGATCCGGCGCCGACCAACGGGCGATGATCGCGGTGACGCACGCGCAGCGTCAGCGCGCGGGCAAGGCGAGAGCGTGGAGACCCTCGCGCGTCGTCGGCACTTGCTCGGGCACTTGGGCCAGAAGCGGAAGGACTTGGCGCGCGCGCTCGGCGGCGCCGGTCAGCATGGCGTCGACGACGAGCGAGTAGGCCTCGTCGCGAGCTAGCTTCCAGGTCGCGGTGCGTGGCTGCGCGGTCAGACCTCGGATCACGTCGAGGACGCGAACTTCGCGGTCGGCGAGAGCCTCGGTCTCTACGCCGCGCAGGTGGAGTTCGACGAAGGCGGCGAGCCCGGACGGACTCTCGAGTTCGAGGAAGCGAGCGCGACAGCCACGCTGCCCTTCGACACCTAGGGACGGGTAGAGGCGTCGCACTTGGTCGGCCTCGTCAGTCGAGAAGTGCAGAGCGCGCTGCGGGCCAACGCCGTGCTTCCAGGCCTCGAAGCCCGCGAGGACTTGCGCACGACGCTCGACGCTTTGCCGTAGAGTCGCGATCGCTGCCTGCTCTTCGGCGTCGACGAGGCTCGCGAGCGTGACGATGCGGCGCCGCGCTTCGGCGAAGCGATGGGCGCGCGCGGCCTCGGTGATGCTGATGCGCTCGGCTTCGATCAGACTGCTGCCGAGCGCGCGCGCGCTTCCACGGGAGAGAGCGAACGGATGGGCGTCGAGGACGCCGCGGGTCTCGAAGAGCAGGTCGAGCGACTCGCCGTGCGCAACGCGCTGGGGCAGGCTGCGCAGGACCGCGTCGAGGCGCATGCGGAACGAAAGCTCGTCGTAGCTGACGACGAAGGCCAGCGCTGCGGCGATCGCTGCGAGGCCGAGCTTGATGCGCGCCCGCTTGCCGGACTTGCGGCTCACCGGGTGGCATGGTGACTTGCCCTCGCACTGCCAGGCACCGTGGTCTTCGCGCTCGGTTGCCAAGATCGCTCCTCTTGCCTCTGGCCTCTTGCCTCGTCTGGCCTCGCTCTGCCCCGCTGCGTCTCGCTCCGCGGACCAAGCTTCTATCGGCCGGAACGGGTCCCGAAGTCGATCGGCCCCTCGAAAGGCAGACGAAGTCTCGGCGCCAGCGTTGCGTCCGTCGCCGGCATGGGGTCTGATTCTGCGATGCCCCAGGCCCTGGTTGATTTTGCGATCGTCGACGTCGAAGCGGACCTCGTTCCGATCGAGCGCATTCGTCATCACCTGCCCCAGCGCCACGAGTTCGAGATGGTCGAACGTGTTTGCCACCTCGACAAGGAAGCCGGCATCATCGTCGCGACGCGGGCATGGAACGAAGACGACTGGTGGGCCAAGGGACACTTCCCGGATCGTCCGCTCGTTCCCGGAGTCCTCATGACCGAGGCCGCGGCCCAGGTCGCGACCGTGCTCTGGAAAGAGACCGCCCAACTCGAAGGCATCACGATCGGCTTCGGCGGGCTCGAACGTGTTCGCTTCCGCGCCCAAGTCACGCCGCCCGCGCGCATGTTCTTCGTCGCCAAGCGCGACAAAGTCGGCTCCAAGATGGCGAGCTTCCCGACTCAGGCCTTCGTCGACGGCCGCATGGTCTTCGAGGCGACCATCCTTGGAGTGAGCATCTGAGCGAGCATCCGCGAGCGCCGAGGTTCACGGCCCTCGAGGTGGTCGCGGCGTTCTGCATCGCGAGCCTGACGCTCTGGCTGTACTGGCCCACCGGGCTCGAGGTCCGCAGCGACGACTGGCTCGCCATCGCTTGGTCGCAGTCGTTCGAGCACGTCGTGCATGATTTCGTTGGACCCTATCAGGGCGCCGAGCGCATCGCGCTCTTCCACCGACCGCTGATCACGGCCTCGGTCTTCGTCGATACGCGCATCGCGCAGCGCGCGCCGAACGGCGAGATCCTACCCTTTCTTCCTCACTTGCAGAACCTGGTCGTCCACCTCGCGAACACGGCCCTCGTGATCGTGATGCTCCGACGCTTCGTCAGCAGAGCCATGGCGCTGGCCGCGGGGCTCTGGTGGGCGACCTTGCCAGGGCACGTCGAGGCGGTCTCTTGGATGATCGGCCGCGTCGACACGCACGGCGCCTTCTTCATTCTGTTGACGCTCTACTTCGAGCTGCGGCGGCACGACGAAGCGCGCGGCGCGGGTCGGCTCCTACGCTGGCGCGCGCTGTCCTTGGCTTCCTTCGTGCTCGCCGTCTGGACCAAGGAGCTCGCCTTCGTCACGCCCGGCCTCGTTTTCTTGCTGGGCCTCATGGGCACGCGCAGCCTCTCGTTCGCGTGCCGCTCTGTGGCACCCTTCCTCTTGGTCCTAGCGGTCCTGCTCGGACAGCGTCTCTTGGTGCTTGGTGAAAGCGTCGGTGGCTACGCAGAGGCCGTGCTCGACCCATGGCAGACCTTCGAGGTCATGAAGGCTCTGCTGCCGCGCGGCTTGCCGTGGGGCTACCGCAGCCTCGTCCTCGCGGTCGCGCTCGGCGCCTTCGTCGGCGGCCTGACGCGCGCGCGACGACCTGGGGCGCGCTTGCGCCTCGTGGCCTTCGGTCTGGCGGCCGCCCTGCTCTCGGCCTTGCCGACGGCAGGGGCCGCGGGTGACGCCGGCTCGCGCGACGAGCGCTACCAGTATCTGCCGTCAGCTGGCCTCGCGGCCTGCCTCGCGGCGGCTGGCCCGCTGGCGCCGCTCGCGCTCTTCGCTGGCAACCTGCCACAGGCCGTGCACGATCGATGGGCGCTGCGCGAAGTCTGCGCCGAGCTGCGGGCGAAGCGCGCACAGCTAGCGATCGAAGTCGCGCGCCAGGAGGGCGAAGTCGTGCTCTTCGATTGCACGGCAGCTTCGCGTGGCTTCCGGAGCTTCCACGTCGGCGTCGACCGCCTTGGCTACGAGCCCTTCTCGAAGGCAGATAAACTCGTGCTCCCGGCGAGAGCGATCTTCCCGGGCGTCGCCGCTCAGCGCGACCGCGCGACGAGCGGCGAAGCCGCGCTCAGCTACGAGGGGCCGCTGCTCGATCGCCACGGCTTCGAGGTCTTGCGCGCCGGCGGGCAGGCCTCGCTCGTCCTGCGTACGGCCGCAGCCGAGCGCGTCGCCTACCTGCGAGTGTCGCTTCTCGGCTGCTTCGGCTGGTTGCGTTCCACCCTCGCCGTGAGCCCCGACGGAGCTACGCCCAGTCGCATCGTGCTCGCGGTCAAGGACCTCCTGCTCGCCCCCGCCGACGGCTGCGGAGACGCCAAGAACGTGCTGCAGATGCTCTGGCCGCAAGTCGAGATCGGCATCGATTCGAGGCCGCGGGTGCAGGTCGAGGCCCTCGACGCGAGCAGGCAAGTCATCGATGCGAGTCGCGACTTCGCGACCTTGCCGATCACGCGCGAACTCGGGCACCTGCTGCGGGAGAAGAACGCGCGGCTCTGGGTCATCGTGGCGACGCTCGCTGCTGGCCTCGCGCTCGTCGTCATCGGTCGCCGTAGCTGACGCACTGGAAGGCGGAGCTGCGCCTCAATCGCGTCGCTCTTTGAAGAGGCCGAAGTGCGCGAGCGTCGGCTCGCGTCGCGACTCGAGGAAGCGCACGCGCACGCTCCTCGCCCGCTGCGGCTCGAGGCGCAGGATGCGCTTGTAGCCAACCGTCGTTGCGGAAGCGACTTCACGCCAAGCCCCCGAGCCATGCTCGCGCACGTCGACCGCGAAGCGCTCGATGCGCTGCGAGTGCCGACCGATGTCCTCTTGCAGGACGACGCGATCGAAGTGCACGTCTTCGTCGAAGTCGATGCGCCAGACCGGCACCTCGGCATCGTCCAGCACGGGCTTCCAAGAAGTCGCCAAGTCGGCGCTCGCGTCGCCGCGCACATCGAGCGCCAAGCTCGCGCCGAAGCCGGGCAAGGCCGAGCTCGCATGGACGCGCACGCCCTCACGATGGCGACCGTCCTCGCTGCGCAACGCAAGGTTGCAAGCGAAGCTGCTCCGCAAGACGCGCCCGACCTCTTCGAGCACTCGGACATCGCGCGGCGAGAAGCGCCCGCGACGATCCGGCGGTACGTTCAACAAGAAGACCGAGTTGCCGCCGACCGAGCGGTACCAGATGTCGAGGATGTCCGCCGCCGTTTTGACATGCTGCTGCTCGTCGCGCCAAAACCAACCATGGCGCAGCGACGTGTTGGTCTCGGCCGGGTAGTAGTGCAGGACATTGCCACGCGCGAGGCCTTGCGCGAGCACTTCACGCGAGCCGAGATCGTCGTCGGTCCGGTCGGGCCAATCGTGTTCCTCGAGCGGGTGCGGCACGCAGACGACGTTCCACTCGCTTTCGCGCGTCGCGCCGGCCTCGTTACCGCACCAGCGCACATCCGGTCCTCGACCGAAGATGACCGCCTCGGGCTGCAAGGCCCGGATCAACGCATACCAAGCTGAGTAGCTGTAACGCTGGCCGCCCTTGCTCTTCGGCGTTGCCCCATCGAGCCAGACCTCGTGGATGGGGCCATAGTCAGTCAAGAGCTCGAAGAGCTGGTTCAGGAAGTACTCGTTGTAGTCGTCGACGACGAAGCGAAAGGACGCCTCGCGCGCGAAGGGGCGCGCTTCGACGACGCGCGGGATGCGCCGCTCGCGATAGGCGCTGAGGTTGCCGTAGAGGCCGTCGGCGGCCTCGATCTGGTAGAGGTCGGCGGGCGAAAGGTAGATCCCGAGGCGGAGCCCGAACTTCTTGCACGACGTCGCGAGTTCGCGCACGAGGTCGCCGCTGCCAGCGCGCCACGGCGACGACGCAACGGAATGCATCGTGTAGCGCGACGGCCACAGGCAAAAGCCGTCGTGGTGCTTGGCCGTCAAGATGACCTTTTTCATGCCGGCCGCCCGCAGGGTCGCGCACCAGGAATCGGTGTCGAGGTCACTCGGATCGAAGAGGCGCGGGTCTTCCTTGCCGTCGCCCCACTCGCGGCCTGTGAAGGTGTTCGGACCAAAGTGCACGAAGGCGATGAACTCGTCTTCATGCCAAGCGAGTTGGCGCGGATGCGGCTTTGCTGCGACCGCGGCCTCGACGACGGCTGTCGCCGACGCTGCGCCGCTGAGCGGCTTGGCCTCACGTCGCGCCTCGATCGAACAGCTCACGGCAACGGCGAAGCCTGCGACGAGGCACGTCGCCGCGCGCGGCGCAACCTGTCGCACGGATCTCACAGGCAGGCCCACGGATCGTCGTCCGTCGTAAAAGGCGGTGGCCAGCCGGTTTCGTCCGCGAAGCACGGCGCCCGCGTGCCCTTGGCCGAACCGAAGGCGCCCTGGACCGACAGCACATCGAGGGCCACGCAGAGCGTATCGGCATCGACGAGGTCGGCTAGGCTCGGCGTGCTGCGCCCGCCCTCGCCCGAGATCCACTCTTTGACATAGGTGCCGTGTTCGCATTCGATCTCGATACCGAGCATGGTGACCTCGTCTTCTTCTTCCTCGATCGTGCGCGCCTCGAGCCAGGCATCGCGGATGACGACGCGGCGCTGCCGCTCGAGATCGGCGCGCCGATGGGCGACGCGCTGCGGTGTGCGTTGGGTGACGTCGATGACCATACCGACGAGTTCGTCCACCTCTTCGGCACTCATGAGCTCGTCGACTTCCACGAGGGCGCAGTAGCGCTTGCTCGACCGCGTCTCCTTGATCTCCGAGACGCGCGAACGCGGGACCGGCACAAGGGTCGTGACTTCGATGCGGCCATGGCCGTAGTCGAGGATCTCCTCGCGCAGCTCGTCGAGGTCGACGAGGAGGTTCTTCGGCGCGACGACCTCGAAGACGAAGGGGCGCCCATCACCGAGCATGCGCACGTCGATGTCCTCGCGGCCAGCCCCGTGAAACTTGCCTTCGCGCGAGCGGTACGCGCGCAAGACCTTGCGAGCGATGATCTCCTGCACCGAGTCCCGGGTCAGCTTTCCGAAGCCCTCGCAGCGCGGACATCGATCACGTCCGCGCCCCTTGCAGACCGGGCAGTAGAGAATCGTCTGTGGGAGATCACGGACGAACTTGCGATAGCGCGCCTCGAGGAAGACCTTGATGCGCGGTTTCTTCGAGGCTTCCTGCGTCACAACGGCCGGTTCTAGGAGGCCACCCGACAGAAGGCAAGCCGCCAGCCGCCGATGCTACCCCGCAGCGACTTCGCGACGGCGCAGCCTTGCCACGAGACGGAAGAAGTCCGCAGGCTCGATCGGCACGTAGAGCATCGACAGGACGTCGAAGCGCGTTCGCAGTTGCTGGTGCGCCTTGGACTTCTTGGCCGAGGTCACGAGAATGAGCCCACTGTCGCTCTCGGCCTCCCGGAACTTCTGCGCCATCTGCATGCCGATGTCGTCGGCGCAGTTCGTGCCGATGAAAAGGAAGTCGTAGGCCTTCCCACGCGCGAGGTTGAGACCACCGAAACCCTCCCCCGTGTCGACCGCGAACTCGGGAAAGTTCTGGAGGCCGACCACGATCTGGTCGCGGATCCGCTTGTTGCTTTCGAGAACGAGAACGTCCATCCGAGGTCTCCTGGCGCTGAGCGTGAGTTTGAGGAGGACACGATCTTCGCTATGCTCCCCCTCTTCGCATCGGCAGGGCGGGGGTCAGAGCTTCAGTCGCGCGTAGCGCCAGGCGGAAGCGTCCTCGTCACGGTGCGGTCGGGAGGGGGAATGCGGACGGAAATGAAGGCGCACGATGCGCCGCAGCGAGATCCTGAGAGCGGTGCAGCTCCGGACTCGCAGCGACGGCTCCAGGGCGGAATCGACGAAGCTGGCCTCGGCCCCATCCTCGGCCCGCTCGTCGTCGGCGGCATGCTGATCGCGGGGGCGAGCGGGACCTCGCCTTGGGACCTCCTCGCCGATCACTATTGCAAGAAGCCCGTGACGCGACAGGACCGCCGCATCCGCGTCGACGACAGCAAGAAGGTCAAGACAGGCGCCCACGGGCACCGCGAACTCGAGCGCACCGTCCTCTCGCTTTGGTATGCGGTCCACGGCCAGCTGCCCGCGAACGTCGGCGACTTGCTCCGTTCGAACCTCGGCGCGACGGACTTCACGCGCTACCCTTGGTATGCCGATCTCGAGGCCGTGGCCCTACCGCGCTGGCAAGAGCGGGATGGCCTCGAACTCGCGGCTCACGTGGCAGCCAAGTGTTTTGCGCGCTCGGGCCTCGAGGCCTTGTTCTATGGCTTCCACCTCGTCGACGTCGAACGCTACAACGCGTCGATCCGCGAGTTCGACAACAAGGGTCGCACGCTCTTCGAAGCCGGCGTGCCCGTCCTGCGTGCCTGCCTCGAGACCGCGGAGCGCTACAGCGCGCAGGTTGCGACAGCCCAGCTGCGCATCATCGCGGACCGCCACGGCGGACGCGGACACTATGCGGCACAGCTCGCGCGTGCGCTCCCCGGCACACAGGTGACGACGATCGCCGAGGCGGCATCGCTCTCGCGCTATCGCTTGGGACAAAGCGACGAGATCGTCTTCACCGAGAACGGTGAAGACCGCGCCTTTCCTTGCGCCGCAGCCTCTTGCCTCGCCAAGTACGTCCGCGAGCTCTGCATCGAGCGGCTCAACGCCTACTTCACGGCCAAGAAAGAGGGCTTGCGCCCGACCGCCGGCTACTGGACCGACGGGAAGCGCTTCCTCGATGACCTCGGCGACCTGCGCGCGAAGCAGCCCGAAGACCGCCTCGTGCGCGTTCGCTAGGCGCTCAGTTGAACTCGGTCGACACCGGCGGCGTGAAGGCCAGGGTCGTAGCCGGCGTCAAGGCGACGAACTGCCAGACGAGGTTGATGCCCTTGAGCGTCTGGTCGTTGGGCAGCGGGAAGCTGTAGCTCGCCTGCCCCTTGGCGTCGGTCGCTGCACCGGGGAAGACGGTCCAAGCGAGGGGCGGATAGAAGTACGGGAAGCCTTGGAAGTTCGCGCTGACGTCGATGCCAGCGAGGAGGCCACCCTTGGGCGCGCCGCCGCCGAAGCTGATCGCCGCGATCGGGAAGCGCGCCGCCACGCCCTGGACCGCGAGGTCGACCGTCGGGTCGGTGCCGACCGTGAAGACCCCGTCCTTACCGCCGGCATCCGCGATCGGGAAGCCGTGCGGCGCCTTGACGTTGTAGCCGCCTTCGACCCAGCACAGGCCCTGGAGCAGCGGCGAGGCGCCGAGCGTTTGGCCGTTGGCCAAGCCGAGCCAACTCCCGTCCGCCATCGTCGTCGAGCCCATCTGCACGCCGTTCACGACCGCAATCGAGCCGAGCTGCTGCTGGAAGGTCGTGGTCGAGTGAATCGTGCCCTTCCACGAACCGCAGGCCTGGAAGGCGCTGCGCACGACCGTGAAGATGAAGTTCGGTCGCGTGACGCTGCTCCAGTCCACGAAGGTGCCGCCGTTGGGGTCGATGTCGAGGCCGCCCATGTGGAAGGTGATGTCCGTCGGGCAGCCGAGGTCATCCTTGGCGCCCGAGTTGACGCACAGGTTGCGAATGTTCGGCTCTTGCGCCGGGCCGTTGTTGATCTCGTTGATGACGATCTTGGCCGAGGCCGGCTTGACGTCGATGACGTTGCCCTTGGCGTCGTAGGTAATGTCGGCCTTGTCGATCGCGACGATGGCGGCGTCGTAAGCATAGATCGGCA
>CALLZN010000157.1 GCA_937858895.1 uncultured bacterium | reverse complement strand
GGAGCTGGCGGCGGCGCGGGCGGCTCGGGCGGCTCGGGCGGCGGCGGAGGCGTGGTCTCTCCCTGGCTAGCGGCGATGGCCGCATCGTAGATCTCGCCGAAATGTCGGTGCATCGGCAGCGTGTTCCCGTCGTCTTGGAGGAACGCGCTGAGCGTGCCCCACTCCTTGGTCGTCAGCTCGATTGTCGCGTCGTCGGACACGCCTTCGAGCTTCATCTGGATCGCGTGGATCGGGCGAGCGACGGACCACGCAAGCTGGCGCTGCGCGAGCGCCGTGTCGAGCGCGAAGTTGAGCGCGGCGGTGACACGCATAGGCGCGCGGTCTTCGCCGACGATCTTGGTGATGGTGTTCTTCATTGGCTAGTTGTCCAGTTGCAGCCACGTCGTACCGTCGTAGCCGTAGAAGTGCTTGAGGCCGGTGTCGTAGTAGATGCCGCCTTCCACCGCTGTCGGCGGGCTCGCAAACCCGTAGAGGATCTGCGGAGCCCCAACGGTCACATCGGCGTTTTCCGCACGCTGATGATGACCCCTGCGATGCTCCCCACGATTTCGATGATACGCGCCAGGGTCTCGCGGTTGCTAGCCTGCCGCTGCGCAGCTGCGACCACCTTGGCGATCGCGGAGTCTACCTCATCTTCGGGAACTCGGCTCACAAAGAGCTTGCCCACGATCTCTTCATCGAGTCCGGAGAGGTCGAACACGGCGCCTTGCTCCATGCGGTCGAGGATCTGGTCCCAGCTCATGGCTTGACCGCTCCCTTGATCTGCTCATAGAGGGATCGCCAGTCGACCTTGCCGGCTTTGGCTGCGAAGTCGAGGAGGCCCTGGGCATAGGCTTGGCTGCGTTCCTCGAAGGTCTGGATCTGCGCGATGACCTGGGCCTTGAGCACGGGATCCACGGTTGCTTTGTCGAGCACGCCCCGCCATCCAGCGGCGAAGTCGCGATTGACCTGGAGCTGCTGCTGCGCGAGGTCTGCGATGGGCTGCATGTCGCGCGACTCGAAGAGCTGGCACGACCCGAGAAGCAACACGAAAGGGAAGAGGGATTTTCTCCTCATGATTGGCCTCCCTTGGCCTGGCCGCGCGAGATGTTGTATCCGAGGGCTGCCACGCCGCTGAGGATGGCCGCCGCCAGGGTCTCCTGCCCGAAGGCGACAAGGCACGTGGCCACGACCTGCGCGGCGAGCGTGACCCAGAACTCGGATGTCTTCCAGCCTGGTTTCATTCATCGTCTCCAATGGCGCCCAAGAGCTTGGCCCTGGCGCGCGGGGTTGCGACGTTGTCGAACGTGGTTGCTTCTGGGTCGAGGCCCGCAATCTCGGCGGTCGTCCACCCTTCGGCGGTCATGGTTTCTAGCATATCGCTCGCCATGGCGTGGTGCTGGCCGAGAACCAGAGTGAGCGTTTCGATGGCTGCCTCCTTCATGGCTTCTTCCATCAGCCCATCCATCCCATCTCCCTCTTCTTCGATGGCTTCGGTGGGTTCCTGCTGGGCAGGCTCTGGCGGCTGCTGCTCGAGCGCGTCTACCGGTCCCCAGGCTCCAGCGAAGGTCTCCTCGATCGCTCGATTCACGTCCTCGGGGCGGAACATGGCGGCGTCACCCTTCCCCAGGGCGAAGTAGGGCAGGCGAAGCTCCGCGAGCCACTCGAGCACGTTGCTGTGGCTTGCGTGCAGGTGGCGGGCGATGTCGTCAACGGTCAGGAGCGGGCGAAGCTGGGTCATGCGGGACCTTCCTTGGCTGCCTTACGCAGCTCGTGGGTGTTGGCAGCCAGGCCCCGGTAGGGGTCCGGCACGTCGTTGAGAGTCCACGCATTCCCAGTTTCGGGACACGTGTCTCGGAAGTTGATGGCGAGTTCGTAGAGCGCGGCGATGGCTCTTCGAAGGCAGTGGGCGTAGGTGAGGTTCGGCTCGACGGCCATGCGCGCGTAGGCGCGCTCCCTTGCGGCGAGCGACGCCATGCCGGTGGTCGGGTCGATCCAGTGATGCGGGTGCTGTCCTTCCCAGTCCACGGGTGGGCGGTAGCCGGTCGGGTCACTCCTCCGCATAGCAAGGTGCTCCAGGTCTTCGGGGTCGAGCGTAGGTCTCGGCGAGCTTGTGCCTCTGGCTCCCGACCAGATCGAAGAGGATGTTGCGGAGAATCGCCTCGCCTCCCGCCATAGGCACCGAGATTTCCGGGACCGATACCCCACCGCTAGAAGCCTGTTTCTGCCTTTCACTCTCTGTACCAGTACAAGAATACGAGAGGGCGGGCATCAGGTGGACAAAACGTGCACTCGACCCCGGCCTCGTGTGGAGCTCGCCCCGGAGGCCAAGCATCGGAAGGACCCGGTCCATCACGCGCTTCACCGTGCGGCGGCAGCAGTGCAGGATCTTGGCCAGCACGTCGATCGAAGGCTGCCAAGCCTTACGCCAAGACCGGATCGCCTTGAGGTCCTGCTCGTAGCGGTGCTGGGCGATGCCGGCCAGGAGCCGACCTCGAGGACGGATCTGCGACTCCCGCATGACCTCCGGAACCCGCCCGATGGACCATCAGCCGGCAGCCCGGTAGCCGCGGCGCGCGATCATCCGATGGCGCTCGCGCAGCAGGCGCGGGTTGATGAGGAACCCCTTCGAATCCAGGCAACATGCCCGGATGTCCATCAGGCGCGCCAGGATGGCCCTCAATCGACGTTCGTGTATCCCGGTATGTTGACTCAAACGAGACAGCGAAACGCTCCTGAGGGTCTTGTGCTGGCCCTTGTAGGTGCATCCGCACAGGCGAGCCAACTCATAGAGCACCAGGACCGTGCTCGGAGAGTCGCCTTGTCGAATCAGGAACCATGTCGCCCCTTGTGAACCCTTGCTCTCGCGTGCCATGATGCTCTCCTTGACGATCCTTGTGTGGTTCGGGGGCGGGAAGTGGCTTCGGCTGTTTCCCGCCCCCGTTCTTTTCTCACTCGCCGTCGCTTTGCGCAAGCTAGCTCTCGCCCGGATCTCTCCCCGCCACGAGAATCCTTGGCTCCGTCCATGAAACGATCGCCTCGGTGAACGACAAGCCTTCATCGTTGAAGTTGAAGACTTCGATGTCCTCTTGGTCCTCTCCGCGGCGCTCGATGTAGCCCTCGATCCCTAGGTCGGGGTGGTTTTCGCGGAGCCAGCGATACAGAGCGACAAGCCAGCCCCTCAGCTCGTCCCCGCGCTTCCATCCGCCTACCTTTTCTCCAGCGGAGAACCCAACGACTACGCCATGGCCGTTGTAGGTCCGCATCCACTGAAGAATGCCGTAGCGGAACGGGTCGCGATCTTCGCTCTGCCAGAGATCCGCACCTGGCAACCTTCCGATGGGGTAGCCGATCGGATCGCTGAAAAGCACACTTCCCTTGACCTCGGAGTGGTAACCCATCTCAGTCCTCCGTCTGAGTGTCTTCGTGGATGAGTGGCTCTTCGGTGTTGTCGTATTGGACCGCGCGACCGATCTCGACCTGTCGGTCTCCGGCCACCGCGGGCTCGTAGTGGACCTCGGGGATGTCCTGGGGGAGCTCGATCGGGACGATGTCCTTGATCTCCTCCCCTGCGTCGGATCCTGACTCGACCGTGAGCGCCATCTGGAGCTGCGTGTCCTGAAGCGCGATGCCGCAGCGCTGGAAGAGGAAGCGGGTTGCCGTCTTCTGCATCTGCTCGATCGGCCAGCTCGCCCAGGCTGATCCCGCGCGGAACCACGTCCACCACTGGCTCGGGTTGGCGATCTCCTGCTTCTGGACGTAGCTCTGGCTGGCCCGCGCCCTGGCCAGCAGCGTCATCATGCGGATCGGGCGAGACCCCACGATGAACTTGCCGGTCTCGGAGTCGTGGATCTGGGCGTAGGCGCCGATGACCTGGTCCACCCCTTCGTCGAGATCCCATCCGGCCCAGCCATGCACGACCTCGCCGGTCTGGTCGTTGACCGTGACCCGGTCCTGTTCGCCACGCAAGACCACCCGCGCCGTGATGATGTGCCTGGGCTCGACCCGCTGATAGAGGTGGCGGTAGCCGTTGGCGCCGATGATCGGCGTCATGCGCCCATTGAAGGCGACCGGCCAGAGCAGCCCGCCGCCGCTCTTGCCCGGCACCAGGTCGAGCATCACCGCCAGCGCCACGAACTGGTAGTGCGTCTCCATCGAGCACTCGAGCAGCTTCGAGTCCTGGCTGCACGCGACCGAGTAAGCGTCGAGGATGCGCTTCACTCGCTCTTCGCCGTTGGCCCTTGCGGCAAGGGACACCAGCGACTCCATGGACCCGAAGAGCCACAGGCGGACCTTCTTCTGAGTCTCGTTCATGCTGAGAATCGACCTGGTCGGTCGGACATCAATCTTTCTCTCTTCGGTGGCCATCAGACTTCCTCCCCGCGGACAGTGCCGCCGTGTTCCTTCTCGCAAAGTGCCCAGAAAGCGCAGAGCTTCCGGCTGCACGCCAACATCGAATCCCGGTTCGGGATGAAGTCGCCCGTTTTGAACGCCGTGTGGATGACATCGCGGGCCAGCGCCACGCGGCGCAGGTGCGTCGTTCGCTCGCGGTCGTCCACCGTGGTCACAAACTCGTCGACCACCGGCTTCTGCTTGTTCTTGACCATCACCTCGAAGGTGAACTTGTTGTGGTCCACGTCCTCGTAGCCCGGCGTGTGGGCAAGCAGGATGCTGTAGTGCGTGGCCTGAATCATGTTGTCGGACTTGCCCTTCGGCCACTTCTTGCCCGAGGTCTTCGCGTCGCGTGGCGTGAACTTCTTCTCTCCACGGTGGCGCCCGATCATGTCGAGCGAACCGCGCAGGAACCACTCGCCGCCATTGATCTCGAGCGCAAGGTCGTCGTGAAGCGAACGCGGCTCGATGTCCTGCGCGATCTTGTGCCACTCGCCGATCGCTAGCAGGCCGCGCTTCTGGAGGTCCACGTAGTCCTCGCCTTCCCAGTTGTCGATGACGGCCGCCTCCTCCTTCCACGTCTCGGCGAAGCGCTCCTTCACGTCCTTCTCGGGCAGGTCGACGCCGCGCGTGAGCTTTTCGTGGAAGTAGCCCGATCGCGTCTCTGGCGTGTCCTTGTGCGCTGGCGTCTTGCCGGGGACGCCATACTGAAGGCGGTCCCAAGCGGTCCCGAACTGCAACGCCACGGCGGGCGGTGACCGATAGCCGTCGATGTAGAGATACTTGTACTGCGCGAGGCAGCTTGATGCGCCGAAGACCTTGCTCACGGTGCTCTGGTGCATGTGGCGCGTGAGGTCTTCCGCGATTCGCGGCTCCACGAAGCCGGGCTTCTTTGGGTAGTCGGTCATGCTCGCTCCTCGCGCATCCTCAGAAGGTCGACGGCGCTGTTGAGTCCGAACTGCCACGTCAATCCGAAGGCTTTCAGGCGCATGCCGTCGACCACCTCTTGCTCAAGGAGTTGGATGCACACCTCGTTATCGGCGTCGATGCTCATCACGAGCTCTCGCCCGCCGGGACCGGTCAGCCAGTCAAGCAGCTCGCCCGGGATGCACACGCCCTGCTGCGGCTCGGTCTTGGCCTCGGTCTCGTTGGCTGGCCTAGTGGCGATGGCAATGGCGAGCCTGATGGTCGCAAGGTCGTCGCCCTTGAGCGATGGGGCAAAGTCGGCAATCAGTCGCCTCGCGCGGATCACGCTGGCTTCGGCCCTGATCTGCGACATGCGGAGCAAAGCGCAGAGCAGCTCCTCTTTCTTCTCGTCGTCCATGTGTTCTCTCTCGGTTGAAGGTGAGCGAAGGCTAGCACACCGAATCTGTCAAAGCGAGAGAAAGTTAATCTTTTATTTCATCAACCTGGCTTTGCGCACCGCTCGGGTCCAGTTGAGGATCCACTCGCGCTGGAGCTGGCGGGCTTCTTGGCGCTGGTCTTCTGGCAGGGATCGGAGGAAGGCGCTCATGTCTTCGGCCTTGATCGAGCCGAGCGGGCTCATGCGCTTGCCGGCAGCCTGGAGCTTGTCCTCGATCTCTTTCTTCTCTTTGTAGCCATTCGCGCCGCGGAAGGCTGTGGCAGCGGCGGCCGCGGCGTCGTCGAAGTCGCCGACCTCGATCTCTTTGCTGATCCAGCGGTTGATCGGGGTCAAGTCGCCAGGGCGGAAGCTCTCGGCGCCACCCACCAGCGTGCGCACGAGGTCCACGCCATCGGCGATCGAATCCCAGACTTCCCATTCCTCGGTCGAGTTGCTGTATTCCCGAGCACGCAGGCGCCACGCCATCTGCAAGGCCAGCTTGTCATCGGCGAGATGGCTCTTGACCTGCCGATAGATGCCCAGGGCTGTGCGCGAGGCAGCCGGGATGTCAACCAGGCGGTCGAGCAAGACCTTCGCGGCCACGTCCACGCCCTTCTTCAACTGCGAGGCGGAGTCAGCAACACCGGTTGCCGTGCGTGCGGCGGTGGATCCAGCAGGGCCAGCCAGCCAGCTACCGAGGCCGAACTGCGCCGCGTCCACCCAAGGCCCGAAGAAGCCCGAGATGGCCACGTTCTTCATCACCTGTCCGAGCACCTTGTCCACCGGGTCCCCGCGCTTCAGGCGCGAGAGAACCCCGCGCCCCCTGCCAGAGATCCGGTCGATCAGCTCTTCGCTCAGCGTGGTCACCACCACCGCCGAGAGCATCCATCGCGCGAAGGGCACCGCGTTGCCGTGCTTCACCAG
This sequence comes from uncultured bacterium, assembly GCA_937858895.1. GTDB lineage: Bacteria > Planctomycetota > UBA1135 > UBA1135 > JACKHW01. The sequence goes on along the minus strand of CALLZN010000157.1, from coordinate 10,814 downwards.
CTCGCGAAACGACGTGCGGTAGGTGAAGCGCATCATCTGCGCCGAGAAGCTCTTGTAGAGCGTGGCGACTCGCAGCGCCGGCCACCAGCCATTGTTCAGCGTGTGCATCAGCGACTTCGTGCCGATCGACTTCGGCATCTGCGAGTCTTCCACGAAGGCTTGCGCCATCTCGACCAGCTTCACCGTGTTCGGGTCCAGGTCGAGGGCCTCCACCTGCCTACGCATCGCCTGTGGCGTGTCTTGCATCAGCAAACCCATCAGCATGGCTTTCAGCCTCGGCGTGGGAGCGTTGGCGAGGATCGCCTTCCGGTGCTTCTGCAACCACACCATCGAAGCGGTGGCCGATCGCACCTGATTCACCAGCTCTTGCCGCGTCATGCCGCTGCCGCGCAAGGCGACCTCCACGGACTTGCGCAGCTTCCCGCCCTCAAGCTCGTGCATGAAGGTGTCGAGGTTGATGATCCCATGGCGCTCGAACTTGCGCGCAGTCTCGAGCAGGGCCTTGTCGCTCCAGAAGTGCCAGAGCGGCGGGGTTTGCCAGTAGGCGGAGAGCGTGGCTCGCACCCCGTATTTCGGGATCGACGTGAGCAAGAACTGCGTCGAGTTGCGGATCGTGGTAAATGGGCTGAGTCCCATCGTGACCAGCGTGGTCAGGTTCGTGCTGACGTTGGCGAACTGGCTTTGCGTGGGGCTGGCCATACCGCGCGGCGGCCTGGCTCCCAGCTCCATCGCCACGAACATACGAATCTCGTCGAGGTCGCCGCCACCCTGCGGCTCCAGGGTCATCCGGTCGTAGATGTTTTTCAGTTCGGGCAGATCCTTGCCCCCGAACTCCACCATGGAAGCGGCTCGGACCCACGCTCGGTTGAGCGTTTTCGAGAGCGAATGGCGCCAGTCCAGTTCCACGAAGGTCGGCGGCAGCAGCAAGCGGTCGTCCTCGAGGTATCCGCTCTTGCCCGTGAGGGGATCCGAAGACCGGCTTCCGTAGTTTGCGAGCTGGCGCTGCTTCGCCACGATGATCCTCAGGATGTCCTCGGCCTTCTTGCGCTTGTACTGAGGCATCCGCAGCATCTCGGACACCAGCTCCCGAAGCTCTGGCCCGTCGAGGCCCTGCTTGGCCTGATCGAAGGCGATCCTGGCCTTTTCGTTGGGGGCGAGCGAGATCCAGCGCCCGCTGCGCTTTTCGAGTTCGATGCCGTGGGCCTTGACGTAGTCGCGAACCCGGTCGGCGAGGGGGCGCAGCGCGGTATCCATCGCCTGCACGCGCGGGTCGGTGCTCGGGCGGTAGTCGGGATGGTCGTAGTAGTTGACCAGCCACGTGAGACGCTCTGCGTAGCGCTTCGGCATCTTCTCGATGCTCTTCGCCTGCGGGAAGATCTTCTGGAGCTCGGTGAACATTTCCACGCGAGTCCTGCCGGCCATCTTGGCCGCGGACTTCCCGACAGCCTTCAAGCGCTTCGAGAGTTCCTTCCCTGGTGCGCCGTATTTCAGGACCGCGTAGTCAAGCGCCCGCCCCAGCGTCTTCTGCGCTAGCTCGCGAAGCCCCTTCACCGGAGAGAAGGCGACCCCCAGCGTGCGGCCCACTGGACCTGGAGCCTTCTTTGGGGGTGTCGGTTGGCCTGGGCCGGGCGGCTGACCAGCGCCACCGCCAGGAGGAGCCGGTGGCTGACCAGCCGGTGGAATCAGGGGGTTTCCGAAGAGCCCTCCACCGCCACCAGGTGGCAGCGGAAGAGGTAAAACCCTCGGCGCAGCTCCCCACTGGACCGCATTGAGCCAGGCCGGGAGCTTCGGCTGCCCTGCAACCCCGGATGGCTTGGTGTGCGCATACACGTTGGCCGCGTGCTCGGCGTCGAGCCCCGCCTGGATCGCCTCGATCGCCAACACCGGACTCTCCCCAGCCTTCAACACGCTGTCGAGGTGCCCCTGGTCGACAAAGCGCGTCCACTCGATTCCAAGCGCGTCGCCTCTCGGAGCGGTGGCCACGTAGTCAAGCCAATCGGTGAGGAACTTTTCCCGCAAGACGTTGGCTTGTCCCTGCGGCGAGTCGGGGGCTGCTGATCCACGCAGCGATCCGATTTCGGGAAGGATCGCATGGCGCGAGCGGTCCACCACCTCGGTCGGAACCGCGCGGGGAGCCTGGTCATCGCCGAAGAGCGCCATCGCTTCCTTGGCGGTCAAGCCCTTCTTGCGGAAAGCGTTGATGACCGCGTCCACGTTCACGCCGCTGTTCACGGCGCGTTCGAGAGCCCCTGCTTCCACGAAGGATGCCCACTGCGACGCCACAGGGTCGCCTGCCGGGGCTTTCGCCATCGCTTCGATCCAGGAGTCGCGATTCGCCTTCGCGCGCTTGTTGGCCCCATTGGAGGCCCTGTCGAAGATCCGGCGAGAAAGAGAGATGGTGTCTTTGGTTGGCGCTCCCGATGGGGCGCCTGGACTAGGTTCGAGCCCATAGCGGACCGCGACCTGGTCTGCGGTGAGCCCGCCCTTCACCATCTCGATGAGCTTCGAAGGCGCGACCGCGCTGTTGGTCAGGGCCTCCAGATTTCCCGTGGAGGCGAGCTTGTTCCACTCCCTGGCAACGGGGTCTCCTGGCGCGGCCAGTCGAAGGTACTGCTCAAACTCAGAGTAAGCCTTTCGAGCGTCTGGGGTGGCGCCTCGCGAAGCCGATCGAATAGCCGCTTTTGTCGCAGCCAGAGCGTCCCTCGACACCGGCTTCGAAGGAGCCTCCACCGACTCCAGCGCCATGAATCGGTCGACCTTCTTCCATGGAAGGTCTTCTCTGGAAGCCAACCTCTCTCGCCACTTCCCATCGCGCCCAACCGCCGCATAGACCAGCCCTCCATCCTTGTTCCGGTAGGACAGCATGCCTGGCAGGTCTTCTGCCACGCCCTTGTCTCTGTGCAAGGCGAGCTCGCGCTGCGTGCGCAGGTGCGCGAACTTCATGCGCGACACTTCGCGGGCGATCTTGGCCATGGCTTCGCCGCCCTCGTGGCGCTTGCCCGTGTGGTCGATGACCAGCGGGGTCTCGCTGGCGAGGTCGATGCGCCAGGGCTCGAAGCCCGGCCTGCTCACCACGCCATCTGGACTGAGGATCGCGCCAGCGTCGAACAGTTGCCGCACGTGCCCGTGCATCACCTCCTTGGCGATCGGGCTTGGCAGGGCCTCCACCTGAGCCACGGTCGAATCCAGCACCGCGCGCTCGTAGTTCGCTCTCCGATAGGCGGGAACGTGGGAGCGGAACATCGCTTGCCCAGCCCCATAGACACCGAAGCCGGCGCCCTGCGCCGCGTACTGCACGAAGGTCTTCACCTGGGTATCGCGCAGGTCTTCGATGCGAGCTAGGAGCTGCTCGGCCTCGAGCGCCTCGCTCTGCGTGAGCCCTTTGCGCCCCAGGATCTCATCGACCTGCTTCTCCGCGTCCCAGATCTCGAGCTGACTCGCGATCATCGGCGCCACCTGGGCCATGTCCACGTTGCTCAGGCCGAGCTTGCGCATGCCCTCGTTGAGCAGCGCGGCGGGGGCTTCGGACAGCGGGTCCACGAGTGCGCCTTCAGCCGTGCGCACCGCGCCGGCAGCCATCCATTCTGGGACCCTGGTTTCGAGCAGCTTCACGGCCTTGTCGCCGAGCGCTCCGAGCACGGCATACATGGGTCCGTAGACCGCCCCGGAGCGCGCAGCTTCGCCCCAGTCGCCCCCGGTGCGAACGAAGGTCTCCGCTCCGAAGCCAACGCCCATCGGAACAAGCTGCTTGGCTATGGCCCCAGCCACGCCCTGCGACGCGGCGATCTTCGGAACGAAGTTCAGGCCCTTGAGCGTGGCCGAGCTGACAGCCCCGATGACCTTGCCCGGAGCCCCGACCACCAGGTTGGCCGCCGTGCCCAAGCCCTCGCCTGCGGCCTCATAGATCGAGTGGCCGCGCAATCGGGTGTAGGGGTCCTGCTCATCGGTGCCGAGCGGGTTTCCAAAGTCCTCGCCGCGCATCGCGCGAGCGGTTCCTTCGAAGAGCTTGTCCGCGCTCGGGCGGTTCTTCGCGGACAAGGCCCCATCCGCCAGTTGGCCGAAGGTCAGGATGTTGCCCAGCCCATAGGCGAGGTCGATCGGCGCTTGCGCGATCGTTTTTGCCCCGGTGGACACCGCGCGAGCCACGCCCTCCAAGACCCCGGGTGGCCGCTCTTCGGTGCTGCGAACGGTGTAGGGCTTCCCCGGCTCGTCGGCGACCTTGATGGACTCCGGGATCTGGCGAGGACTCCCGCCCAAGCTCGCGGACTCGAAGCCGCCGAACATCGGTCGGTCGGGGTCTTCAGGAGCGGGAGGCTTGGGGGCAGCCTCGGGCGGAAGGTCAGGCTCCAGCGGGCCAGGGTAGGGCCGACCAGGGAAGCGCTTCTCCCACTTACGCTGGTCCTCCTCCAAGCGCGGGATGATGAACTCGAGCAGCTCGACGTAGCGCTCTCGCGTGCTCTTCTGTGGGGGCAACGAAGCCGTGTCGAGTTCTGTCATCGGTCACCTCTCAGCGGCCGAGGCCCAGCTTGCGGGCGAGGTCTTCCATCTGGCGCATTTGTTCCGCTGTCGGGCCCCCTCCATTCTTCGCCGACTCAAGCATCGACCGGACACCTTGCAGCGGGTTCCCGCCATCGCCTTCGCGCAAAGCGTCGGGCAGCGACACCGACCCGATCTGCTGCTGCTGACCCTTCCACCGCCGCACGAGGTCGACCTTCCTCTCCTGGGCCGCCTCTTCTGGAAGCAGCCCGTCGTCGACAAGCTGCTGAATCTCTTCAAGCTCCCTCTTCACGTCGATCCTCTTTTCCGCAGGTGCCGCTTTCTCGCCAGCTGGCTTGTCGCGCCTCGCGAGCGCGATCTGAACCGGATCACGGGTCATCACGGTTTCGCCGCCTTCATTGACGTACATCGCGACCTGGTTGCCCTGGGCGTCGACCGACAGGAAGGGCCGACCGAACTGCTGCGCGCTGAGCACCGCCTTGCGGAGCGGGTCTTCTTGAGGCTTCGGCTGCTGCTCGCGCATCATGCGGAGCTGCTCCATCTGCATTTGAAGAGGGAGAACTTGATTCAGGAGCGCGATGCGCCCCTGCACGCCGCCTTGAAGCTCCTGGGTGTGGGTGTTCTTGAGCTGCAACGCTGTGATGCGCTCTTCCTGCTCGCGCATGTTGCGCTGCTCCCGCACCGCTTCGAGCTCCATCTGCCGGCGCTCGTATTCGGCGCGGACTTCAGCGGCACGCTCGCGCTGCCGCATCTGCTCCGCTTCGAGGTCGAGCTGCCGGCTGAACCGCTCCTCCGAAGCCTCGACTCGGGTCTGCTGCGCATCGAACTGCTTGCCGGCCATCTCCTGCTGCGCATCGAAGCGCCGCGAAGACTCGCGCATCTGCTCCTTCTGCGCGCCGATCTGCTGCAAGCGATCCACGCCTCGAGCGATGCCCTCGCCAAGCTGCGACATGCCGCGCGCCTTCATCTCCGCGCCGCGCACTCCAAGCTCGGCCCTGCGCGCCGCCATTCGCTCCAAGATGCTGCTCATCGACCTAGCGCCCCCAGCGCTTCCCTCAGCAACTCATCCAGCATGTCTGTGGAGACCTGCAAATACTCCACGTCGAAGATCCTCGGATCCATCTCGGCAACCGCAGCCTGCAAGAGCGGGGGACCGATGAACCCATTTGGCTGACCACCACCCGAAGGCGAGTTGCGCGGCGTCCCACCTGGAGCACCCGGGCTCCCAGGGCCACCGCTTGCCCCCGAAGACGAAGGAATCGCTCCCCCCATAGCTCCAGTCGCCCGAGCTGCCTCAGGAGCGCCTCCACCGCCCACAGTCGAAGCCCCGCTTCCAGGAGGCGGCAGGGAAGCCTGCATGAGCGGCGCCTGCTGGTTCGCGGTCCCGCCGGTCCCTCCGGTTACCGCCGGCATGTTACCAGCGTTGGCCATCGGGATGGCTCCGCCCATGGCCGCAGCCGCCTGAGCGGCCTGTGGGGCTCCCTGAGCGGCTTGAGGCTGGGCCGCACCTCCAACATTCACCGATGCGCCAAAGCCGCCACCGGCTGCGCTGAGGGCTGCTGAGGCGAGGTTCCCGGCGAGCCCGAGATAGCCAGCCTTCTGCGCGTCTTTCCGCGCCCGAAGCTCCGCGTCTCGGTCTCCCCAATAACTCACGTAGGGCTCTTCCACCTGGTTGCGGAAGTAGGCATTCGACACGTTGGCCGCGGTCCCGCTCAAGAGCGACGCAGCGCCACCGCGCGAGTAGACCCCCTCGGAGGCGCCCTGGTTTGCGAGCACACTGATTCCGGTCTCGCGCTGCTGGCGGTTGTAGCGATCGGTGGCACGTCCGACCTCGAACTGCACGTCCTGGGCGATCTGCCCGTCGGGCAAGTAGCGCGGGCGGAAGGTGTCATCCAGCGGGATGTCGGTGGGGCCCGTGGCTCCGATCTTCTGGTAGCTGCGCTCGCGCGAATCGCCGCCTCCTCCACCACCCTTTCGGCCGAGCACGTAGCCCGCGATTGCTCCCCAAACCATTAACTCACCGCCTTGCCGCGCACGGCATGAATGAACAGGAACAGCTTAGCGAACTGCCCAGCATTCCCGGAGAGTTGCCGCACCTCGACTCGCAACACGCCAGGAGGAAGCCCGGTCCAGCCCCTCGGCAAACGCAGCGCCGCACCGGGCGTGGTGACTTCGACCACCAAGCGCTCCAGCGGAATCGCGCTGTCTTCTTGGTCCTCGATCACCGATCCGTCGATCTCCACTCGCGGCATCTCGCCCGAAGGGGATGCGCCCTGCGTGAACAGCGCATCCATGGACTGCACCGTGGCGGACCAGGGCAAGCTCGCCATGTAGGTCACCGAGGACTCGCTCGCCCCAAACGCTGTGGCCAAGTCGAACTCGGCCGTGAAGAGGTAACTATCTTCCACGGTCGCCCTCCACGAACACGTCCTTGATCGCGAAGTTCGATCGCGCCCAAACTTCGAGGTCGATCTCGATGTCGGCGCCGCGGAAGGACAGTCCCTCCACCGCTCCGTGCATCCCGAAGAACCCAAACTGACTGCTGCTGGCGGTGAAGAACTGCGTGAGCGCTCCGTTGGATCGGCTGCGGCAGGTGACCTTCAGCGTTCCGTTGGTGTTGATGTTTCCAGGGCTCAGGTTCTCGCCGCGCACGTGGACCTTATCGACCGCCCACTGGCCATCCGGGTCTTGCGATGGCAAGTGATGCGTTCGAAGGCGCATCTTCGTGAACCCCACCGTGAGGGTGTCCCCGGCCCTCAACTCCACCGTGGTGTCGAGCGTGACCGTGAAGCCGGACACGCTGACCACGGATCCATCCGCGACGTAGGTGCCATCGGATCTCGCGATCCAGTAGCTCATTCCCTCTTCGATCCCGGTGGGCTCGGTGGCGCCGATGAAGGTGTTCTGCGTGCCCGCGAAGAGCGGGTCCAGAACGATGCTCAGCGCGTCCTCGATGCCCTCCATCCAGTCGTCGTCGAGCGCATAGAGCTTGGCGGCGCCCTCGGAAGTGCCGGCGAGGATCACCACACGGACAAGGCCGTTGGCGAACTGCACTGGCTTCATCGCCCAGACCTTGCCCAAGTGCTGAGGAACACGCCACGTGCTCCAGGCATCGGCTGCGTAGCTGTAGAGCAAGAAGAAGTCGCACCCGCTCTTGCCCTTCCTGCCAGGGTCAAGGTCGGTGTAGCTCGAGCCCGCGTAGCGGGTGAGGCCGAACCAGACCAGGCTTCTCTCTGTGTCCACGCACGAGAAGGCGTGGCGCATCCGACCGAACTCATCGGCCAAGCACTCTCGGAACAGCGGCAGCACGCGCTCGCCGATCCACTGCACGCCGCCACTGTAGATCCACGGCCCATGAAGCCCGATTCCGCCTGCGGTGGATCCGATCTCGAACATCGCATGCGGCGAACCATTGCAGCCATGCTCATCGCTCACGCGCGCCGGATCGCCGCTCCTCGGGTCGGCGGCGAACTGGTAGATGTAGACCTCGCGCTCGGTGCAAAGCAGCCAGCCATTGCCGAGCCGCGCGGCGCCTTCGAGGTCCTGCCCGCGGTAGAGCTCCACCCTGCGGTCGTAGAGGACCGGCGTGACACCAGGGAATCCCTGCTCGCTGATCTGCACGATCCCGCGCTCGGGGCGCAGGTTGCCCTCGTAGAGCGTGCCCGGCGAGCCAAGGCCCGCCGTGTTGAAGTCGGTGTCGAACTGGTGCCCGCCATCGCGAAGGATGGCCTCCAGCATGCGAACGTATTTCGGTCGGCCAGGAGGGTTCGCGAGCATCACTGCCCCCGCGTAGGCACTCGGGAAAACCCCCATGCCCCCCACGATCTCGCTGTGCCGCACGAACTCGATCGTGCTGTTGTTGGATGGCGAGCCGCTGGTCGGTCGGATCGTGACGCCGCGGTAGCGGTCGAACTTCAGGCCGTGGGAGCCCCTCGCTCCGCCAAACAGCGCCTGCCCGCGCAGAACCCGCACGAAGTTCGCTCCCCTCGGCATGTTCTCGGTCTGGAGCGCCCGGGTGCCATTCGGGTCCACGGCGGGAATCGACGTGATGACGTGGGTGGCGTTGCCCTTGCCCGTGGTGCGGCTGAGCGTGGTCACGTGACGAGGACCATTCTCCTCGGGCGAGATGTAGATCATCACAGAGCAAGCGTTGGGCAGCTCGCGCAGCGACTCCCAAGGCTCCGCAAAGCTGACCGTGATGGTCGACGTGCCTCCGCCCGAAGTGGTCACCTTCTGGGCCTTCGACATCAGGCCGTATTCAGGCAGCTCGTCCATCGCGTAGGCGACCCGGACATACCAGTCGCCGTCGGGGATCGTGCCGCCGGTGGTCGCTGTCGAAGTCGCGTAGCTGAGCCTTCCCCTCGGCACGCCAAGGCAATGGGTCTGCCGCGTGGACTCCGGAACCACGGTGTCGACCTGGTAGCAGCACCCGCTGCCCGGCACGGCGATCAGGGCCCGCCTCCCGGTCACGTCCATCATCCCGCGCTCGCGCGCAACCGAGAAGTCCTGCGGCGCGTAGATCCCGGCCTTGTAGGCGCTCCAAGCGCTTGGCGGAGCGAACGCGAAGTCATCGACCACCGAGCCCAGGGTCGGGAGGGTTGGGCTCACCCATGACCCCACCAAGGACTGCCGCGTGGTGATGGTCACGGTCTCTGTCGCGGAGGAGCCGATCGAACCCGATGTCACGTTGACCGGGATCGTGAACTCGTGGGGACGAAGAGCTGTGGCCGTGTGCGTGCCGATGATGCTCGGCGTGGTCGAAGACGTGCCGGCGAACGTGACCGAGAACGTGGACCCAGGGTCATACCCGTGGGGGAAGTCGATCGTGATGCGCGCCGGGTCCTCGGCGGCAATCTCGTGGACCAGAGCCACGGCGCTGGCTGTGACGTAGGGACCGATCTCCCCGGCCACCACGAGGTTCCCGTCGACCTGGTCGAAGTCGTGGATGTGCCGCACCCGAAGAACGCGGATCTCCCCGTCGGTCGTAAGGCTCATCGCCGAGCTGTCGAGAGGGATCGTGAAGGCCGCGGCGCCGGTGGATGTCGCGGTGTAGGTGCCATTCAGCAGGAAGTTCCCGGTGATACGCACCTGGAAGCTCGAGCCCGCATAGAGCGTTGCCGATGCCGTGATGGCGGTCGGGTTGCCCGCGGTGGCCGCCCTGAAGGCGTAGACCTCCTCGAAGCGAGGGATCGCCAACCCCCGGGATCCCGGGCCAGGCTTCAGTTGCGTGCGATCGCTGCTGACGTAGCAGTTCTCGCAGTCCACAAAGGTGTTGCCCGGGAGGGCCTGAAGACCGCTCCGGAGGTCAATGCCTCCCCAACCAGACCCCCGAAGGTTCATGCGCCCACCTCACCATGCTGAAAGGTTCCCGCCATTGCTCAGGCTCGGCCATCGCCACGTTCCGATCGCGGCACCGCCTGTGTCCTGCTCATTGGCGACGTGGAACCTGCGGCGCAAGCGAACCACCGTGGCATCGTAGCGCGCTCGGTAGATCGGCAGATACTCCGTGGCCTTCCTCGACTCCATCAGCCGCAAAGCGGCAGCGTAGCGCACCAGCTCATCGTGCTCCTTTGGAATCGGGCAAGGGCTGTCATCGTCGTCGAGCGATGGAGGCGCTGCGAGGTAGGCGATGAACAGATCCGTGCTGCGCGTGTCCCCCACGATCGTGGTCTGGTTGCCGGGCGATCGGTGCACCCGCGACCAGTTCACGCGCCGCCGCGTGGAGGCTTCGAACACGTCCAGAACCTCGTCGATGTAGCCCGGGAGCACGCACATCGAATCGACCCAGGACACCGTTACGCGCTCCCAGCGCTTCAGCCACGGCGCCAAGCCGCTGAACAAGTCCAAGCTCTCTCTCACGCCATCGCGGATCGCTTCGTCGATCTCGGCAACCGCGATGTTGGTCGCCGGCCCGCGCGCCACGATCGTGATGACCATCTCGCGAAGCTCGGCCAACGTGCGGTATCCCGACACCCGGGCAGACCCACTGGTCGGCCACTCGAATCCGTCGCGCGCCTTCCAGCTATCGAGGAAGACCGTGAGCGCTTGGCCGAAGGTGATGGCCCAGGTTCCGGGTCCTCGAGGCACAGGGGCATCCCCGGATCCACGGTCCACGTACTCAACCGTGGGGCGCGACAGGTCCGTGTTGCCGCTCGCGTCGAGGGCATTGAGGTAGCCTCGCACCAGCACGCTCGAGGCTTCCCCTGCGGGGCCAACGTCGTTGTCGGTGACCACCAGCGTGAGTTGCTGGAGGGTGAGAAGATCGCTCCCATCTTCGTCGGGGAAGAGGGAGATTTGTGAGGTTCGGGCTTCCGCCA
>CALLZN010000156.1 GCA_937858895.1 uncultured bacterium | reverse complement strand
CGTTCCACTCAAGAACCGTTACATCGCGACCGTCATCGCCGTGTTGCCCGGCATCGCGTTGGCGTTCTGGACCGTCGAAGACCCCGTCACGGGCGTCATGCGCGAGGCAGCGTGGGTCCTATGGCCGATCTTCGGCGCGAGCAACCAAATGCTCGCCGCCCTCACGCTGCTGACTTTGAGCCTGTATTTTTGGCGCAAGAACAAGCCAGTGTGGCCATTGACCGTGCCCATGGTCTTCTTGTTTGCGATCACCCTGACGTCCCTGCTCGCCAAGACCATGGAGTTCTGGGGTCAGAAGAATTGGCTCTTGGTCGTCATCTCGACGCTGCTCACGACCCTCGTCTTGTGGATGCTGGTCGAAGCAGCGTCGGTCCTAGCACGAGCGCGGCGGACCAAGCCTGGAGCGTCTGGTCCATAGGTCCAATGCCGCGAGCACCCGCGCGTGGTGACCGCTCAGCGAATGGCGAGCGACAAGGCCGGCGTAGCGGCCCATGGATTCACCGAACAGGCTGCTTCCAAGTGAAGCGCTTGGAATGCGAAGGTGACGCCGCGCAGCATGGCATCGTTCGGGATCGGCAGCGGCAGCGGCGCTGTGCCGAGCGTGTTCGTCGGCGCGGGGAAGGTCGAGACGAGCGTCGCGACGTCGATCCATAGATCGACGCCGAGGACTTTGATCGCTTGCTGGGCAGCCTTCGCACTGAGCAAGAAGACGCTGGCGCTCGTGGGCGCACCACCCGTCGCTGTGACACCGAAGGCCGAGTTGCCGACCTCGGACAGCGAGTTGATCCCCAACACGCCTGCGGCCTGGCATGCCGCCGTGGCGTTGCCGCTCGTGAAAGCCGACACGACCGGCAGGGGACGCAGCGTCAATGTGTTGGTGACATACTGCGGCGTGCCGACCCAAACACCGTTGTTCTTGCCGGAGCTGTCGTTGGCGTTGTTGTTGAAATTCCACGTGCTGACCATCCCCGGCACGCGCTGCATTTCATCGTTCATGTTGGCCTTGATCTCGGCCGCTGTGCGCGCGTACGGCCAGATGCGAACTTCGTCGATCTCGCCATTCCACGTCTCGATGAGCGTGCCATCGCCGCTGCCAATCTTGAACGCACCGCCTCGGTCCCAGAGAGGCCCACCGGCCTGAGTGACGGTCGCCACTACGGCACCGTCGACGATGAGGTTCGCGACGCTGCCGTCGTAAGTCCCAGCGACGTGGGTCCACGTGCTGAGGCGACCTTGTGGGAAGCTCCAGACGACGTTCACAGAGGAATTGACACCCAAGACCCACCAACGCAAAGCTCGATTCGCAGTGTTGGCGGCTTCGACGCGAAAGAGGATGGACTCTTGGCCAGCAGCAGGGTTCTGCCGCACGATGGTCGGCCAACGCCAACCGGTTCCGAGATTCTCGTCGTAGCGGATCCAAGCTTCGACGGTGACGCCGCCTTGGGGCACGAGGCTCGCGTCGTACGGCACGTCGACGTATTCGACGACACCATTCGTGAGCTTCAAGCCCGTTTGGGCAGGCGCGATCGCCGCGAGCAATAGAGAGGAAGTGAGGACGGAGAGGAGGTTTTTCATTGAGGTCGATCCTGCTTGAGAACGAACGCCGCGCGACGCGGCGAACAACGGTCAGATCCTAACGCAAAGCTGTAGTCGATTGGCCCCGATGCCCACGGCGACACGAGGGGGCTCGCCATTCCGTCACGCTCGATGGATGATGGCTCCATGCCAGGACCTCGACCGCGGCCACGTCCGCTCTCGGCGCGCACGTGCGCCACCTTGTTGCTCTTCGTGACAGCGGCTTCATGCGCCGATGCGTCGCAAGACTCGGAAGCCTCTTCGCAGCACTCCGATCGCGCGGCCCTGTTTGGCGACTTTTCTGGCACAACAGTTTGGCTGCTGCCAGAAGACATCGATGGCCGGAGCGACCTGGCCTTGCGCGTCAACGGCGTCATCGATGGGCAGGACCTCGACTGGTGCGCAGCAAGGGTGCGCGGCGAGCAGTGGTTGCTCGAGGTCGCGCCTCGCTCGAGCGACGAGGTCGGCATCGCGCTCGCGACAGCGCTCGGCGCGCGTCGTGGCAGCGCGGTCTTCTCGGTTACGGCGGTCGACACGCACGACGATCGCGGTCGACGCATCGTTCGCAGCGCCAAGGCTTGCCACTACAGCCGCGGTGGATCCCCGCTCGAGAGCGAAGCATCACCGGCCGCTTGTGCTCGCTTCGGCGTGCCCTTCGAGATCGTGCCCATGCGCGACCCGACGCACGAAGAAATCGGCAGCGCCTTGCCGCTGCGACTGCGCTTCGACCAGGGAGCGAGTTCTTCGATCGTCGACGCCGATAGCCGCGACTGGGTCGAGCGCGCACGGGTCTCCGTGCGTCACGAGGCGACGACGTCGCAGGTCGCCCATGAGTTGAAACCGCAGTCCGCCGCCTTCGTCGATGTGCCGATCGAGCGCAGCGGGCTCTACTGCATCGAAGCGCGGCTCGACTTCGCCGACGCGAGCTTCGTCTCGACCCTGACCTTCCGCATCGGAGCGCGTGACTGATATGAGCACCTGCTTCACGAAGCGCAGCATCCTCGCACGCATCGCGGCCTTGGCCGTCGGCGTTGCAGTGATCCATGGCTCGGCCACGGCCCAGGAGCTCTGGACCGACCTCGGTCCGGCTCCCATCTCGAATGGTCCCTACACGGGGCGTGTCGCGGCCATCGCGACGAGCCGCCAGCGACCCGACACCTGGTACGTCGGTGGAGCCGACGGCGGCGTCTTCAAGACGGACAACGCTGGGCTGTCGTGGCGAGCGATCGGCGACAGCTTGCCGACGACGGCCACGGGCGCGCTCTGCGTGCACCCGAGCGACGACAAGATCCTCTGGGTCGGGACCGGCGAAGCGAACTTCGCGCACCACAGCCGCTACGGCCTCGGCATCGCGAAGACGATCGACGGCGGCGTGTCCTGGCGCATGCACGGCCATGCTGCCTTCGCCGGACGCTGTGTCTCGCGCATCGTCGTCGATCCCAAGCAGCCAAACACGCTCTTCGTGGCGAGCACGCCGGCCGGCGGCTTCCTGCCGGCGAAGAGCGCTGCACGCAACCATCCGCTGCGCGACGGAGCGGTCGGCATCCATCGTTCGACCGACGGCGGCGAGACCTGGACCTTGGTCGGCAACGGCTTGCCGACCGATGTCGCGGCGACGGACCTCGTGATCGACCCGCTGACCCCGACGACGCTCTATGCGGCCTTCGGCGACATCTTTGGTGAGGCGCGCAACGGCATCTACAAGTCGACTGACGGCGGAACCTCGTGGACCAAGCTGAGCACCGGCTTGCCGACGAGCGGGATCGGTCGCGTGTCGCTCGCCATCGCGGCCTCACGACCGGCGCGGCTCGTCGCCATCCTCGTCAACGCTGCGTCGGCGGATGGCGCGAGCGCTTCGACGCGCGGCGTCTACCTGAGCGACGACGGCGGCGCGACTTGGACCCAGCGCACGGCTGCGGGCAACTTCCAATCGACCTACGGCTGGTACCTGTCGGTCGTGGGCATCGATCCGCGCAACCCCGACGCCTTCTTGGTCGGCGGCTTGACCCTGCGCCGCACGACGAACGCAGGTGCTGCCTTCTCGACCGTGACACCACCGCACGTGGACATACACGCCATCGAGTTCGATGCAGCGGGGCGCCTCGTTTGCGGCAACGATGGCGGCGTCCACCTCTCTTCCAACCTCGGCACGAGCTGGTCCGCGCGCAACGACGGCCTCGGCCTCGTCCAGCTCTATGCCGGGATGAGCATCGACCCCGTGCGCACGGACTTGGTCTGGGGTGGCTTCCAGGACAACGGCTCCTGTCGTCGAGTTGGTCCGCGCACCTGGTCGAGCGTCCTCGGAGGCGACGGCGGCTACACGGGTGTCGACGCGACCGGTCAGCGCGTCTTCGTCGAGAGCCAAGGCACCGGCAACCTCTACCGCTCGCTGAACGGTGGCGGGAGTTTCTCGCGGGCGAGCAGCGGGATCTCGAGCGGCGATCGCAACTGCTTCTTGCCGCCCTTCGAGCTCGATCCGAACAATGCATCGCGCATGATCTATGGCACGCATCGCGTGTACCTGTCGAACGACGGCGGCACCAGCTGGGCACCGATCAGCGGCGACCTCACGAATGGCGGCAGCGCTGCGATCCACGGCCTCGCGATCGCTCCGTCGGATGGACGCTTTCTCTACGTGAAGACGAACGACGGCAACGTCCAGGTCTCGGAAGACGGCGGCGGGACTTGGACACGACGGCTCAGCGGCGTGCCCGGCTGGGTTCGCACGACGCGCCCCTTCGCGATCGATCCGAACGACCCTCGCCACGTGTGGCTCGCGGTCGGCTCCTTTGCAACGGGCTTCATGGGTGGAGCCCGATTGCTCGAGTCTACGGATGCAGGCCGCACATGGCTCGACAGGAGCAGCAACCTGCCGAACGTGCCCGTGCACTGCGTGGCCGTCGACGTGCGACAGGCACCGGCCGTCCTCTACGTCGGAACCGATCAAGGCGTCTTCCGCAGCGTCGATGCCGGCGCGATCTTCATGCTCTTCGGAAGCGAGCTCCCGAATGCGCCGGTCATCGACATGAGGCTCGATAGCGCGAATTCACGCATCCTCGTTGCGACGCAAGGACGAGGCGTGCACGTTGCGCGTCTCTTGGCCCGCGACGAAGTCCCGACGCAGAAGACGCGCTGAAGCATGAGCCTCTACCCACCGATCGAACCCTTCCACCGTGGCCACCTCGACGTCGGTGATGGCCACGTCCTCGCCTACGAATGCTCGGGTCGAGAAGATGGCAAGCCCGTCGTCTTCTTGCATGGCGGACCAGGTGCCGCGACGACGGCCGACCACCGGCGCTACTTCGACCCCGATCGCTATCGCATCGTCCTCTTCGACCAGCGCGGCTGCGGCAAGAGCACGCCGCACGCGAGCCTCGAGGCCAACACGACCTGGCACCTGGTCGACGACATCGAGCGTCTCCGCGTCGAGCTCGGCATCGAGCGTTGGCAGGTCTTCGGTGGCTCGTGGGGAAGCACACTCGCGCTCGCCTACGCGAGTCTTCACGCGGACCGTGTGACGGAGCTCGTGCTGCGAGGCATCTTCACCTTCCGCAAGGCCGAGGTCGACTGGCTCCTCGAGCGCGGGACGAGCGCGCTCTTCCCGGACATTTGGGAAGAGTTCTTGGCCCCCCTGCCCGAAATCGAGCGCACTGACATCGTCGGCAACTACTACCGCCGGCTCACATCCGCGGATGCAAGCGTGCGTCTCGAAGCGGCGCGGGCCTGGGCTGGCTACGAGTTCGGCCTGATTACGCTGCTCCCGAATCCGGCCATACGGGCAACCGCGATGGAGGACCACTACGCCGAAGCGCTCGCGCGCATCGAGTGCCACTACATGGTGCATCGTGGCTTCCTCGACGCGGACGACCACTTGCTCGAAGCGGCGGCCAAGCTCGCCGGCCTGCCCACCACCATCGTCCACGGCCGCTACGACGTGGTCTGCCCGCTCGAGAGCGCCTGGTTCCTCAAGCAACGCATGCCGCACGCAGAGCTCGTGATCGTCCCCGACGCCGGCCACTCGGCCGGTGAGCCTGGCATCGCCAAGGCCCTCGTCGCGGCCACCGATCGCTACAAGACACGAAGCTGAGGGCGGCAGCTCGAGCGAGCGCGACTCAGGAAGCGTCGGGCCAGTAGCGCTCGCGCACCGTACGCAGCTGCTGCATGCCGAACTCGGCTTCTTTCTTCGTGGCCTCGTCGCCGAGTTGCTGCGTGAACTTGTCGATGACTTCCGTCCAGACGGCTTCGGCGTCGGCGTCGCCGAGGCTTGCGAGCGCGATCGCGCTGTAGCCGCGCGCGAGCAGCACCGCGAAGCTCGCTTCGACGGCATCCTCGGCGCGTCCGTCTTTGCGCGATGCTTCGCGGCCGAAGTCAGCCGACTTCTCGAAGCTCTCGAGCGCGGCGTCGGCGCGCCCGAGGCTCAGCTCGTGCATGCCCTTGGCCCACCAAGCCATCGAATGCGGGAGCGGCGGCTTGCCGAGCTCTTCGCGCCAGGCGACGCAGCGCTCGGCGGCCGCGTGACCAACCTCGAAGTGTCGCTCTTCGCGCACCAAGCCGTCGTCGCCCCATGAGTCCGCTAGGTCGGCTGCGAGGTTGTACGAGATGACGTTGGCGAGGTCGGTGCGCTTCTTCGCGTCCTCTGGGTCGGTTTCGGCACGGGCTTGCGCGAGGCACGCATCGATGCCGCTGTTCGCCACTTGGATGTAGACATCGAGGTCTCGCGCATAGGATGCGTCGAGAAAGAGCGCATGGCGCGCGAAGAGATAGAGCACGCGGCGCTCGAGTGGGTCGTCGAAGGCATCGATGAAGTCGATGACTTGCCGTGCGCCGCCGGCCTTGGCGGCCTTCTGGATGGCTGGCGCGTGCTGGTCGAAGAACGTACGCTGCTCCTCGGAGGTCTTCATCGCATAGCCCTCATTCGGGAGTCGCCGTGTCAAAGGAGTTCTGGCCGTGGACCTCGACGACATCGCCGATCGCAATCTCACCGTCGTCGAGGATCTGACAGTAAACGCCTCCGCGGCAGGCTGGAGCGAGCGCGCGCAAGAGTCCGGGCTCCGTGGCCTCCATCAACGCGCACGGCGTTGTCTCCCCGAGGACTGCCACGCGCACGTCGCCGAGGCGCAGGGTCTTGCCGATGCACGAGCCGAGGTCCAGGCCGGAAATGAGCACGTTCGCTCGACGCAAGGCCGGATCGAGCTCTTGGCCGAGCTCGACACAGGCCGCGCGCCACGATGCGACATCGATGAGCGTGATCTGGCGCTTGCCACCATCGGCATGATCACCGACGAGGCCACGCCCAGCTACGGCTCGCGCAGCTTCTATTCCACGGGCCGGTATGCCGCTCTGCTCGCGAAGCCACATTCTCTCGACTCTCGCCATCGTCGGGATTGCCATGAGGCAGCATTGTAGGGCGCGCGCGGGTGGCTGCGTAGGGCGCACATGCAAGGAAGCGCGGCCGCGCTTCGCGAAAGATGCGCGGCGCGACCACGCTTCGCCGCTCGCGCGCTGGCCGTTCGGCCGGTCACGCCCCATGCTCCCCGATCGATCATGCGGGTTTTCGTCACCGGTGCGACGGGCTTCGTCGGCACCCACTTGCTGCCAGTCCTCGTCGCCTCAGGGCATGAAGTTCATGCCCTCGTTCGCTCGACCGAGCAGGCCAACGCCGTTCTTCTGAGCGGCGTGCACGCAACTACGATCGGGAGCCTCGACGACGAGGCCACGCTCGCCACAGCCCTGCGCAGCTGCGAAGCCGTCCTCCACCTCGCAGCACTTGTGTCCTTCCGCAAGCGAGACCGCGAACGCATGTTTCAAGTCAACGCGGTGGCCGCCGCGCGGCTCGCGCAGGTCGCGAAGCGCGAGGGGGTCCAGCGCTTCGTGCACGTGTCTTCGGTCGCGGCCGTCGGCAAGTCGCGGCGACCTGTCGTTCTTGACGAGAGCCACGCCTGGCCAGCAAAGGGCAGCGGCATCGGCTACTGCGACAGCAAGCGGCGCGGCGAGGACTTGGTCTTCGCCGAAGCGACGCCCGGCTTCGACGTCGTCGTCGTCAATCCATCTTCGATGTTCGGCCCCGGCGACCGACGCAAGGCCGAGGGCTCCCTCGTCGATCGCGTCGCGCGTAACAAACTGCCGTTCTGTCCGTCGGGCGGCGCTTGCTTCGCCGACGTGCGCGACGTCGCCCGCGGCATCGTTGCGGCGCTCGATCGCGGTCGCAGCGGCGAGCGCTACATCCTCGGCGGTGAGAACCTCAGCGGACGCGAGCTCATCACGAAGATCGCGACCGCGAGCGGCGGCCGCGTCCCACGCTGGACTCTGCCAGATATTGCGCTCGCGGCGCTCCAAGCCGTGCAGCATTGTCTCGAAGTTTGGCGAAGCCCACGTGGTCCTTTGACCGCCGAACTCATCGCGCTGTCGCGGGGCTATTCGTGGTACTCGAGCGCCAAGGCCGAGCGCGAGCTCGATTACAGCTACCAGCCCATCGACGAAGCGCTGCGGGCGGTCCACGCCTCACTGCGCGGAGCGCGAAGCGATACGATGCGCCCGTGAGCGAACGCAGCGACAAGGTGGGCGGCAAGCGGCCGATGGGGCGTGCAACTCGGTCCTTGGTCTTCTTCGCGCTCGTGACGTTCTGTGTCGCGCAGGTCGCGTGGTGGACCGTCCACGCAACGCAGCGGGCGAACGAACTCGAGTCCGCTGCCGAAGCGCTGTCGGCGCGACGCTATGACGACGTGACCGCGGCCTTCGGCGCCGAAGATCCTTCCAAGCTCCTCGAGCTCGCGCGGCGCCAGCGTCGCATGTTCCTCCTCGAAGGCGGCACCTTCGCGATCCTCATCGTCTTCGCCTCTGCTGTCTTCTGGTCGGCACTGCGTCGCGAAGAAGCGCTACGCCGCAGCCAAGATCGCTTCTTGGCCGGTGCCGCGCACGAACTCAAGACGCCGCTCACGACCTTGAGGCTCGGACTCGAGTCGATGGCCGGCGGCCGCCTGTCCGAAGAAACGCAGAGCGCTTACCTCGACGGCATGGTCGCGCAGATCGACCGGCTCGGCATCGGCATCGACAACGTGCTCTGCGCTGCGGGTCTCCGCATGGCGCGTCCCAGTTTGCAGGTCGTCGTCGCCGACTTGCGCCAGGACGTCGAGGCCGCGCTGCACTCGATCCGCGCCGTTAGCGACGCTCGCGCGATCCGCCTCGACTTCGAGGCGCGAGCGCGCGAGGTTCCGGTTCACCGTGATGCGAACTCGATGCGCATCGTCCTGCACAACTTGCTCGACAACGCGATCAAGTACTCGCCCGATGGATCGACGTGCAAGGTCACGCTCGACACCGAGGATGGCATGGCCATCGTCCGCGTCGTCGACCAAGGTCGCGGCATGACCACGATCGAGCGGCGCCATGCCTTCGAAGCGTTCTGGCGCGGCCAAGACGACCACGTCGGCGGGAGCGGACTCGGGCTACACCTGGTCCGCGAACTCTTGGCTTTGCAAGGCGGCAGCGTCGAAGCGCGGAGCGAAGGCACGGGCCGCGGGTCGACCTTCGAGGTCCAACTGCCGCTCGCCGTTGAGAGCGCTGCACGATCGGAGCCGGCTAAGTGACCGCCGCGAGCATCCTCGTCGTCGAAGACGAAGCCCTGCTCGGGCGCATGATCTGCGACAACCTGCGGATCGACGGCCACGTGCCCGAGCTGCAGCGACGTGGCGACGTCGCGCTCGAACGACTCCTCGAGGCGCGCTTCGACCTCGTCATCCTCGACATCATGCTGCCCGGCCTCGACGGCTTCGCCGTGCTCGAGCGCGTCCGCAAGCGTGGTATCGAAACGCCCGTCCTCATCCTGTCGGCGCGCAGCTCCGACAACGATCGCATCCGCGGCTTCGAGTATCGCGCGGACGACTATCTGACGAAGCCCTTCAACTTGAAGGAGCTCTTGCTCCGCGTCGCCGCCCTGCTGCGGCGCGCGCGCGGCGCGAACGAAGACGATCACGTTGCGATCGGTGACAATCGCATCGAGTTCGACAAGCACCTCCTCGTGACATGGGACGGTCGCTCCGTCACTCTCACGCCGAGCGAAGCGCGCTTGCTCCGCCTCTTGGCCCAACACCGCGGCAAGGTTGTCGAGCGCCACGAGCTCGTCGCGACGACCTTGGGGCCCGGCACCGCCGCTAGCGTGCGCACGCTCGACAACCTCGTGTCGCGCCTGCGCAAGGCCATCGAGACCGACCCGAAGGAGCCACGCTGGCTCGAGACGGTGCGCGGCGTCGGCTATCGGCTCGCGCTCTAGCCCTCACGAATTGTCCGGGCTAGCTGACGCTCACCAGTACTTCTCGGTGTGGACGTTGCCCGGCGACCTGTTGCGGTGCTTGCGGAAGCCACGCACCTCCAGCCGGACGATGGCGTCGTCGATCATGGCCGGGTTCCCGCAGAGGAAGACTTGGCTGTTCTCTGGCCGCAGCTCAATGCCAACAACACGCTCGTAGCGTTCCGTGCACAAGACATCGAGGACTCTGCCGCGCACCGTGTTGTCCGCGAGCATGGCGCCGGTCTCGGGCTCGCGCGAAACCGTCATGACGCACTTGAAGCGCTGGTCTCCTCGCGCCCGCGCTTCGAACTCTTCGCCATAGGCCAAGTCCTGGACGCTGCGCGCTCCGTAGATCAGAACGACGCGAGCAAAACGCTCGTGCAAGGACTGGTCGCTGAGCATCGAACGGAAGGGCGCGATGCCCGTCCCGGTCGCGACGAACACGAGCACAAGAGCCGACTCGGCGCGTCGCAAGGTGAAGTTGCCGTGAGCTGCTTCCTCGACCCAGAGCGGATCCCCGATGTCGAGCGCGAAGAGCTGCGGAGTCAGGCTGCCGCCGGGGACTTCGCGGATCAGGAATTCATAGGCGTCGGCATCAGGCGACGAAGCGAACGAGTACGCATGACGCACGACCGACGCCGCGCCCTCCGCCCCACTGCGCGGCAGCGCGAGCGTCGTGAACTGCCCGCGCTCGAACGAAACAACGCGACCGTCGTTCGGCCGCACGAAGAAGCTCGCGAGCCCAGGCGCCAAATCACAGCGCCCGACGAGAACGGCGTTGGGCTCGAAGGTCTGCATCGTGGCCAACGATAGCACCGATGCGATCGACACCAAGCTCAGCGCGCGTCGATGCGCAAGGCGTAGCCCGCCGCTTCGACGAGATCCGCGACCGCAGCGTCCTGCCTGCGACCGTTGCTGACCGCGTAGACGCCCTTCGAGGGCTTTGTGATGGAGCCGAGCATGACCGTGCGCTTGTCGCTCGTCACGAGGTTGTGCACGTTGGCCCCAGGAACGATGGCGATCAGCTGCTCGAAGATCGTCGCGCCATTCAAGGTCGCGAGCGGCGGCACGGCGAGCAGCGACTGCACTGCGTTCTCTTCGAGATTGCCCGCCGCGTCGGCGAGCTGGACGAAGAAGAAGTCCCAGCTCGTCGCGAACGCACAGTTCGTCCCCGGCAGCGTGAGCGGTAGCGGACCGAGTTGACCGACTTGGTCGCTCGCGCCGACCATCGTGACGACGATCGAGTTGGCGCCGAGGTTCTTGCCCCAGATCGAGTGCGCGGCGCCGGGCGCGTGGGTGCCCGACGTCAGAATCGTTGCCGGCTGTGCCGTGGCGCTGGCCTGACAACCGCTGCCGCTACTCGTCGCCGTCCCATCGACGGGTCCCCCCGTGGTCTTCACCGCGTCGAGCAGGGCGTGCGTGCGCGCGCCGATGTCGTTGCCCTCGACGCGCAGCTCGACGACGAGCATCCCGCCTTGCGGAATCTGGAGAACGACGGGCGTGCGGAACGGGAAGCTCAGCGTGCCTTGTGGCCCACCCCAGACATCCGGCGTCTGGCTGCCGGGATCGGGCAAGAACTGCCACTTCTGGTCGAGGGCGACGCTGAGGCTCCGACTGAGGTTGCTGTCGAAGTGAGCTCCAGGCAGACCGACGCTCGTCGTTCCGATCAGGATCTGCAGCCGTTGAATCGTGAAGGGACCAGGCGCGCCGACCTTGGGGATCGGACCGTCGTAACGGAAGGCGATCCCCGTCGCGACGAGTGAGCTCGACCCGACCTCGGTCGCGTCATAGAAGAGCTGGATGCGCGCGTTCTGCCTCATCATCGGCACATCGGACCAGTAGCCGAGTTCGGCGGTCTCCGGCGCGAAGCTCTTCGGCAAGTAGTGGGTCTGCTGAGCGGTGAGCGCCGAGGCGCCGCCGAGGAAAACAACGATGGGAGCGAGGAATGACGATCGCATGCTGCTGACTGCTTTGGTGGACCCGTAGGCCTGAACCCTTGGAGAAAAGCTGCACGCTAGATTGGCGTGAGGCCCCCGATGTCACGGCAACGTCATCGTCCGCACGTTGTGGCGCGGCCTTGCGGCGCAGGCGCGGTCGCGGCGGGGCGGCGAGTCTCAGCTGCGAGCCTGCAGCTCGGCCCCTTATCTGGCTACACTCGTGTAGTTCCGTTTCTCATCTCCCCCTCCATACTTGATCATGCGCACAGTCACGACCGTCTCCGCTCTTCTTACTCTGGGCTCGGCCCTGGTCGCCCAGACGGCGTCCTACACGACCTTCGGCGCAGGCTGTCCGCAGACCGCGGGACACATCGTTCCGAAGGTCGCGGCCACGACCTGGGGCAACACGGGCAACGCTTGGACCCTTGGCGCCGCCAACCAACGCTGGCAGCAAGAAATCGATGCGAGCGAGATGCCCAATCGGCCCTACCCGATGACCGACATCAAGTGGCGCGAAGACAACGTGAATCGCACGAACGCCGCCCACACCTTGACGCTCAAGATCCTCTTCGGCTCGACGACGCTGTCGAGCTCGACCTTGACCGGGACCTTCGCGACCAACGCGACCGGCGTGCAGACGACGGTCTTCGACGGCCAGCTCTCGCTTCCTGCGGTGCCCGGCGGCAACCAAGATCTCTCCAAGTTCGACTACGTCGCCAAGTTGCGCAGCACCTACCTTTACATCCCGCGGCCAAACGAGAACTTCTTGATCGAGATCATCAACACGACTGCGACGGCTCTAGGTCGCTGGCCGGATGCCTTCGACGGCACGGGAACGCCGGGATCGCGCGTCTACGCCAGTGGCAACTCCGCCGCACTGACCGGCACGGTTGGCCTCAACCACATGATGGTGCTCGCCTTCGGGCCCACGGGTACGGCAGCCATGCCGGTGCTTTCGGCGACCGGTGTTCCGAGGCTCGGCTCGACCTTTTCGGTCGACGTCGGTGGTCTGACCGCGACGACGGCAGCGGGGCTCATCCTCGGCGCTTCGAAGACGCAGTATGGCGCCTTCACCTTGCCGCTCGATCTGACTCTGGCCGGCGCGCCGGGTTGCTCCTTGCTCGCGTCCTTCGATGTCGTCGGCGGGCTACCGGTCGTTCAAGGCAGCGGGAAGGTGACGTTCAACGTCCCCAATCAGCCGAGCCTCGCCGGCTTGATCTTCCACAATCAGTTCTTCGTGCTCGACGCAACCGCCAACGCGATGCAGCTGACCTGGTCGAACGGCGGCACGGCGACCGTCGGCAACTGACGCTTACTTAGTCTACTTAGTCACCTTACTTAGTCACTCGAGCGGACCTACCTCGGCCTCGACGGCCTCGAGGATGGCGCGCGAACTCACGAGTTCGCGCCCGGCCGCGAGGTCGGGGGCCAGGTAACGGTCTTGCTCGAGCTTCGGCACGCGTGAGCGCACGACGCCATACGCGAGCTCGGGCCCGCGTCCCGCGCGCAAGCTACGGTCGAACTCGAGACCCTGGGCCGCGCAGATCACCTCGATACCGAGCACCATCGCGACGTTGTTCGTGATGTCGCGGGCATGACGCGCGGCCGTGACGCCCATCGAAACGTGGTCTTCGCGGTTGGCCGACGTCGGAATCGAGTCGACCGACGCTGGGTGCGCGAGCGTCTTGTTCTCGCTGACGAGGCTCGCCGCAACGACCTGCGGAATCATGAAGCCCGAGTTGAGGCCGGGCTCCGGCGCGAGGAAGGCCGGCAGCCCCGAAAGGTCGGGATTGACCATGTTCTCGATGCGACGCTCGGAGACCGAAGCGAGCGTCGCCACCGCGATCCCCAAGAAGTCGAGCGCCTGCGACACGGGCTGCCCGTGGAAGTTGCCAGCCGAGATGACATCCCCGTCGGCGAAGATCAGCGGGTTGTCGGTCACAGCGTTGGCTTCACGCAAGAGCACGTCGTGGACGAAGCGCAGCGCATCGCGCGACGCCCCGTGGATCTGGGGCACGCAGCGCAGGCTGTAGGGGTCTTGGACTTTGTCGCAGTCGACGTGACTCGGCAGGATCTCGGAGCCATCGAGGAGGCGCACGATGTTGCGCGCGGTGGCGAGTTGGCCTTCTTGCCCGCGCAGTTCGTGTACGGCGGGGTGGAAGGGCCGTATCGACCCGCGCAGAGCCTCGAGCGTCATCGCGGCGCTGATGTCGGCGGTCTTGATCAAGGTGTCGGCGTGCAACCAAGTCGCGATGCCGATCGCCGTCATGCACTGCGTGCCGTTGATCAGCGCGAGCCCTTCTTTGGCGGCGAGCGTGAAGGGCTCGATCCCGCGCTCGGCGAAGACTTCGGACGTCTTGCGCCGCACGCCGTTGACCCAGATCTCGCCATCGCCGAGCAGCGTGATCGCGATGTGGGCCAAGGGCGCGAGGTCGCCGCTCGCGCCGACCGAGCCTTGCTCGGGAACGACGGGGATGAGGTCCTCGTTGTAGTGAAAGAGAAGTCGATCGAGCAGCTCTTCGCGCACACCCGAGTTGCCGCGCGCGAGCGCCGCGATGCGCAGCACGAGCATGAGGCGCGCGATCTCGGGCGCGAGGGCGGGACCGACGCCGGTCGCATGCGAGAGGATCAAGTTGCGCTGCAGCTCACCCAAGCGCGCCGCGTCGATGCTGATGCGCGCGAGCTTGCCAAAGCCCGTGTTGACTCCATAGACGACGCGGCCCGAGGTCACGACGTCCTCGATGACGCGACGCGAGGCCCGGCATCGTTCGCGGGCATCGGCGGCGAGCTCGAGCGGCGGTGGCTCGTTGCCGATGACACGTGACAAGTCGGAGAGCTTCAAGCTCTGCCCGTCGAGGATCAGCCTTGCGTGCATGATGGGATCGTCGACCGCGGCGCGCTTCGGCGCAACGACGAAGGACCTTGCCCTCGCGGCGCCGCTCAGAGCTGCGCTTTGCCGAGTCGACTCAGGACGATGCCGAGGGCGTTGGCCTTGGCGTCGAGGACGAGCGCCTGCGTGGTCACGGGAAGCCCCTTGAGGCGCTGGTCACTCGGAAAGGCCAGCGGGAAGGCCGCCCGGCCGCTCGCATCAGCGACGCTCGCGAAGATGAGCAGCGCGTCGCCCCGCAAGGTGCACGACGCGGCCCCCAAGGCGTCGAGGGCGAAGGGCAAACGCAGCGCCCCAAAGACTTGGTCACTCGTGCCGAAGAACAGGATCACCGCGAGGCTCACTGCGACATCGTCGACGTGCACGTTGGACTTGCCGCCGAGCACCGGTGTCGCGTCGAGAGTCAAGGCCGGCACCTTCGCGTTGGCGGCCTTGCAGCCCGTGCCGACATAGACGAGCGAACCGTTGTCGAGAGTCAACTGGAGCTTGGCGCCGGCGAGGAAGGGACCGAAGCCCGACTTAGCAGTGCCGTCGTAGCCGAGCGCGTAGACCGTCTCGAGCGTCGAGCTGCGCCGCGACCCTGGACTCGCGGCATCGAAGAAGGCGCCGCGGATCACGATGTCGACGACGAGGTCACGCTTGCCGTCATGGCGGAACTGCTGCGTCAGCCCGAGCGGATGCCAGGCGTCGACCGCCGTGAAGTCATAGCGAAAGCCTGTCTTGTCGAGGACGGTGAAGGCTTGGTCGAGGTTGTCGGCGAAGACCGTGCTCAGCGTTCCTTGCCGTGCTGCTGGCAAGTGCGCGAGCAGGACACGGAACGACGAGTAGCGATAACCACCGATCGAAGCCGAGGCGAAGGCGAGCTCGCGGATCGTCGAGCCGGCCGCGTTCAAGAAGGCCTTCGGCACGAGAATTTGGGTCCTCACGTCCTGAGTCTGGCCAGCCGCCTTGCCGCCGAGCGGGATGATATTGACCGTGCCCGAGCCGGCGTTCGCGTCGGGGATCGACACGATCTGCGCCTCGAGGGCTGCGATCAGGCTGAAGGCCGAGATGGCTGTCGCGATCCACTTCATGGCGAGCTCCACTGTCCTCGAGCCCCATCGACGCGATGCCACGGGTCGCTTGAGCGCAGCATCGACAAACGGAGCTTACGAAAAAAGCCAACGCCCCACGAAGGAAGCGCTGGCTCTCAGCGGGCTTCGAATCCTGCGGTCCTGTCATGCGACGCGGACCACGGCGCGGATCAGTTGCGGCGACGTCCGCCGAAGTTGAGGACCTTCGCGCGGAGCTTCTCGGCTTCTTCGAGCTTGCCGGCTTCGACCAGGGCCTTCATTTCCTTGAAGCCCTTCTCCATCTCGGCGGCGCGATCTTCGGGCAGGCGCTCGAGCATGCGATCCAGGAAGCCCTCCATGCGCTCGACGAACTGCTTGGCTTCATCCTGGGTCATTTCGTTGAGGGGCTTCATGGCGCCACGCATACCGCCACGCGCTCCACCTTGGCCCTCGCCACCTTCCGGCCGGCGGCCTTCGCCGGCACCGCCAGCCCCGCCGCCTTGGCGGCTGCCGGCGGCCTTGACGTTCTCGAGACGGCGCGTGAGACGCTCGACCGTCTCGTCGTCGCCGGCGGCCTTGGCGTCCGCGATCTGCTTTTCGATGCGCTCGATCGTGGCCGTCATGTCGCGACCGCCGCCACGCTGGCCACCAATACCTGCGCCGCGCTCGGGTGCGCCTTCGGGACGAGCACCGCCGCCTCGACCACCTTCGGGACGGCCACCTGCGTTCGCGCCAGCCGGCGCCTGGGCCAGCAGCGAAGCGAAGGCCTTTTCGGCTTCCTGCGCGGCTTCGACCTTGTCGTCACGGTAGAGCAGGTTGACGAGGCTGCGCGCAGCGCGCGGCGCGTGCTCGGACTTCGGAGCCATCGCGAGGAACTTGCGATAGTGCTCGACGGCGTCGTCGAGCTTGCGAGCGCCGCGTTCGAGCCAGAAGGCCTTGTAGAAGACGCCGAGCGCTTCGGGCGATTCGTCCTGCTTGGCCTGGTCCTGGCCAGCCTTGGGGGCTTCTTTGGTAACGACGATCTGTGCGGCGCTGGTGCTCGCCACGGCAAAGCCGAGCACGAGGGATGAAATGAGGATTCGCATGTTGTTCTCCGATTCTCTTGAAGGGCGGCACCTGCCGCTGCGTGACTTGCCCAGGTTTACGCCGGAGGCAGGGCGAGCGGGAGCCCCAAGCTCGAATCGGGACCCGATTGCAAGCTCTCCTTAGCAAGTGACCGCCCTTGACTCAGAAATACGCATGACCGTATAAAGGTCACACCTCTCCACGATCCGAACCGAGCAAACCGAGCACCTTGAAAAGGGAGGACGGAGATGACCACCAAGTCTCAGAAGCCGAAGCCGATCGACCCCGAAACGTGGACCCTCTTGGGCATCCTCAACCGTGACGCGATCGCAGTGAGCTGACCACCATGTCGCCGATCTCGTCCGTCCCGTGGACACCCGCGCTCAAGCTGCGGATCTGGCCCGAGCGGATGAGGTCGGCGACTGTCTCTTCCACACCGGCCGCCGCCTCGTTCTGGCCGAGATAGTCGAGCATCATCGAGACTGCCATGATCGTGGCGACCGGGTTCGCCTTGTTCTGCCCCTTGTACTTGGGAGCCGAACCATGGATCGGCTCGAACATCGAGACTTTGCCGGGGTGCAGGTTGCCCGACGCCGCGACACCCATCCCGCCTTGGATCATGGCGCCGAGGTCGGTGATGATGTCGCCGAAGAGGTTGGGGCAAACAGCGACGTCGAACCACTCGGGGTTCTTGACCATCCACATGCAGGCAGCATCGATATAGGCGTGGTCGGTCTCGATCGCGGGATACTCGGTCGCGACCTGCGCGAAGACGCGCGTCCAGAGATCTTGCGACCGCAGCGCGTTGGCTTTGTCGATCAGCGTCACCTTCTTGCGTGGGCGCTGCATCGCGCGCTCGAAGGCATAGCGAATGATGCGCTCGACGCCCTTGCGCGTGTAGATCATCGACTGGTGCGCGACTTCGTCGGCTGTGCCCTTGCGCAGGTGGCCATAGATGCCGACGTAAGCGCCTTCGGTGTTCTCGCGGCAGATCAGCATGTCGACGTGCTCCGGACCCTTGTCCTTGAGCGGACAAAGACGCGCGTCGAAGAGCTTGATCGGCCGCAGGTTGACGTAGAGGTCGAGCTGGAAGCGCATGCCCGCGATGATCGCGAACTCGAGCTTGCCGACCTCGATGCGTGGATCGCCGATCGCGCCGAGGATGACCGCGTGCATGTCACGCAAGCGCTCGAAGGCAACATCCGGCATCGTCTCGCCGGTCTTCAAGAAGTGCTCAGCGCCGTAGGGCAGCGCCTCCCGCTTCGTCTGGAAACCCCAGATGCTCTGCGCCACGTCCAGGACCTTGAGCCCCTCGCGGACGACCTCCTCACCGATGCCGTCGCCAGGGATGTATGCGATGTCGTAGACCTTGGTCATGAGCTCTGTTCTCGTTCGATGCAGGCCGCTCTGTGGCAGCCGTTTCAGTTGGCGATGAGCACGGCGTCTGGCGCCACGATGTGGCCAGCGATCGCCGATGCGACGACCGTGAGCGGACTCGCCAAGTAGACGAAACCCGGACCCGAACGCCCAGGGAAGTTGCGATTGATCGCCGACACCGTCACCTCGTCGGCGCGGAACGACACCCCCGGACCGGCCTTGATGCACGCGCCACAAGAGGGATCGATGAGCTCGACTCCCATGGACTCGAAGAGCTCGACATAGCCCATGCGGATCGCGTAGTCGCGGATCTCCTGGCTGCCGAACTGAATGTAGAGCCGGACACCAGGAGCGAGGCTCCGACCTTGGGCCTGTGCGTCGCGCAGAACGCGCGCATACATGTCCATGTCAGCCTTCTTGCCGCCGGTGCACGAGCCGCCGTAGGCGATGTCGATCTTGACTGGGCCGCCGATCTGCGCTTCGAGCTTGGAGATCGCGATCCCGTTTCGTGGGTCGCCTGGCAGGGCGACCATGGGCTCGAGCTCATCGAGGGCCACATCGAAGACGGCGCAGTATTCGGCGCCTTCGTCGGCGCGCAGAATCCTGCTGCGCAGCTCGGCCTCGCTCTCTTTGCGCCGTCCCTTCAGGTAATCGATGACGACATCGTCGGCCTCGATGATGCCCGTGAAGCCACCGGCCTCGACCGCCATGTTGGTCAGCGTCGCGCGTTCGTCGAGCGACATGTCTTCGACCGCGGGGCCTGCGAACTCGAGGACCTTGCCGATGCCCTGGCCGGACTTGAAGAAGTCCATCGACAAGAGCTCGAGCATGACGTCCTTGGCGACGACGCCAGGACGGAGCTTGCCGTGCAGGACGAAGCGCGCGGTCTCGGGTACCCGGATGCGCACGTCGCGCGTGAACCAGGCATTCGCCATGTCCGTGCTGCCGACGCCGAAGGCGAAGCAACCGAGCGCTCCGGCCATGCAGGTGTGCGAGTCGGTGCCGGCGACGAGGTCACCCGGGTTGGCGAGCTCTTCGATGACCTTGTTGTGGCAGATCGCCTCCGACCCGACGGTCTTGCCGTCGCGCTCGACTTCACCGTAGTGCTTGATGCCCTGGTCGGCGCAGAAGTCCTCCTGCACGGTCTTGAGGCTCGCCGCTTGCTCGCGCAGGCCGAGGTCGACGTGGGCCTTGGGCATGACGCGGTCGAGAAAGGTCAAGTGGTCACGAAACGCGTAGACCGTCTCCGGCTCTTGGACGCGCGCGTCCTCGCCGAGCCCGACCTTGAAGAGCGACGCCGCCATGGGCGTCACATACTCGTGCGAGAAGCGCACATCGGTCCGCGCGAAGAGCGCGTCCCCGGGCTTGACCGCCGTGACGCCGATGCGCCCGGTCTTGGCATCCGCGATCGCCTTGTTCGCGATGATCTTCTCGACGAGCGTCATCTTGCGGGCTTTGGTTTCGATCGACGGCGGATGTTCTTCGCCAGCGAGGCGCGCGCTGTTGTAGGCGAAGAGCCCCCCGCGCCGCACGATCGCGGCCGAGATCGCGTCGAGCCCCTTCGTGAACTCTTCGATCGGGATGTCTTCGCGCGCGCGCACGCGGTCGAGCAGCGAGAAATCGGTGCTCGTCAAGAGGCCGATGTTCTGGCTGTTCTGGCCGTAGATCTTCTCGATGCTGCGAGCAACAACGAGCTGGATGCCGGCCGCGAGCTCGCTGAAGGGAGCCGTCTCGCGTGAGCTGCCGCAGCCCTTGCTGAGCCCGGAGACGATGACCGAAAAGCCACCGTTCTTGATCGCGTCCTTGGTGATCACCGAACCGCGCAGGCCGACGAGGCAGTACTCGGCGAGCGTGGCGTCATAGTAGTAGCAGACCCAGCCTGGAGTGATCTCGTCGGTCGAGATGTTGTCGATCAGCTCGATCGACTCATCCCAGTCGAGGTCGACGCCATCGAGTTGACGGCGCAAGAGCTCGGGGTCCTTGGTCAAGTACAAGATGCGACCTTCGAAGCGCACCGAAGTGCGCGCGCTCGAGGACGCGGAATCCGAAGTCTGTGGAGTCACGCGAGTCCCTCTCAGATGGCCTCGACGATCATCGCGATCCCCTGCCCGCCACCGATGCACGCCGACGCGCACCCGAGGGCCTT
>CALLZN010000155.1 GCA_937858895.1 uncultured bacterium | reverse complement strand
GAGTCACCGTGTCCGTCAAGGGCGAGGAGCCGCTGCGTCGGGTGCCCATGTCCTGGGAGGAGTACCTCGCCCTGCCCGAGTGGCCGCGTGCCGAGTGGGTGGACGGCGAGGCTGTGCTTCTGATGACGCCGCCGGTCTTCGACCACGAAGGCCACGCCGTCACAGACCTCGTTCGCGAACTTGCTCGAAGTGGGCGTGAAGCGCAGCGGGTAGCACGAGACGCCTGGGACTGCTGCTTCGCGCAAGCGCATGGCGAGCGCGCGCCCATCGATCCACGGCGCACCGATCCGCTCGAAGGGCATGTCCGTCCCGCGACCGACCGAGACGTTCGTGGTCTCGAGGAGGCCGCTGCCGGGGTAGAGAGTCGCCTCGTAGAGGTTGCGCATGTTGGGACTCGGCGCAACGAAGGGCAGCAAGGTCGCATCGAAGAGCTGGTCGCGCGTCCAGTTCCGACAAGCGATGACCTCGAGCTCGAGGCCGCGCACTTCGCTGCGCTCGGCCACAAATAGCTTTGCGAGCTCACCGACCGTCATGCCGTGGCGCACCGGCAAGTCGTGCCACGCGACGAAGCTCTCGTCGACACCGCTGCGCATCGGGCCCTCGACGCGCAGCCCACCGATCGGATTCGGGCGATCCAACACGACATAGCGCAGCCCTTGCTCGCGCGCCGCCTGCATCGTCAGCCCCATCGTCGCGATGTAGGTGTAGAAGCGGCAACCGATGCTCTGGATGTCGAAGACCAGGCAGTCGACGCCCTCGAGCATGGCCTTCGTCGGCTTGCGCACTTCGCCATAGAGGCTGTGGATCGCGAGGCCCGAGGCGTGCTTGGAGCTCGCGACCTTCTCGTCGAGCTTGCCTTCGAAGCCGTGCTCCGGTGAGAAGATCGCGACGAGGTCGCAGCGCGATCGTGCTTCGGCCTCGAGGAAGATGTCGACGATGCCGCGCCCGCGACAGTCGATGCCACTGTGGTTGGTCACGAGGCCGACGCGCCGTCCCGCGATCGGAGCGAAGTCCGCTGCGATCAGCACGTCGAGACCGGTCGAGACTCCTGGGCCACGAGTCGCGGCGTCGACGTCTTGCACGCCTCGCGCCATCGCAGACGCGCCAACGACAAAACAGAAGACAAAGCAGCGGAAGACTCTCACAAGAGACCGTCCCGTGATCGATGACCGTCGACCATGCGCCAGATCCCGAGCGGGTTCTGATCCTGCAACTCGGGCGGCCGCAACTCGTCGGGGCAGTCCTGGTAGCAAACCGGACGCACGAAGCGTTCGATGGCCGCGGTCCCGACCGAAGTCGAACGAGAGTCGGTCGTCGCCGGATACGGTCCGCCATGCTGCATCGAAGCGCAGACCTCGACGCCCGTCGGGAAGGCATCGAAGCACAAGCGCCCGACCTTGGCCTCGAGCCGCGCGACGAGGTCGGCGTCGTTGGCACTCGCCCCGAAGAGGCTAGCCGTGAGTTGCCCTTCGACTTCGTCGATGACCTGGGCGATGCGCGCGCGGTCCTCGCAGACCACGATGATCGTGCACGGCCCGAAGACTTCTTCTTGCAGCACAGGCTCGGCGAGGAAGGTCGCGGCGCTGCAACGCAGCAAGGCAGGTCGACCATCGCAAGGGCCGCGTAGCGGCGCGCCCTGAACAACGAGGTCGACACCGGCCGTGGCGGCGTGGCGCGCGACACCCTCGTCGTAAGCGCTCTTGATCCCCGCATGGAGCATCGGGTGCGTTGCGCTCGACGAGATCGCGTCCGCGACCGCCTTGATGAAGCGCTCGGTCGAAGTCCCCGCGACGGCCAGGATCACCCCTGGGTTCGTGCAGAACTGGCCCACCCCCATCGTGATCGACTGCACGAGTCCACGCGCGAGCCCGTCGGCGTCGCTCTCGAGCGCGGCCGGCATGAAGATGCAGGGGTTGATCGACCCCATCTCGGCATAGACCGGGATCGGCTCGGGCCTCGACGCAGCCGCATCGAAGAGAGCCCGCCCGCCCCGCAACGACCCCGTGAAGCCGACCGCGCGCGCGCGCGGATCGAGGACGAGCGCAAGGCCGACGTCGATCGACTCGCCCTGGAGGAGCGAGAAGCACCCCTCTCCAAAGCCGCCTTCGTCGATCGCACGGCGGATGGCTTCCCCCACGAGCTCCGAGGTCCCTGGATGCTTGGGGTGGGCCTTGACGACGACCGGGCAGCCGGCAGCGAGCGCAGACGCGGTATCACCCCCCGCGACCGAGAAGGCGAGTGGGAAGTTGCTCGCGCCGAAGACGACGACTGGACCGAGCGACCGATACATGCGTCGCGTGTCGGGCTTCGGCAGCGGCTTGCGATCAGGATCACCGCGGTCGATGCGCGCGTCGACCCACGAGCCCTCCCGCAACAACGACGCAAACATACGCAGCTGCGCGCAGGTCCTCCCGCGTTCGCCCTCGAAGCGCCCGATCGGCAAGCCGGTCTCGGCAGACGCCCGCTCGAGCAAGGGTTCACCGATGTCCTCGATCTCTCGGGCGATGGCGTCGAGGAGCTGCGCCCGGTCCTCACCTGCTCGATGCCGGAACTCGAGCGCGGCGTTGCCTGCGAGTTCCATGGCCCGCGCGACCTCGTGCAGCGTCGCCTCGTGGAAGGCACCAGGAAGGGCCTCGCCGCTCCGCGGATCCCTGGCGACGAAGCGCGTCGCGCCCAAAGCGATGATCTCGCTACCGATTCTTTGCTTGCCGTGGACTTCCATCATGGACCTCAGAGACATGGACTCAGAGATGGGGACTCAGAGATGGGAACTCAGAGCCGGGGACGCGTGGCGAGGGCGTGGGCGATCACAGCCAAGGCGGCTTCACGCTGCGCACCGCTGGCCGGCGTGCGCGGCGCGCGACAGCGCTCCGAGCCCATGCCACACTCCTGCTGGACGAGCTTGATCAACTGCACGAACTCGGGCACGGTGTCGAGGCGCAGGAGCGGCAAGAACCAGCGGTAGAGCTCGAAGGCAAGTGCTGCCTCGCCGGCGATGGCCTTGTCGAAGAGAGCGACCGACTCGGCCGGCATCGCGTTGACGAGACCCGCGATCCAACCCACCGCGCCGGCCGCGATCCCTTCGAGAATCATGTCGTCGAGACCCGCGAAGAGAGCGAGGCGATCACCGCACAGCGCGCGAACGGCCGTGATGCGCCTCGAGTCACCGCTCGATTCTTTGACCGCCATCACGTTCGAGTAGCGCTCGGCGAAGTCAGCGATCACGGGCGGCGTCAGGTCCGCTCCGTATGCGATCGGGTTGTTGTAGATCATGCACGGCAGGTCCGTCGCTTCGAAGACCGCCGTAAAGTGATCGTGCAGTTCATGCGGCGGCCCTTTGTGGACGTAGGGCGGCAGGACCATGAGCGCCTTGCACCCGACATCACGCGCTGTCGTCGCGATGCGGCATGCCTCTCTGGTGCTGAGCGCCGACACCGCCGCCATGACCGGCAGGCGCGACGCAGTCACACACGCCTCGAGGATCGTACGCTTTTCGTCGAAGTCGAGGGTCGCGCCCTCACCAAGCGAACCCAAGGGCACGATGGCCGTCACGCCATGTTCGGCGAGCCAAGCGACGTGCTGGCGCAAGAAGTCGAAGTCGACTCGGTCATTGGCCGTGAACGGCGTCGTGATCGCCGGCATCACCCCGCGAAAGCTCATCTCTACTGTCATACTCGCATCCTGCCGCCAACATGCGACCGAGGCGAACGGGAAACAGCGGCGGACGCACGCGGTCCTCCGCATCGCCGAGCGCGGCAGCAACGATCGGACCGCAGACGCGGCCTTGACAGGCGCCCATGCCACAGCGCGTCTTGAGCTTGAGGTGGCGTGACGAACCATACGCCGCCAGCGCGGCCAACGGCACGTCTTCACAACGGCAGAGCAGCGTGTCGTCGGCCGTGGTCGGCACGCCTTGACGTGCCGGGTAGCTGCGCTCGAGGAGACGACCGAAGCCTCGCTCCCTCCGCGCGCGGCGCGCAGCCCGCATGGCTTCGGCGCGACGGCCCGACGCCGCCAAGCCCGCGACGATGCCAGCGGCGATCGCGGCTTCGACGCCAGCGATACCCGTGCATTCGCCGGCCGCAAAGCAAGCGGCGACGGAGCTGCGCTGCTCGTCGTCGACGAGGATGGCCGGCCCTGCGCCCGTGGCTTCGAGCTGGCAGCCGAGGAGCCGTGCAAGCCTCGTACGCGGGACGAGTCCTTGGCCAATCGCAACCCAGTCGGCGACATGGCTACGGCTAGTACCCGACGCCGTGACGAAGTCGGCGCGCAGCGAAGTCCCGACGGCCTCGACGCGCTGCAGCCTCGCGCCGTAGTGAACGCGGCCGCGCGTGCGCGCCGCCAAAGCAGCTGCCTGCACGAGCTTCGCGGGCCGTCGCAGCAGCGAAGCGCCGAGCTTCGCGACGCGGGCGAACGGAGCTTCTTCTTCGATGGCGACGATGTGACCGCCGGCTTCGCGCAGGGCGGCCGCGACGGCGAGGAGCAAGGGGCCTGTACCCGCGAAGACGACGCGTTGCCCCGTGAGGTCGAGGCCGGACTTGAGGAGGGCCTGGAGCCCACCGACGCCGACGACGCGCGGCAGGGTCCAGCCGGGCACGGGCGAAAAGCGTTCGGTCGCACCGGTCGCGATGATGAGTCGCTCACATGCGATCACGGCCGCGCGCTCGCCATCATTGGCGACCTCGAGATCGGCGAAGAGGCGCGTGGGGCCGGCCGCGTCATAGATCGCGGCACCGAAGAGAGTCTTGATGCCAGCGCGCTCGAAGCGCTCACGCCAGGCGCGCTTCTTGACGGGCTCAGGGATCGGTCTCTTCGCCGCGCGCGCGTGACGCCAAATCTGCCCGCCGAGCTGCAAGTTGTCATCGATCAAGACAACCGATGCTCCGGCCTCGCGCGCCGTCGTCGCGGCAGCGATGCCGGCCGGGCCGGCACCAACGACGGCCACATCCGCGTGGAGCTCTTCGACGATGGTCGGACCGACTTCGGGCCGCGCGACGAGGCTCGGCGTGACGAGGCTCGGCGTGACGAGGCTCGACGTGACGGTTGTCGCCGTCTCGACGACCATGCCTGGACGACATAGGAGCTGGCACGAACGCCGATGCGGGACGCCATCGATCGTCACGCGACACTCGAAGCACGTGCCCATGGCGCAGAGCGGCGCGCGCGCTTCACCACTCACCGAGCGCCTGAAGGCCGTGACGCCAGCGTCGAGCAAGGCCGCCGCGACCGTGACGCCAGGTCGAACGCTCAACGTGTGACCATCGCAAACGAAGTCAATCCGCTCCACGCGCGTCTCCGCTTGTTGAAGACCGAGTTAGCACGACCGTGTGGCGCGTCGGCAGATAGGGCTCGATGGGGAAGCTCGTGTCAGGCCGCGCGAGCACGTGGTCGCGGAGCAAGCGCGCCGTCGACAGTGCCGTCGTGATGCCGAGCCCCTCGTGCCCACACGCGAGCAAGAGCGAAGAGCCCTGCCACAGCGGGCCGACGTAGGGAAGGTGGTCCTCGGTCGCGACCCGAAAGCCCGACCAGCAGCGCAGGACCTGCAGGTCTGTCACGCGCGGGACGAAGCGCTCGGCGCGCTTCACCATGCGGTAGAGCACATCTTGGTCGACGCCGTCGTCTGCGGCGTCGTACTCACGCGAAGAGCCGAGCAGCACTTGCCCCGTCGCGCGCGGTTGCAAGTTGAACGCCACCGAAGCGCGGGCATGACCATGCGCGCTCGCGAGGTAGCCGAGCTCGACCAACTGGTGGCGAGCAAAGTCAGGGTAGCGCTCGGTGATGATGAGTTGGCCCTTGCGCCGGCGCATGGCGAGCGCGTCGAAGGCGGCGCGCTGCTCGTTCTCGAGGTCGGCGACTTCGATGAGCCCGAGCGACGACTCACCCGCGGCTACGACGACGCAGTCGGCCTCGAAGCGCTGACCATCACGCGCGAGGACGCTGCGCGGGCCGACGTGCACGACTTCCTTAGCCTCGAAGCGCACCCCTTTGGCGCGCGCTTCGGTGAGCAGCGCTTGGACGACGGTCGGCGCATACACGACGAAGTCATCCGGCACGAGGAGGCCAGCCTCGAGGTCGTGAGCGAGGCACGGTTCGGCAGCGCGCAAGGCGCTTCGGTCGAGGACTTCGGCGGCGACGCCTTCGTTCGCGTAGGCGTCGCGCTTCGCGCGCACCGCGAGAGCGCTCGCTTCGTCCTCTGCGATCCAGAGCGTCCCCGTTGCTTCGTATTCGATCGGCGCCGCGAGCCCGGCTGGCACCTCTGCCAAGAAGGCCGAGAGAAGCGCTCGTCCACGCGTCGTGAGCCGCATCTGCGCTTCGGAGTCGTCCATGACGACGACGTGCCCCATCCCGGCAGCACTCGTGTGATTGCCTGGCGGGCGCGAATCGAGAAGCAAGACCTCGAGTCCCTCACATGCGAAGGCCCAGGCGCACGCGACGCCAACGATGCCCGCGCCGACGACGATGACGTCGTGACTTCGCAAGTCACGCCTCGTGGCTGAGCCGCGCGAAGCCGAACGCGAAGGGGTCGCGCGGGTCGACGAGCAAGGTCGTCTCGCCCGTCATGTAGGCATGCCCGCGTATCGTTGGCACGACCCATGGACCATCTCCGCTGATCGCGGCGTTCAGCCCATCGGCTTCACCTGCGAGGCGGTACGAAGCCTCGAAGGCGCTGCCGATCGTCGACTCTTGGATGAAGACTTCACCTGGAGCGAGCAAGGCATCGGCGGCAAGGCAAGCGACCTTGGCACTCGTGCCGGTCCCGCAGGGCGAGCGGTCCCAAGCCTTGCCCGGACAGAGGACGAAGTTCTTGCTCTTCGCTGCCTCCAGCGTCGGCCGACCGAAGATCTCGACGTGATCGATCTCGAGTCCATCGCTGCCGCGGACGCCATGGCGCTGCAGCGACTGGCGGACGTCCCAACTGCGCCGCGTCAAGTCGTCGATGCTATCGAGGTCGATGCGCGCCTCGTGATCATCGATCAAAAAGAACCAGTTGCCGCCCCAGGCGACGTCGCCGCGGACCGTGCCATGCGCTTCGGTCGGCACTTCGACGCCTTCGAAGGCGCGTCGGCTCGGGACGTTGTCGACCGCGACGCTCCCGTCAGCGAGGACTTCGAAGTAGACCGGCCCGACCGGAGTCTCCAGCTTGTGCCGGCCCTGGCAAATGCGGCCTATGTGCCGCAGCGTGACCGCCACGCCGATCGTGCCGTGCACGCACATGTGAAGACAGCCGACGTTGTTGAAGAAGATGACCTGGGCGACGGCGTCCGCGGACGAGGGTTCGAGGGCCAAGGCTCCTACCATTGCTTCGTGCCCACGCGGCTCGGTCACCACAGTGCGCAGGAAGCTCCGATGGTCTCGCGCCAACACGCGCGCTCGCTCGGCCGCGGACGCTGGGCCGAATACCGGCGCGCCGCGGGTCACGACCCGGGTCGGTTCACCCGCGGTGTGGGAATCAAGAACGACGATGCGATCGGAAGCCATACGCGCTGGGCTCCGATCATAGTCACGGACCGGTACGATCAGGGCGCGGAGAATCGGGGATACTTTCTACGGAACCGCGACGCTGGAGTCCTGCGTCGACGAGTCAACGGCGAAGAGCCGGTCAAAGCCTGGTC
Source organism: uncultured bacterium (assembly GCA_937858895.1). GTDB lineage: Bacteria > Planctomycetota > UBA1135 > UBA1135 > JACKHW01. The sequence goes on along the minus strand of CALLZN010000155.1, from coordinate 213 downwards.
CCTCGTCGCTCTACTTCTCAGTTAGTCCCACGCGTTCTTCCACAGGTCCCCACGACATGCGAAGCACACTTCTCGCGGCTATCACTGCCGCGCTCTCGTTTGGCGCCGTCGGCGTCGCGCAGGACGCCAACGGCGTCGTCTCCCAAACTCAGCGAGCCCTACCCGGCGTGAAGGCCGGCACCGAGAGCTGGATCGTCCACTTCGCGGAGCGTC
>CALLZN010000154.1 GCA_937858895.1 uncultured bacterium | reverse complement strand
GCTACTCGACGAGCGGCACGGCACGCGGACAGGCCAGCCTCGTCCCGACGATCACGACCTCGCTTGCGCCGGTACTCGGTCGAACCTCCAACGCGACACTCCTCAACGCCAAGCCGAGCAGCGCCGCGCTCTACGCGATCGGCGCGAGCACTTCACAATGGGGCGCCTTCTCCCTGCCGCTCGACCTCGGCCCAGCCGGAGCGCCTGGCTGCTCGATCTACGTGTCGTTCGATGTGCTCACCGGCACAACGACCACGAGCAACGGCAGCGCGCAGCTCCAACTCGCAATACCACAAGACAACAAGCTCTTGGGTTTGACGTTCTTTTCGCAGTGGACCGTCCTCGACCAGCAAGCCAACACGCTCGGCGTCTCGCTGAGCGGCGGCGACCGCTGGACCGTCGGGCGCTAGCCGCTCTGCTCCATCAACGCAAGGTCAGCGCCGCCCATAGACCATCGTGTAAACCAGCGGCACGAGCACCAGCGTGAAGGCGCTCGAGACGAGCAGGCCGAAGATCAGCGCCCAGGCGAGCCCCGAGAAGATCGGGTCGAGGGTGATCGGCAGGGCCGCGAGCATTGCGGTACCAGCCGTCAACAGGATCGGACGGAAGCGCGCCGCGCCCGCGTGCATGACCGCGTCGCGTGTGCTGTGGCCGAGCGCCTCGGCGCGGCGCACGAACTCGATCAAGAGGATGGAGTTGCGGACCGCGATGCCGGCAAGCGCGATCATGCCGATCATCGCGGTCGCCGTGAAGAACACGAGGCCTTGGCCGCCGGCCTGGCCCTGGTCAGCGCCAAGTAAATTGAGCAGCCAGAAGCCTGGCATGATGCCGATCATCGTGAAGGGGATCGCCAACATCAGGATGAGCGGCATGAGGTAGCTCGACGTCTCGTAGACGAGCAAGACGTAGATGCCAAAGCAGGCCGCGAAGAAGGCGATGCCAAGGTCGCGGAAAGCGTCGAGCGTGATCTTCCATTCGCCTTCGCCGGCCCACTCGAGCTCGATGTCCTCCTCGATGCGCCACGGAATGCCTGCGCCGTTCTTCAAGAAGCTGCGCGCCGTGAGCTCGCGCTCCTTGGATGGCGCGCCAGGCTCCTCGGCCGACGGCGCGAGCTGATCGGCCCCGACATCGAAGATGACGTCCGCCGGCGGCCGCCCCACCACGTCGGCGAAGACGTAGGCGACACGACGCATGTTCTTACGGAAGATCACATCATCGATGCGCGACGGCTCGAAGGAGCCGACTTCGGACAGAGCGACGCTCGTACCCGCCGCGGTGCCGACCGGCAAGTCGAGCAAGTCGGCCTCGGAGCTGCGCCTTGCGAGCGGCACCCGCAGCTCGATACCGAGCGGAGCTGCGTCACGCTCGGTGTGCAAGGTCGCGACCACCTTGCCACTCGTCGCGACTTCGAGGAGCTCGGAGACGTCGAGGTCACGCAGACCGTGCACGGCGGCCTTGTCACGATCTAGGCGGAAGCGCAGTCGCGCCTGCGGCGCGACGAGGCTCGTGTCGACGTCGCAGACGCCTGCCTCTCGCTCGAGGCGCGTGGCGAGCTTCGTCGCCGCCGCGCGCAGGTCGGCGTAGCTCGTGTGCTCCTGCCCGTAGACTTCGACGGTCAAGGTCGCCGCCACGGGCGGCCCGGGCGGCGCCTCGACGACCTTGATGCGCGCGCCGTGGCGTCGCGCGATCTGCTCGAGCTCGCTGCGCACGCGCGCGCCGAAGTCGTGGCTCTGCTCGTCCCGATCGTGCTTGCTGACCAGATTGATGCGCAGGTCCGCGACGTTGCTCGCGCGTCGCAGATAGTACTGCCGCACCATGCCATTGAAGTCCATCGGCGAAGCGAGGCCGACGAAGGTCGAGACGTCGCGCACGATTGCATGCCCGCGCAAGTGCGCCGCGAGCTCGGCGGTCCCCGCCTCGGTCGCCTCCAGGCTCGTCCCTTCGTCGGTGTCGACGACGACCTGCAGCTCGCTCTTGTTGTCGAAGGGCAGCATCTTGAGCGGCACACGACGATCGAGGGCGAGGAAGCCCGAGGCAACAAAGAGCAAACCCGTGAAGGCAAGCAGGGACCAGCGCAGGAGCGGAGAGCGCAGCAAGGGCCGCATCAAGTTCGCGTAGAGGCCCTTCGGGGCAGCGAGGACCTCGACCTCGTCGCGGTCGGCGCCTTCGACCGCGTGGACGTGCTTGCGCAAGACCATGTAGCTGAGCCAGGGCGTCACCGTGAAGGCGATGAGCAAGCTCGCGAGCATCGCGAGCGGCACGTTGAGCGCCATCGGCGCCATGTACGGGCCCATCATGCCAGTGATGAAGAACATCGGCAGGAAGCTCACGATGACCGCGAGCGTGGCCATGATGATCGGCGGGCGCACCTCGTTGACCGCGTCGAGGACGGCGCGGTAGGCGCTCTTCTTGCCCTTCTTCAAGTGGGTGTGGATGTTCTCGACGTCGACGATCGGATCGTCGACGACGAGCCCGAGCGCGAGAATGAGCGCGAACATCGTCACGCGGTTGATCGAGTAGCCCGCCAAGTAGTTGACGAGCAGCGTCAACGCGAAGGTCAGCGGGACGGCGGCCGCGACGATGAGGGCCTCGCGAAAGCCAAGGATCATCGCGAGCAAGGCGATGACCATGATGACGGCGACCGCGAGGGCCTCGACGAGTTCGTTGACCTTTGCGTCCGCGGTCGCGCCGTAGTCACGAATCACGTGGACGAAGACGCCGTCCGGCAGGATATCGCCCGCGAGCTCATCCACGCGATCCTGCACGGCGCGCGAGACCCAGACCGCGTTCGCGCCCTTGCGCTTGCTGACCGCGAGCGTGACCATCGCGTGGTCGTCGCCGGGATTGCGCAAGGCCGCGGGCACGTCCTCGGGAGCGGCGCGACCGAAGCCGATGCGCGTGTAGCTCGTGCGCTCGGCCGGGCCATCGATCACGCTGGCGACCTCGCCAAGCAGAATGGGTATGTCACCATCGGTCCCGACGACGACGTCGGCAAGCCGCGAACCGAGCTCGACGATCGGCGCCGCATCGACGACGATCTCGCTGCCACGCACGAGCACGCCGCCTGCCGCCGTCCGCGTCGCGCCTTCGATGGCGCGGACGAGGCCAGCGAGGGTGAGCTTGCGCCCGGCCATGGCTTCGGGGTCGATCTCGACGCGCACGCGCCGTGCCGGCCCGCCGATGACCTGCGAGCGACCGAGGCCCTCGACCGAGCCGAGCCGGCGCTCGACCTCTTCGGCGAGGCGACGCAAGTCGTAGTCCCCGTACTCTGCGGAGTAGAACGCGAAGGCGACGATCGGCACGTCGTCGACCTCGACCGGCTTGACGACCCAGGATCGAACCTGCGGCGGGATGCGATCGAGGTTCTGCTGCAGCTTGGTCTGCAGCTTCACGAGGCTGTCTTCGCGATCTTCGCCGACGAAGAAGCGCACCGTGACCACCGCCTGGTCGGCGCGACTCATCGAGTAGACATACTCGACGCCATCGATCTCGCTGAGCAAGAGCTCGAGCTGCGTCGAGACCACGCGCTCGACCTCAGCGGCCGAAGCGCCGGGCACGTCGCAGAAGACATCCGCGACTGGCACCACGATCTGCGGCTCTTCCTCGCGCGGCGTCACGAAGAGCGCGATCGCGCCAGCGACGAGCGACAAGGCCATGAGGAGCGGCGTGAGGCGGCCCGTGAGGAAGACCTCGACGAGGCGCGCCGAGAGGGGAGTCCGTTCCTCGCTCATCGCGCACCCTCGCGCAGCACTTCGACCACGGCGGTCTTGGCATCGGCGAGAATGACTTCACCGTCGCTGAGGCCAGCGAGGACCTCGTAGTGAAGAGCGGCGCCGCCATCGACCTCGCGGCCGAGGCGCACGAAGCGCCTCGACACGCGGTCGCCTGCGACGACGAAGACGAGGTCGACTTGGCCCGCGCGCTGCACTGCGGCACGCGGCACGTGCAGTTCACGACGCGTGCCGACGCTCATGTCGAGGCGTCCGAACATGCCCGACAGGACGCCGGGCGGGCAGGGCCCGGTCACCTCGACGCGGAAGGACCGGCTCGCGCGGCTCGCTTCGGGGACGATGCGCGCGATCTTCGCTTCGCAAGCGAGGTCCAGGGCGTCGAGGCGGACGGCGACGCTGTCGCCAGGCTTCAGCTTGGTGGCGAGCGCCTCGCGCACGCTGGCGACGAGCTGTAGGTGCTCTGGATCGTAGAGAGTGACGACGTCCTGGCCTGGGGTCGCGAGGTTTCCGGGCTCGATGTGCTTGTCGATGACGATGCCGGCACTCGGCGCGCGGATGGTCGCGAAGCCGAGTCGCGTGCGCGCCTGGCTCAACTGCTCTTCTTGCCGCTTGACCTCGGAGGTCGCGCGTTGGACTGCGGTGACCGCGCGCTCGACGCGCTCCTTCGAAGCGATGTCCTGCTCGCGCAGCCCTTGACTGCGATCGAGGTCTTGCTGGGCCTGGGCGCGCGCAGCGTTGGCCGAGGCAAGCGCAGCCTCGGCCTCGGCGACCGCGGCCTTCAGGTCATGGTCTTCCAGCTCGACGAGGACGTCGCCCTCGGCGACGCGCTGGCTCGCGGTCACGTGCACGGCCTCGACGCGCGCGAGGATCTGGGCCCCGACGCGGATGCGCCGCGTCGCTTCGATGCTGCCGATGGCCGTCTCGACGACCGGCACCTCGACCTCCCGCAGCGTCAGGACGGCCGCGTCCGGGTGGCGGCGCAGAACCTCGCGCACAGGCCCGATCGGAATCTTGTCATGGAAGTAGCCCATGAGCCAGAGCAGGACGAGGACGATGGCGGCGGTGAGGATGGCGCCAACCGCGAGGCTCCGGACTTTTGCTGACAGGATACGCATGGTGAGCGGCGTGAGAGGCTGCCCTCGCTTCGAGGGTTCCCGATGGAGGAGATGAAGATCGCGGACCATTGTCCGGCGCCCGTCCATGAAAGTCCGATGCGAATGGCGACATGGCGCCGCATGACAGGGTATCCTCCCGCCTTCATGGCCTTCCCGATTCACGAGAAAATCGAGCTGCAGCTCAGCTTGTCACGACGCCGCAAGAAGGACCTCGCGAGCTTTCTCGGCATCGCCCCACAGACGATGACCGACATCTGCAAGGGACGATCGGCGGTGACGCTGACCCATCTCCCCGGGCTCGTGCGCTACTTCGGCTTGCGGGGCACGTACTGGCTCGACGACGAACGACGGGACCCGCAGCCCCTCGAGCGCCTCCAGCTCTTCGGCGACAGCGACCTGCGCCACCTCGAAGCAGCGCTGCTGGCCGAGCGCCCTTCCGAGGCAGCTGCGCGCGAGCTCGCGAGCGGCCTGAAAAAGCGCGAAGAGCTCTTCGCCAGGCACAACGTCCCAGCTGCGGGCCTGCGGCGTTATCTCGAGCGCGTGACCAGCACGAAGGGCCAGAGCGCCAACAGCCGCGGCGACGCGCGCAAGGGCGCGAGTGAAGCGTCGGTTTGAGAACGCTCACCACATCGCCGAGCCGCCCGACAAGTTGACGGCTTGACCCGTCATTCCGCTCGCCTCGGCGCTCGCGAGCCACGCGATCAGACCTGCGACTTCGCCCGGCTCGATCATGCGGCCGAGCGGCACCAGGGAGAGGGCATCGCGGCGCGCATCTTCGAAGCTCGCGCCGGTGGCGGCAGCGAGCAAGTCCATGCCCTGCCGGGCCATTTCGGTGTCGGTCCAGCCAGGGCAGACAGCGTTGACGGTGATGCGCCGCGACGCGACTTCGAGGGCGAGCGCGCGCGTGAAGCCGATGATCCCGTGCTTCGAGGTGCAGTAGGCCGTGTAGCCAGGAACGCCGAACTTCCCGAGCACCGACGAGACGTTGACGATGGCGCTGCCCTCTGGCATGCCAGCGACGACGGCGCGCGTGACGAAGAAAACGCCATCGAGGTTGACGGCGAGGATGTCGCGCCAACGGTCTTCACCTGGGCCAGAGAGGGCGTTGGGGCCGCCGAGGCCCGCGTTGTTGACCAGGACGTGAATGGGCCCATCATCCAAGGCATGAGCCACGGCATTGTCCACCGCATCGACGTCGGTCACGTCACAGACGAGAATGCGCCCCTTGTCGGGCGCGGCGCTCGTGCGGAGCGTTTCTTCGAGGGCTGGAGCTCGCCGGCCGACGAGGTGGACGTGCGCACCCTCGGCGAGGAAGCGCTGGGCGCTAGCGCGGCCGATGCCGCTGCCTGCGCCAGTAACAAGGACAGTCTTTTGCTCGAAGCGTCGTTGCATGCGGTTCTCGTTCCTTCTTCGGCGGACTGATGCCGCCGGTCGGGCACGAGCATAGCCGACGCCTCTTGGCGATCGGCCTCACTGCTTCGGCGCTCACGGCTTGCGTGATGCAGCCGCGGAAGCCGAGCATGACCTCGCGAACCCGCCTGAGCGACTACAAGGGCGAGCACTATGCGAGCGTGCCGAGCTTTGGCCTCGGACGCGCGACCTACGACGACCTGGACCAAGCGCTTCTCGAAGGACGTCTCATGCTGGTCGGCGACGTGCACGACGACATGCTCCTCCACGAACGTATCCACGCGCTCGTCGAGCGCTCCGCTCAGCTCGCGAAGCGCGCCCGCGCGCGCTTGCGCGTCTTCGTCGAGTTCATCGGCTTGGAGGACGAGGCCCGCGTCGCCGCCTGGCTACGCAGCGACGACGAGCTCGAGACTCTGCGTGCCGCCCTGCGCCGTCGCTGGCCCGAGTCGTGGCTCGAGGGCGCCCGCGGCATCCACGCGGCCTTCTACCGTCGCCTCTTGGGGAGCGCCCGGCAGCTCGACTTCGACCTGCGCGCGCTCGAGCCCGTGCCGCGCCTCGCGCTCGACGAGCGCGACCTTGTAATGGCCACGGTCTTGCAGCGCGCGCGGCAAGAAGCAAAGAAGACCATCGACCTCGTCATCGTTGGCCACGCCCACCTCCTCGGACGCGATCACTTGGTCGACGCCCTCGGCGATGAAGGCGCGCGCGCGGTCGTCATTCTGCCGGACATCGAAGAGGCCCCCGCCCACGGCGCGCCGCTGTCCAAGCTCGACGAGGGGCTCTACCGCTGGACGCGGGCAGCCTTGCCGACGCGACGCTGATCTCAGCGGTTCGTGGTCGAACCATAGAGGTTCAACACCCGCGTCTTGCCCGGTTGTCCGACGATGCGCCGCTCGCTGCGCCGGTTGCTCGGGTTCTGCCAGCGCACCTGCACCTCGTGAATGGGCGCGCCGTAGTCCTGCTTCCAGACGAAGGCGGCGACGTCTTCGATCAAGACCTCGATGTCCTCCTCGGGCTTGGGCCAGAGCCTGGCGACGACGCGCACGGCGGCTTCGGCGTCATGGTTGCGCAGCTCATCTTCGTCGGGCTTCTTGACGACGAGGGCGGGCTCGCGCTGCGAACGCTGGCCGAAGGCCTTCACGAACTCGTCAGCGATCTTGCCCTTCAGTCGCAGATCGGGCTCGAGCGACAACAAGTGCCCCATGAGCACGGTCGTCAAGAGACATGCACCGAGCCCGGTGACGAGTATCGCGATCATCGACTTCCGCATGCGCAGTCCTTTGTCCTAGCCCGCTGGCCCGAACGATGCGTGAACACCGTCGCGAAGCTCCGCGGCTTTGATCTCTCAAGGGATCGGCTCACGGGCAGATACAAGCGCAGCTCGATCGCTCAAAAATTTGGCGCCTCCATACAGTCGCCCACAGCGCGCCGATGCACCCAGGGACCTTCCTCGAGGGACCGAGCGTTGAAGATGAGTACAGCGACGGTCGATGAAGGCGCGGGACCCGTTCGACGATTGCGAGCACCTTGGTCCCGGAGACACGATCTGTTCTGAGGAGGGAGGCCGTCATGGAGCGACTGCGCGATCCGAAGTGGACTGCGATCGTCATGAGTTCGATCGTCGTCTTGCTCACGATCACGAAGCTGTGGCTGGCACCCGATGGGGAAGCAGCGCAGCCGAGCATCGCGAAGACCGCTTCCGCGGTGCCCGAACCCGAGCTCGGCAAGTACGAGCTCGCGACGAGCAGCTGGGAATCCCGGCGCGTCCAGGAAGTACCTGCCGCACCGAGCATGGCCGCCATCGTCGAGCCTGCGAGCAGCGAGCGGCGCTGGTCGGGGATCTGCGTGGCGATCCAGAAGAACTGAGATGCCAGACATGCACGACAAGCAAAGAGAACGCGAAGTGATCGGGTTGCGAGACTCGGAAGCAGGCTTCAGCCTCATCGACGTCTGCGTGACCCTCTTCGTCTGCGTCGTCGTCATCTACGCCCTGCACTCGGGGACGAGGACCGCGATGACGACTCGCCGCGTGGTCGAGACGAACTACCAGCTGCAGCTCTTCGCGAACGACTTCGTGAACAGACTGCGGCGCGTGCCCTTCGGCAACCCTGGCGCGAGTCCGGCCACGGCGCAGCAACTCGACGCGCTCTTCGATGCGGACCAGGACCTCGGAACGGTGACGCTCTCGCAACTGGTCTGTCCAGTCAACCAGGATGGGCACAGCTTCAAGCTTGGCGGCAACGACCTGAACCGCACCTGGCGCGTGCGCGTGACGCGCGATGTGAACGGAGACGGCGACGAATTCGATGACCGCGAGGCGCGCAGCGACCTGATGCGCCTCGAGATCTACTACGACAACCGCCTGGTCGTCGAGACGCTGCGCGCCGCCGACCCCAACCTGACCTCATTGGACGGCGGTGTGAACTACATCACGGGAACCGTTCCCGAGATCCCACCGCCCACGGCTGGAGGCCCAGCGCCGACACCGACGCCGACGCCGCCACCATCAGGGATCGAGGGCGAGCCGCCACCGCCCACCGACGAAACGGATCCGGGGCTCCTACCTGCGGTCGAACCGGAGACAACTGCCATCGGCGCGCCTCCGCCTCCGACGGCGCCAGACGAGACAGCAGCTCGAACGACGGGCAACAAGTAATGCACATGAGGACGAGTCTTCCGCTTTGTGATGTCGACCCGACGAGGCGGGGCGGTGAGCGCGGCACGACCATCGTCGAGCTCGCTGTCTCGACGAGCCTCATCGTTGCCGTGCTCGGTATCACCTTCACCGCCGCGGACGTCGTCAACTCCGTCAACCGCACCGACCAGGCCAAGCTGCGCCAAGAAGTCGGCTACCGCGAGATCCTCGAGCGCATCGAACGGGAGCTGCTCGCGAGCACCACGCGTCGCGATCCGGTCCGCAACCTCCACCGCTACGAAATCACGAGCGATGCGAGTGGGCGCCAACACTTGCGCATCCAGAAGGTCGTCGGCGCCAAGCTCAGCGGCGGTGAGCTCGAGCCCGTTTGGTCATCGGACATCGAGTGGTTCGCGAACGACCAAGGCCGCATTTGCCGCGTCCAGGATGGCGAGACGCAACGCTTCGGCACGGGCTTCGTCGGCCTCTTCTTCGATGTGACGGACCAAGGCGAGTTCTTGGTCACGACGACCAATCGCTGGCGCAACCCGCGCAGCGGCGCTTGGACCGAGGACACACACAAGATCAAAGTTCGGCCCCTGAACTGAGACCGAGAACAGGTGAAGTGGTGAAGAGAACGACGCAACAAAACGACCTGCATTGCTGCGCCCTGCTTCTTGCGCTGCTCGCGCCTGGTCTCGCGAGTCAGGCGCCTTCGAAGTCGAAGCCGCCGGCCGCGGAGCCGCGCTCCAAGCCGACGGTCGTCAAGCCGAGCGAAGGCACCAAGGGCCCCTTCCACGACCTCAAAGTTGCGATGGGCCTGATCACGAAGGCGCGCATCGGTGCGGCAAAGTCACTGCTCGAAAAGGTCGTCAAAGAAGCGCCGTCGCACGCCGAAGCCTGGCAGCAACTCGCCGTCTGCGCCGAATTGCAGAACGACGCACCAGCAGCTCAGCGCCACGCCACCGCGGCCCTCAAGCTCGATCCCAAACATGCCCGCGCCGCCCTCCTGCTAGCGAGGCTCAGCGTCGCCTCTGACCCCTTGCTCGCGAGCGACTACGCGCGGCAGGCGGCTGCGAACGCCGGCCCGGACGTCGCCGTGCAGCGCGACGCGGCCCAGCTTCTCTTGAACAGCAGCAACGTCGACGAGGCCCACGCCATCGCCGAGCGCCTTGGCGCGGCAGACCCGACCAACCAGCGCTTGCTGACTCTGCGCTCGGAGATCGCGATCGCGCGAAGAGACTTCGAGGCAGCGCAGAAGCACCTGAAGACGCTCGTCGTGCTGCGACCAGGCGACCCGCTCCCGCTCGAGAACCTGGCCGGCATCGCTTGGACGCAGGGCGACCGTGACGCTGCAATCGCCGCCCTCGAGCACGCTCTCCGCCGTCGACCGAAGCGCGAAGCGCGCGTGCGCCTCATCGCTTGGCTCGAAGAGACGGGCGCGCCGCAGGAGCGTATCGCCCGTGAGCGCGAGGCGCTGCGCGCTTCGTCGGGCGCGCCGGCGGACAAGGACGAGGGAGGCGACAAGCCCGCACCAGGAGCACGCAAGGCCGAGCCGCCAGCGCCATCGCGGCGCTGATACTTCTCCTTGCCGCGGGCTGTCACCGTGTCAGCCGGCACGGCGCGGTCCCGCGCCACTTTGGCACGGGAGACAAGCTCGAGCATCGCGGCCAGGCAGCGTCGAGGCGCTAAACGCGTCTCCTGAAAGCGCTTAGACCGCGAACCGAGGCCCGCTTGGCGCGCGGCATGGAGCTTGCTAGCCCGCGTGCGTGATGCACCGGATCCTCGTGGCAGATGACGACGACGGCCTGCGGGACGCGCTCGGCGAACTCTTCGCCCGGCTCGGCTTCCAGGTCCTCGAAGCAGCAGACGGACATGCTGCCCTTCGCGTCGTGCGCGAGGCCGACCCGCTGCTCTCGATCCTCGACCTGCACATGCCAGGACTCACGGGCATCCAGGTCCTCGAGGCCCTGCGGACGATGCGAAGCGGCCCGCTCCCCTGCATCCTCGTCTCGGCGGAAGCCAGCGAGACGGAGCGCGACACCGCACTCGCGATCGGCGCCTTCGACTTCCTCACCAAACCTTTCCAAGTCGAGCAACTGCTCGCTCGGGTCAACGAGCTGTGCCGCATCTTCGCCGCCACGCCGTTTGGCCCCGACCACCCGCTGAGCCGACTCTTCGACGCTCACCTGCGGCGGCTCATCGGGCCGAGCGCGACCCGGAGCTCCGAGCTCCCAGTGCCGCTCGACCTGCTCTTTCGTTTACAGCGAAGGCGGGGCGACGCTTCCCCTTCGACCCTTCCATCCACAGATCCGAACCCTCGACTTCCGGAGTAGAAAAAGCAGATGGCCAAGACCAAGACCCCGACGATCGTCCCCCTCGGCGAACGAGTCCTCATTCAGCGCGTGCAGGCCGAGACCACGACGCGCGGCGGCATCGTCCTCCCCGACAGCGCCAAGGAGAAGCCCAAGGAAGGCGTCGTCATTTCGACCGGCAAGGGTCGACTCCTCGAAGGCGGTAAGCACGCCGAGATGAGCGTCAAGAAGGGCGACCGCGTGCTCTTCACCTCTTACGCAGGCACCGAGATCAAGATCGACGGCGAAGAGTACTTGATCATGAACGAGGACGAGATCCTCGCCGTCGTCGGCTGATCGGCACCTTCAAAGCGATCGAAGCAAGCAACACGCTTCCCCTCACAGACAATCCCCAAGGAAGAAGAAGAACATGGCTGTCAAGCGCATCGCCTACGACCAGGAGGCACGCGAGAAGATCCGCGAAGGTCTCCGCAAGCTCGCGAAGGTCGTCAAAGTCACCCTCGGTCCTCGTGGCCGCAACGTCATCATCGAGAAGTCCTTCGGATCGCCGACCGTCACCAAGGACGGCGTGACCGTCGCCAAGGAAGTCGAACTCGAAGACCGCTACGAGAACATCGGCGCCCAGCTCGTCAAAGAGGTCGCGACCAAGACTTCGAACGTGGCCGGCGACGGCACGACGACCGCGACGGTTCTCGCTGAAGCCATCTTCGAAGAAGGCCTCCGCAACGTCACCGCGGGCGCCAACCCGATCGCGCTCAAGCGCGGCATGGAAGCCGCCGTCGAGGCCGCGATCGCCGAGATCCGCAAGATGGCGAAGCCGATCAAGGACAAGTCCGAGATCGCGCAAGTCGCCACCATCGCCGCGAACAACGACGAAGAGATCGGCAAGATGATCGCCGACGCCTTCGAGAAGGTCGGCAAGGACGGCGTCATCACGGTCGAAGAGGGCAAGTCGCTCGACTCGAACGTCGACTGGGTCGAGGGCATGCAGTTCGACAAGGGCTACCTGAGCCCGCACTTCGTCACGAACGCCGACAAGATGGAGTGCGTGCTCGACAAGCCCTACGTCCTCGTGCACGAAAAGAAGATCAGCTCGATCAAGGACATGCTCCCGTTGCTCGAGAGCGTCGCCAAGTCGGGCCGCCCGCTGCTCGTCATCGCCGAGGACGTCGAGGCCGAGGCGCTCGCGACCTTGGTCGTCAACAAGCTCCGCGGCATCTTCCTTTGTGCCGCCGCGAAGGCGCCGGGCTTCGGTGACCGCCGCAAGGCCATGCTCGAGGACATCGCGATCCTCAGCGGTGGTCGCGCGATCTTCGACGAGCTCGGCGTCAAGCTCGATTCGCTCACCCTGTCCGACCTCGGTCAGGCCAAGAAGGTCGTCCTCACGAAGGACAACACGACGATCATCGAAGGCGCCGGCAAGCCCAAGGACATCCAAGCCCGCGTCGGCCAGATCCGCGCCGAGATCGAGCGCACGACGTCCGACTACGACCGCGAGAAGCTCCAAGAGCGCCTCGCGAAGATCTCGGGCGGCGTCGCCCAGATCAACGTCGGCGCCGCGACCGAAGCCGAGATGAAGGAAAAGAAGGCTCGCGTCGAGGACGCCATGCACGCCACGCGCGCTGCGGTCGAGGAAGGCGTGCTGCCCGGTGGTGGCACGGCCCTGCTGCGTTGCCAGGCCGCGATGAAGGCCCTCAACCTCGAAGGCGACAAGGGGCTCGGCCGCGACATCATCGTCCGCGCCGTCGAAGCGCCGCTGCGCACGATCGCCAACAACGCCGGCGCCGACGGCAACGTCATCGTGCAGCGCATCAAGGACCTCAAGGGTGGCATGGGTTACAACGCCGCTACCGATGAGATCCAAGACCTGCCGAAGAACGGTGTCATCGACCCGGCCAAGGTCACGCGCACCGCGCTCCAAAACGCCGTGTCGGTCTCGAGCCTCTTGCTCACGACCGCCGCCTTGATCAGCGATGTGCCCGAAGCCAAGTCCAAGATGCCAGCCGGTGGTGACATGGGTGGTATGGGCGGCATGGGCGGTATGGGCGGTATGGGGGGCATGGGCGGCTTCTGAGCCCGAGCCCAGCCCGCAGCGCCTGCTGCATCGATCGAGAGGGGCGGCATGATGGTCATGTCGCCCCTCTTTGCATGATCTCCGACTCGTCGCATGCCAGGCCCGATGAAAGACGCCAACTCAGACCGACCCGGTATGGCATCGAAGGCTGTCCTGCTCTTTGCGTGGGCGCTGTCGCTCGGCATCGCCGTGCTTGGCTACCGCGTCGTGGCTCAACTGCCGCGTGCACCGGGAGACTGGCTCTTTTCGGGCGCGATCGCGACGGCTTCGGCACGGGCCCGGATCGGTGGCCCGCTCCTCGATGCAAGCGCGATGTCTTTGGACCTGGCTCACGCAGCGCCAGCTACCCAGCGCTTGACCATACTCGTGGCTGCACTTCTGCTCGCGAGCGCGGCGGCCTTCGCGCTGTGGCGTCGAGGACTTGACCCTCGCGCCTCGATCGCGCTCTTCGCCACCATCGGCTTCTTGCCCTTGAGCCTCGAAGACCCGAGCGCCGTCGGCGCTGCGCCGCCGCTCGTCGCCGCGGCGCTTGTAGCTACGGTCGTCAGCCTCGTCCTCAAAGTCAAAGTCAGGCCCTGGCAAGCGGCCCTCGTTGGTGCGGTGCTCGGTGCGGCTTCGGTCGGCATCACGGGCGAAGCGCCCGGCCTCGGCGCAGGTATCTTCGTGTTCGGGCTCACCTTTGGCGCGGTCCGCGCGAACACAGCAATGACGGCCGGACTTCTGCTCGCGATCGGCTACCTGGCAGTTGGCCTGGGCTTGGCTGCGGTCGTGCACGATGACCAGGCGGTCCGCTTCGCCGCTTCTCATTGGTGGAGCGACCTCGCCGACGGCTCTGGGTTGCTCTCATCGACGGCCATGGGCCTACGCGCGCACGCCTTCGAAGGGCTCCTCGCCGCCATCGGCGCCGGCATCACGCTGCACCTGGCAGTGCGCGTGCGCGTGGCCTACGCGGCGCTGGTCTTTGGCGTTGCGCTCGTCGCTTCGCTGCTCTTCGCTGCGCAAGCGCGCTTCGTGCTCGAAGTCCGTCGCGGCGCGCTCGAACGCGACGCGCGCGGACTCGAAGCCATCGCGACCAGCCAGAGCTGGACACTCATCCCCCACGCTTTGATCAACGTGCCGCTCCACGTAAGGCCCGAGCTCGTGGCGCACAGCAGCGGCCTCGGGTCTCTGAGCCGGCACAGTGCCCTCGAAACGGTCGACCTCGGCGATCAGATCCACCTACCACTCGCTTGGATGCAGACTGCGCCCGAGACAAGCGTCTTGCGCTGGACGGCCGCTGGCCCTCAGCGCACGGACTTCGCGAGCATGCTCGACATCGACGCGGTCCCGAGCGTTGTTCGCGTCGAGGGCGAGCTACCGCGCTTGCCGCGGACGGCTCTCGAGCGCGTGCGAGGCGGCAGCCTCGCCAGGATTCTAGGACAGCGCGGTTTCGTCGACGGTCCCACGGACCTCGACGTGAGCGAAGCTGCGGACGGGGCGCTGCATGTCGAAGGACGCGTCGAACGCCGTGGCCGCTTCTTCGTGCTCTACGGCACGAGCGCGCGCCAGGCCATCGACGAGCGCTTCTTGGAGCGCGGTCTTCGTCACGACGCAGGTTCTAGTCTCGACGTGCGCGGGGCAGTGCTCGTCGCGGCCATCCCCGGCCTCGGCGCCGTCATCGAAGTCGAAGCGGGCGCCCTGGACGTGCGAATCACGCGCCGTTGATCGAGCGCGCCGACGTGACGGGCACGCGCAGCGTGCGGCTGATCCGCTCGAAGCGCGAAGTCGTCGCCGCGCGGCGCAAGGACGACTCGGCGCGCTGCAACGTGACCTTGAAGCGAGCACCGCCAAGGGCCGACGACCCGCTGCAGCTGATCTCGGCGCCCATGCGCGTCAAGAGCCCACGACAGATCGCGAGGCCGAGCCCGGTGCCATCCGGCTTGTCGGTCATGAGATCCCTGCTGCCTTGCGTGAACTTGTCGAAGATGACCTCGCGCTTGTCCGGCGGCACGCCAGGACCCGAGTCTTCGAAGACGACGAGAACCGCGCCCGCGCCTTCTGCCTCGCGCGCGCTGACGCGCAAGGTCCCGCCCTCGGGCACGAACTTGCAGGCGTTCGCGACGAGGTTCGAGAAGACCTGGTGCAGGGCATCGCCGTCGACCTTGGCGAGCGGCAGCGTCGGATCGACGAAGACCTCGACTTCGAGCTTGGCCATCACGAGCGAGGCCGCCTGCGCCGACAGCACGTCATCGATGAGGACCGCGACATCGTGGGCCGCCAGGTCGAGACTTTGGTCTTCGGCTTCGACCTTGGACATGTCGAGCAGGCCTTCGACCAGCCGCGTGAGCCGATCCGTTTCGGTCTCGATGATCTGCAAGAACTCCCGCCATAGCTCCGGGTCATCGGCTGGCGCCAGCTCCTTCAAGAGTTCGGTGAACGAGCGGATCGAGGTCAGCGGTGTCCGAAGTTCGTGCGAAACCGATGACAAGAACTCGTCCTTGATGCGCTCCGCTTCGTCGACCTTCCTGCCTGCGGAGCCGTCGGAGACCGCACCAACAGCAGAAACCCGACTGCGCCTGCTCGTGCCGCTCGTAGCTTCCCTCACGTCTCGGCTGGCATCGTCTCGGCTGGCACCGTCTCGGCTGGTACCGCCGCGTTCGACGCTGCGCGCCGCGGCAGCCTCGAGTCGAAGAGCGACTTCGTTCAACTCGGCACAGGCGCCGTCGAGCGGCCCGACGCTGGCCGCGTAGCCGAGCGTCGCGACGCGCTGGCTCAGCTCTTCGAGCGGCACGTAGAGCCGACGACGCAGCGTCCACACGGTCGTCAACAGGACGGCGACGGCTGTCAAGGTCGCGACGAGCGCAGCAGGCGGTAGCCAAGGCGAGGCGCGCAGCACGAAGTCGAGCTTGCCGCCGCTCGGCAGGTCGAGAGTCAGGCCAGCCGATGCGGCGGCGCCCAGTTCGGCGGGCAGAAACTCGATGACGTCACCGCGCGCAGCGCGCAGACGGATGCCTTCGACAGCTTGGCTCGCGTCGACGATCGTCTGCCCCCACTCTCGGAACCCCGCTCGATCCCCGTGGCCGAGCGCTCGCTCTGCTTCGATCGCGAGGCGCTCGAAGAGAGCGGCGCGGTTCGCGAGCGACGGCGCTTCGACGAAGCGCGCGGCGACGAAGGCACAAAGGCTACCGACGACGAGACCGGCTCCAACGACGGATACGTTGAGACCACGCGACCAAACCATGGCAAACCCCGGCGACAAGGGGGACCCGCGCGCAGAAGGCGGGCAGACTCGGGTCTCGTCGACAAGCACCCCGCTCCGGCTTGAGCGCGCCGGTCGATTGTCTGCCGCGCCCCCGAGGGGCACAATCGGTCCATGGTGCGCTCGATGGCCAAGCGGCTTGACCACGACTTGCTCGCTCTCGTGGCCGCGGCGACGGGACCGCTGTCGCTCGATGCTTGCACGGCGGCCCTCGAGTCCCTCGGGCACATTGCCCAAGAAGTCGAAGCGCGCCTGCGAGAGCTCGTGGAAGCAAGGCGCGTTTCGCTGACAGCGAAGTCGATCGACCTCGACATCAACGAGCGGCGACGGCGTTACGGCAAGCTCAGCGAAGCACGACGCAGCTTCGCGCACCGGCTCCTCTCGCAACACGCGGATCTTCCGGAGCAGCGCGCGTGGCATGCGCTCGAAGCCGGCGACCCAGCTCGGGCGCTGACCGTGGCGGAGCAACTGAAGTCGCCCTGCGCGCGCGCCGACCTCGAGATCGCTTTGCGCAAGGCCCTCCTCGCCGGACAAGGCCGCCAGCGCTTGCGGCCCGACGCCGCGAAGCGCATGCGCTTCGCCCTCGCGCGCGCCTACTACGCGAGCGATCAGGTCGACGCGGCAAAACAAGAACTCGAGACGCTCGGCGCACGACGCTCGCGCAGCGCCGAGCTTCGCCTCGCCTGGGCCCGCGTCCTGCACCGCCAAGGCAAGTACGCAGAGTCGCTCCGCGTGTCGTCGGCGCTCTGCGCCCAAGGTCCACCCGAAGAAGTCGCAGCGGTCACGCTCGACTTACACGCGCGCAACCTCCTCCAACTAGGGCGTGGTCGCCACGCGGTCGACGTACTGACGACGCGGCTCTCGCGGCCTGGCCCGACTTCGAAGACCGAGGAGCTCCGCCTGCACTTGACGCTCGACCGCTGCGCTCGCGAGAGCAAGGTCGAAGCCGGCGCGAAGCAGCGCACACTCGACCTCGCGCGCGTCGTGCGCGAAGCACGAAGTCGTCGCGACGACGACCTCGTCGCCAGCGCAGCCTTCCGCGTCGGCGTCGCCCTCTCCGATACCGAGGAGCACGACCGCGCCCTGCGCTGGCTCGGCCGAGCGCTACTCGCCCAGCTCGCGCGCGGCGACGAGTACCGCGCAGCCGAAATCGAGAACAGCATCGCCATCCTCGAACACAAGCTCGGGCGCGTCGATGCCGCGAAGCGGACCTTCGAGAGCGCCGCTGCCCGCCTCGCCCGCCTCGGTGAGAAGCGCCCGCTCGCCATCGTCCGCCTCAACTACGCCGACTTGATGATCGACCTCCTCGACGGCGTCGCCGCCCGCGAGGCGATCCTTTACGCGATCGCCGAACTCGACGAAGGCGTCCTTCGCTTCAAGGCCGAGCTCATGCTCCTCGACACGGCGCTCGAGCACGGCGCCGCGCCCGACGCCATCTTGTCGCGACTCGACGAAGTCGAGGCCACGTCCCAGTACGAACGCCCGGCCGTTCTAGCCTACGCCGACACTCTGCGCGCCCGCGCGCTCGCCGGCCTCGATCGCCGGCGCGAGTCCACGGCGTTCACCGAGCGCGCCGCCGAGCGCTACCTGAGCGTCGGTCGATCCCTGTCGGCCGCGTCGACCCTCGCGATGGCAGCTGCATGGCAGACCGAGGTCGGCGACGCGCGCCGCCTTGTCGCCAGAGCCCTCTGGTCCTCGCGACGCAACCCTCCGCTGCTCGTCGATTTTGCGCGCAACGTCCTCGCTGGCCGCACCGGCCCTGCGCGCTCCCGTGCACGGACAGCCCTACCGCTCCTGCGCCGCCGCGCGTCCGAAGTCGAAGCGAGCCTCGCACGACTCTTGGCTGGCCAAACCGCGACAACGAGCGTCGACGATGCAGCTCACCTCGCCCTCGCGCGCCTCTTCGCGACCACCATGCCGCGTCACGCCATCGAAGCCGGCGCATTCTGCGAGGAGCATCTTGGGGCCCGAAGGTGGATCGTGCTGCAACGTGGACCGGTCGGCAGTCAGGTCGTCCTTGCCGCGCGAGATCTCGATGTGGAGTCAGCGCTGTATCCGACGCGCGCCATAGCGAGTCACCTGGCGGTCCACGGCCGCCACCACGGCCTCGTGCTTCAAGATCCGGATGTCGAGCATCGCTTCGGCACGAGGCAGTCGCGGCTCGCACAGGACTTCGTCGAACTCCTCGACGCCCGCGAAGACGCTGTTGGCATGAGCGTCGAGGCGACGCTCCCCGCGGAAGCAGCAGTGGTGAACACGCGCGCTTGCCCGTCGCGGCCGAGCGGCCAAAGCAGCGCGATCCGTGCACTGCGTCGCGAAGTGCGCGCGCTCGCGCCGTCGCTCTTGCCGCTGACGATCCTCGGAGAGCCCGGCTCTGGCAAGGACCGTCTCGCGCGCTACGTCCACGAGTGCTCGAACCGCGCTGGTGGCCCGCTGGTCGTCGTCGACTGCGCGGCCTTCCCCGAACAACTCGCCGAGGCCGAACTCGTCGGTCACGTCCGCGGTGCTTACACCGGCGCCGACACGAGCCGCCGTGGCTTGCTCGAACGAGCATCGGGAGGAAGCGTCGTCCTCGACCACGTCGAGCGCCTACCGCTACGAGCTCAGGCCCTCCTCCTCCGTGTCATCGAGTCCGGCGGCCTCCGGCCGCTCGGAGCCACCGACGAGGTGAAGGTCGACTTGCGCATCCTCACGATCGCGGTCGACCCCCTCGAGGCCTTCGTCGAACGCGGTGAACTCCGCGCCGACCTCGCGTGGCGCCTTGGCGGTGCGACATTGCGCATGCCTGCTCTACGTGAACGACGCGACGACCTCTCGACGCTGCTGCGTGAGCTCATTCTCGAGGAGAACGGGCGCCGCTCGCGGCCTGTCCGACCGGACGTCGTCTTGGCGCTGCGCGACGAAGCCTGGCCAGGGAATGTCGTCGAACTGCGCAATCGTGTGCGACGCGCCATCTTGCTGACACCCGAAGCAGATGCCCTCGGTGAACACCTGCTCGGCGCAGCGCGTCCCGAGCACGCTGGCGCCGACAGCCAGGCTTCGGCGCCAGCCGCGACGCTCGCGCGGCACACGGTCGTCCAGGGCCTTCGCCTGCACGATCAGCTTCGCCTCTTCGAGCGCAGCCTGATCGCCGAAGCCCTGGATTCGAACGGCGGTCACCGAGAAGCAAGCGCAAGGCAGCTCGGCATCACACGCCGCTGGCTTCACAAGCGTTTGCGTGACCTCGGCCTGCAATAACGCGACGGCAACGCTAAATTCACATCAACGGACTACACGCATTGCCTCCGTTTGCCGATATCGCTTCCGGAGCAAGAGACATATGCAAGCACGATTCCTCACTTCACGATGGGCGCTCTCGGCGCTCGCAATCTGCGGGCTCGCCCTGCCCAGGGCTGCGACTCCTCAGTCGGGATCGAGTTCGGGACAGAATGTGAAGATCGGAGCGACGACCGTCCGCTTCGGTGGCTTCCGGCCCAAGATCGACGTGCTGACCTCGAGCGTGCCGCGCATCGGCTTGACGGCCGCAAGTTCGATGACCCTACCCACGATCGAGAGCACGCAGCGCGTTTTGCGCTTTGGCCTCGAGCTTGATGGTTGGGATTCGACACTCGCGATCGGCGACGATCGCGACCCCATCCATGGCTTCAAGGCGATGATGACGATCGACGGCACGGGCAATGTGCTGCTCAGCGGTGCGGCGACGAGCTTCCAAATCGTGCCTGCACACCGCTACGAGTTCGAACTGACTTGGCAGTGGACGAGCTCGGGCCTCGTCATCGAGCACGTCGCGATCGATGACGGCAACTCGGTTCACTTGCTCACGAGTGGGGAGTACCGGGCAGGCAATCCGGGTACGGACTTCGAATTCCAACACCTCGGCACCGGCACGACCTGGCTCGACTCGATCTCTCTGCTCCCGCAGTAGACCCCGACGCGCCACCAGGGGCATGGGAACGATCGTTCTCATGAACAATGCCCCGCCGCGTGAAGCTCGCGTTGGCGATGGGCGTTGCACTCCACAAGGCTATGCGCTGAAACGACTTAAACGCCGGCGCCATCTTCTTTCCGGCGTATGGCACAGCCCTTGCTCTTAGGCGTGCTTCCGCAGCAGGGCATGCTGAAGCGTCAGCTTCGGCGTGTGCGGGAAAGAGAGAGTCTTCGGGACGAACCTCGGTTCGCACTGGAGGGATTTGGAAACCAGAGACGTGGACGCGATCACCTTCGGGTGCCGCCTTCACAACCCGCGGCCCCCCAGACAGGCACGCAGGGCTCACGCAGAGGTCGAATGGAGGACCGCGGGGGCACAGGTGGGGGTCGTGGTTGATGGCGATCGAAAGGCAGACGATGGCCATCACCCCGGGGGGGCGATCCGAGAAGCATTAGGCAGGGCTTCTCTCCATTCGGATCGCCCTCTCACCTCTTCCGGGAGGCAGCAACGCGTCGGGATTGCGATGCGGCGACCGGAACTAAGGCCGCGATGCGATGCGCTCCGATACAGAGCGTATGGAATTCCAAGCGGTCAAGCCCGGCCAGGGCACGCCCCGCTCGCGACCGTGGCGCGGGCTCATACAGGCGACCGCCATCCTCTTCTTCGCGCTCGTCCTCACCTTCGGCGCCTTCGCGTGGATGATGCAAGACGCCCTGCGCACGAAGTCGGTCCACCGCGCGATCGCCGAACTCACCTTGCTCGCTGAACACGGCGCGAGCCGCGCACCGAAGCTCCTCGGGCCGGACCCTGCGCGCTTCTTGACCGATCCGCAGCGCCCGGTCGCCTTGGGGCGCGGCCCGCTTCCCCAGGACTTCGCGAGCCTCTTCGAAGACGGTGGCGATGCCGCAACCCGTCCGCAGCTCGATCCGTGGCAACGCAGCTACTACATCGAGTTTGCAAACAGCGCAGCGGACGCCGGCGTGACGTTGCGCTGCATCTCGGCCGGGCCGAACGGCATCGTCGAGACCGACGCGGCAAGTGCAGCACCGAGCGGCGACGACCTGCTCATCGCCCGCACCTTGCCCGACTACAGGTAGGCGAGCGCAACGCCCGATAAGCCTCGAGTCTCTCCGGCCTGCCTCCAGGGGCGAACGCCGGAGCCCGCTTCGAGAGCCAAGCTTCGAGAACCGCTGCATCGCCATGCTCGACCGCACTCCTACCGTTTGCTCGCCAACTCGCCATCGCCACGCTCGAGCCGTTGAGGAATGCGGACGCCGAGCCGCACCAGGAACCTTGCCTAGGCACGCCTGGGCCCGAGCCTGGACCGCCGCCGCCCTGCTTGCTGCGCCGTCGTTTGCGCAAAATGCAACGAGCAACAGCGGGGTGACGGCCAGCCCTTCGACCTCGAGTTCGCGCGCGCGTAGTGCACCCAAGGAAAGCAGCCTCTGGCTCCGCGCGCAAAACATGAACCAGCTCGCGAACCTCATGCAGGAGCACCCGCTCCGCATCGCGTGGCTCTCGGCTTGCGAACTCGAAGCACCGCTGACTCGCACGCTGCGCAATTTGACGGGCACGATTCGCGACCTCGCCGTGCGCCAGGGCTTGGAGCAGCGCCTCTTCGATGCCCTTTGGAACCGCGAGGTCGAGCTCTCGGTCCAGACGACCAAGGAGGGCCGCACCTTCTTGCTCATGCTCGACGCGGGCGAGCACGAGTCGCTCGTCCAGGACTTCGTCGACCGCCTCGAGGCCATCGATCGAACGTCGACGACGCGACGCATTGCCCACCCCTTCGGTTGCTCCGGCTTCGTGTTCGTCGGCTTCGCGGGCACGCGCCTCTTGATCAGCAACGACCGCGCAACGCTCCAAGGCGCCACCATGCGGAGCGTGCGCACCGCCGACCTCGAGAGCGCCGCAGACAGCTCGAGCCTCGCCGCCGATCCGACTTTCGTCGCGGCCGGCGTGGAGAGTGATCGCAAGGCCTGGCTCCAGGGTTTCGTGCGCGGCAGCGAGACCTGGCTCTTCGACGCCCTCGAAGAAGCCAAGCTGCTGCCAGCCTTCGCGGCCAAGTCCATCCGCATGCGGACGAAGGCGATCAGCTTCGAGCTGCGCAACGAAGCGGGCTTCCTCGCGACATCGATGCGCTTCAACTTCGACGGCGGTCCGGTTCTTCCCTTCTTGACACAGAAGCGTCCGGACCCGCGCCTCGCCCGCATGATTCCCGGCGAGGCACAACACTGGCTCGCGGTTGGCTACGAGCCGAGCGGCATGCTCGACTTGCTCATGGACAGCGATAGCGACCTGAAGGGACTCGGCCGCGTCAGCGTGCTCGACAAGGACATCGTCGCGGTACTGCCGCAGCGATCGCTCCGCGACATCACATCATCGCTCGCGCCGTCCATGCTCAGCATCGTCGGCGACAGCCAGAACCCCGACCTCGACGGCCTCGTCCTTCTGGTGGAGAACGACGCGTCCCTGCGCGCGACTCTCGACGCGATCGCGAGCAAGCGCCACAAGCCAGGTTCGAGCGAACGGGCACTTCACCGCTATCGCATTGATCGAGCCGGCGCGTCGCTCTACGCCACTCTCGTCGACGACATGCTGCTCATCGCTACGACCGAGGCGCGCGAGAGCGCCTTGCTCGAACGGGCCTTGTCGGGCGAAGCCGATGCCGCAGTGGCTCAACGCTTTGCTGCCAACGACGGTCGTTACTGGTTGATCGGAAGCGAATCTGCGCGGCACCGCTTCGAGGCCGCGGATCCGAACGACGAGCAGCGATTGCGTGCCTGCGCGCAGCACTTCGACGTCAGTCGGGTGCGCGGCGAGCTCGGTACGAATCACTTCACCATCGAGGGTCGAGGCGCGACGGGCGCAGCCCACTTGACCGCCACTGTGCTCGCGAGCACGCTGCCGTCCTTCATCGACGGCCTCGACACCGAGCAGCGCGACTTCGTCCTCTCCTGCGGCGCGGACGTCCTCGATGCCGCGAAGCGTTTCACGAGTGAAGCCCGCATCGACCGCGATCGCGACGGCCGCGGCGAGCCTGTCGGAATCGCTGAGCTGCGCAATGCCAAGCTCTTCAGCTCGAAGCAGCTCCAGGAGAGCAAAGGCGAGATCGTCGAAGTCCGAGGCTACCGTCTGACACTGGTTTTCCCGTCCGAACTCGATGTCCAAGAAGAGCACTGGGCCGTCCTCGCCTGGCCGATCCAACCCGGCATCAGCGGCGACCGCTGCTGGCTCATGCGCAACGACGGTCGCATCTATGTGGCGACGCGCTTGCCTGAGCTCGACCCGGGCTCGGGTCCGACCACCAAGCAGATCTTCGGCGAGGTCATTTGGAGCGACCAGCCGACCAGCGCCTGGACGTGGACCAACGAAGCTGTCGAGGTCGTCGAAGTCGCGCAGACGGTCAACGACGAGGAAGCGAGCAAGGCCCTAGACCCCACGGCAGCCACGACCGAAGGGGGGCGACCTTCCGGGGTCACGGAGCCGGAGACGACGCAGCCAACGACCGCAGAGCCGATCGGCGTCACACCTGGCGACGACGCCACCAAGATCGAAGCACCGAAAGTCGCTGGCGGCCAAGATACGGGCGAGCACCCTGCTGCGGTGCAACCAGAAGCACTTCTATCAGAAGCGCAAAAGCGCCTGCGCGCCGACCAGGCCAGGACCCTCGAGGTCGCTGGCGCCAAGAAGGACAGCGCAACCCTCATGGGCTTCCTGACCCACGAGGATGAGAACTTCCGCGCGCGCGCAGCATGGTTCCTCGGCCAAGAGGGCGTCCAAGAAGCGATCCCGCGGATTGCGCGCATCCTGCACGACGACACGAGCAAGCAGGCGCGGCGAGCCGCCGCCCAAGCGCTCGCGAAGATGCGGGATGCGATGAGCCGCGCGAGCCTCGCGCGGGCGCTCAGCGACGAGGACCCGAAGGTGCGCCTCTTCTGCGCTACCGGCCTCATCGGGTCGAAGGACAAGGCGACCACCAAGGCGCTCGTCGACTTGGTCATCGCCTTCCCCGAGGACAGTGAGGGCGACCGGACCCAGGCAATCTTGGCCATCGCCGACGCCAAGGACGCGAGTCACCTCGAAGCCTTCACGACCTTGGAAGCCAAGACCAAGCCGAGCGCCGACGCCTTCGCCTATGCCTTCCAAACGCTGTCGCCGACCCTCGATGCAGCGACGGAAGCAAAGGTGCTCACCCAGGCCCTCGCCTCGCCGACGCCTTCGGTGCGCGAGTACGCGATCCGACGCATCGCCGCCGCCGGCCACGCGAGCGCCCTCTCCGTCCTCGAGAAGCGCCTGCACGAGGAAGACGCCTCGCTGCGGCCGCTGATCGAAACCGCGATCGCGTCCTTCCAAGAGACGCCGAAGACGGACTGGCTCGCGCTCGCGAAGACGAAGGGCGAAGAAGCCATCGCGAGCTTCAAGACCCTGCCCATCGAAGCGCAGTATGGCATCGCCGCGGCGCCGCTCGTTCTCTTGATCCTGCTCGTGCTCTGGCGCACGCGTTCGCGGCGGGCCCGCAAGAACGCCTCGATGGACCTCGTCGGCCCCTCGAGCGACGCCGGACCAGCGCCGAGCTTGCGCAGCGGCACGCCGCGCGAGTTTTCGTCGACGCGCCGCTGATGCAGTCAGCGCTCGACGCTCAGACGCCGGCACACGACCACGAGCGTGAGGCCGGCGAGCGCGAGCGCCGCGTAGAAGGGCAGCTCGAGTCGACCTGAAACTACCGCAGTGAGGCCCGCGAGCGGTGGCCCGATGACTGCCCCGATGCTGAGCGCGCTCTCGTGGATACCGCTGCGGCGCGCTGCGTCATGGCGGCCGCTTTGCGCGAGCCACAAGCTCTTCGAGAAATAGCAGCCGAAGGCAACGCCGCTGAGCGCGAGACCCAGGGCGCACGCGGCCGCCGTCGGAACGAGGACCGCGAGGCCTTGACCGATGACGAGCAAGAGCGTCGCGCCCGGTAGCAAGGAGCGAGACTGCGGCCAGGCGCGCCAAGCGCGGAGCACGAAGAAGCAGAGGGCCTGGCCACCGTACAGCGAGAAGAGCAGAGCATTGACGCCGAGTTCATAGCGCGTGCCGAAGCTCGAGCCGAAGCGCAGGACGCCGAGCCCCTTCGGAAACTGGCTCTCCCAGATCGCAGCGATCGTCGCGCCAAGGCCAACGGCCACGAGCGCCGTGACGAAGACTCGCGAGCTCGCGGCCCTAGACTCGTGGTCTTGGAGCCGGTGCGTTCCGATCGCGCCTTCCGTGACGGAAGCCATTGCAGCGGAGACGTTGGTCGCGATGGCAGCGCTTCTCACGAAGAGCACGGCCAGCGCCATCACCGCCGCCGCCACGCGCAGAGTGACGGCAGAGTCGCCGGTCACATCGAGCAGCGACCCACAGACGAGGAAAGCCACGGCCTTGCCGCTCCCCCACCAAGTATTGAAGCGCGCGATGCGCGCGCCGAGGTCGCCGACAGCACCGGCCCCGACCATCGCCATCAAGGTCGGCCAAAATCCACCGAGAGCGGCGCGCCCCAGGCCGAGCGTCAAGAAGACGAGCAGAGGATCGGTCACATACGAAGCGACGAAGAAGAGCAGGCCCCCGAGCGCGCCGCAGCAGCGCGTCGAGTGCACGGGATCGAAGCCTGCGAGGAGGCGCGGCAACAAGATTGCTCCGACGGAGTAGGCGAGGCCACAGACCGCCAGCAGGAGCCCGAGCACCGCGTCGCTGAAGTACAGCACCCCGGCGCGCTTGACGAAGAAGGGCAGCGTCGCGAGCGCGGCGAAGAAGGCCGTGTCCATGACGAGCGCGGCGAGGTAGAGGCTGAGGTTCTTCGCCGGTCGGCCCTGTTGCACGCCATCAGCTGAGCAACCGCGCGCTGCCACGCCAGCACGAAAGTTCGCGTTCTTGCGGCGACTTGTGCGGCGCGCGCCGCGCAGGCGCGGAGGCGAAGTCGAGCTTCCACCCTGTGCTGCGCTTATCGTGGCGAACCGGATGGCGAAGCACGACAGCGAGGAGCCCGGCAAGGGGCTGGGCAAGCGCCGCGCGAAGCTGCGCTTCCTTCGCGAACTCGCGAGGGCTTGCGCCTTCGTCCCACGCATGGCGCTCGCCATGCCCTTGCAGGGCCGCGAACGCGAGCGGACGCGCCGCCTGCTCGCAGCCGCGCCGAGCCCCGACGTAAGGCGCCAAGCCAACGACGACGCGCGGCGGCGCTTCCGCACCCGCTTGGTCCGCGGTCCTGACGCGCCACCCGGCGCTACTGCCGCGGACTTCACCGTGCGCCGGGTCTTCGTCTCATGCGGCGAGGCGTCCGGCGAAGAGCACGCGACGGCCTTCGTGCACGCGCTGCGCGCGCTGGCGCCGGACACGCGCTTCACGGGCTTCGGCGGCAGCGCGCTCGAAGCGGCCGGCGTCGATGTCCGCATCAAGCTCGTCGACCACGCGATCATGGGTTTCAGCGCCGTCCTCGGCCAGGTGCCCTTCTTCGCGAGCGTCGTCGAGCGCTTCGTCGATACTCTGGTCAGCGAACGACCCGACGTCGTCGTCCTCGTCGACTACCCTGGCCTC
>CALLZN010000153.1 GCA_937858895.1 uncultured bacterium | reverse complement strand
GGGGGCTCCGGGGGGGGCTTGTGCGGCTTCTCCCGTGGGCCGGACTGGCCGGAGAGGGGCCGTGGGCCCCCGCCCGGGGGGCTCGCGAGCCGCAGCAGCCAGAGCTCGTCCCGCCGGTCGAGGGGGTCGGAGATCACGCCGGGCCGCTGGCCTGGGTCGAAGGCGAAGCGCCTCAGAACCTGATCGAAGCTGCCATCTGGCGTGACATCGATGCTGTCGAGGGTCGCGCCGAACTTCTTGGCGACAGTTGCGCTGGCTTCACCGCTCGCGAGCAGCTTCCGGGCCTCGGCGATCCGTTCCGCGACCCCGTCTTGGCCCTTCGCGAAGCGCAGGAGCTCGACAGAAGCGAGCGGCTCCTGCGTGAAGTCGGCCTTGTGGGTCTCGTAGTACTCGCGCAGTTCCCGCGGTGACACCAGGAGTTGGCTCGCGCTACGGGCATCGCGCATGCGCTCGGACATCGCGATCTCGCGTCGCAAGCGCGCCCGCATGTCGGCACGATGGCTCTCGTAGGTCGAGCCGCGTTCCTTGAGGCGCTGGAGATACTCGAGGGCGCCGCCCGCCTCGCGCTCTTCATCCGCGAGCTGCTCCGCCGTCAAGCGGTCGACGGCGCTCTCGACCCGGCGCGGGTCGATGCCGAGGGTGTTGATGCTGTCGGCGAGAAGCAAGTCGTAGACGCGCTTTTGGACCAGGCGACGCTCGAGCGCCTGACGGTCTTCGACGGGGCCGTCCTTGGCGTCACGCTTTTGCGAACCGAGTTGGAGGGTCAGGTCGTCCCGGATCGACGAGCGCGTGACGACATCGGCGTTGACGAGCGCCAGCACCTCGTCGAAGAGCACCTCGCCAGCGTCGTTCGAAGTCGGGGGCCCGGCTTTTGGCGTGGTCTCGTCGAGCGTCGTCGAGGGCGGCTGCTGGCCATCCGGGTTGGGTCCGGAGTCCTTGGCCAGGCCCGCCTCGGCCGCCGACGGCACCGACTTGCCGGCCGAGCAGCCGAGTCCCGTCGCCAACGCAGCGAGTGCGAACAGTTGCGGCAGCGTGACCAGGTGGTGCTTGGGCATCATGCGTCCCCTCCAGCAGGGCGGCGGCCGCGCCGCCTTTGTCCACGAGTCTTGCGTCGTGCCTTCGCCGACGCTTCGACGCTGGCAGCCATCGGAGCGGCTTCGCGTTGCGTCTGCAAGCTTCTTGTCTCGCGCAGGCACTCGGTCAGGTGGGCGAGGATGGAATCGGGTTCCCAAGCCGCGGCCCGTTCGGGCGCCGGCCCGAGCACGAGGCAGGAGCGGTCGGCGCTCATGGGTCGGATGTCGACGAAGGCGGCGAGCCACGCGCCTTGCAGCGGCCGGTTGCTCTGGTGGCGCGCCACCAGTTGGTTCGGCTGCTGGAAGCGCAGGCCCGCGATCCCGAGCGCGCCGAGGGCGTGCTTCACGAAGAAGAGCCGCAGCAGATTGCGCGCCGGGTCGGGCAGGCGCCCGAAGCGATCGCGCAGCGTGGCGTGGATGCGGTCGAAGTTGGCCGCGTCGATGGCGCCATCCATCTCGCGCAGCAACGCGATGCGCATCCGCTGGTCCGGAGCAAAGGCTTCGGGCAGGAAGGCCGCCACGCCGAGGTCGACGTCGACCTCGCGCGCGTCGATGAGCTCGAGGTCGGTCTCGCGTCGTTCGTCAGGGCTCTGGCTACGCGTCGCGGCCGCTTGGAGCAGCTTGCAATACATGTCGTAGCCGATGGCCGCGATGTGCCCCGACTGCTCGGGGCCGAGCAGGTTGCCCGTCCCGCGGATCTCGAGGTCCCGCATCGCGATCTGGAAGCCTGCTCCGAGTCCGGAGAACTTGGACATGGCTTGCAGGCGGTTGCGTGCATCGGGCGCCAAGGGCTTCAGCGGATCGATCAACAAGATGCAGTGCGCCTTGTGGACGTCCCGACCGACACGACCACGCAACTGGTGCAGGTCGGCGAGGCCGAAGTTGCTCGCGTCGTCGATGAGGATCGTGTTCGCGCGCGGGATGTCGATGCCGCTCTCGACGATCGTCGTCGACAGCAAGACATCGGCTTCGCCTTGCACGAAGCTGCGCATGGCTTCGATGAGCTCGTTCTCGCTCATCTGGCCATGACCGATCACGATGCGCGCGGCGGGCACGAGGTCCTCGAGGTGGCGCTTGACGACTTCGATGTCGTAGACGCGATTGTGCAAGAAAAAGACCTGGCCGCCGCGGCCGAGCTCACGCAGGATCGCGTTGCGCACGACCTCGTCGGTCTTGTTGGCGATCTGTGTCTCGATCTCTTGGCGTCCGGGCGGCGGCGTCGCGAGCGAAGAGATGTCTTTGATGCCGAGCAACGACATGTGCAGCGTGCGCGGGATGGGTGTCGCCGTCAGGGTCAGCACGTCGACGTGGGCGCGCAGTTGGCGGATCTTCTCTTTGTGCGCGACGCCGAAGCGCTGCTCCTCGTCGATCAAGAGGAGGCCGAGGTCCTTGAAGCGCACGTTCTTCGCGAGCAAGCGGTGGGTGCCAACGACGATGTCCACGCTGCCGCTCGCGAGGCCTTCGACGACCTCCTGCGAGAGCTTCGGCTTCTGTAAACGCGACAGCACTTCGACCCGCATCGGGAAGCTCGCGAAGCGGTCGCGAAACGTGCGGCCATGCTGCTCGGCCAGCAGCGTCGTCGGCACGAGCATCGCCACTTGCCGCCCCGCCGATGCCGTGCAAAAGGCCGCGCGCATCGCGAGCTCGGTCTTGCCGAAGCCCACGTCGCCGCAGAGCAGGCGGTCCATCGGGCGCTCTTGGCGCAAGTCGCGCAGGATCTCTTCGGTCGTCTTGGCCTGGTCGGGCGTATCGGTGTAGGCGAAGGCCGCCAAGAACTCGTCGTAGAGCGGGTCTTCTGCCGGGCAGGCGAAGCCGCGCGTCGCCTGCCGCCGCACGTGCACGTCGAGCAGGTCGGCGGCCATGTCGTGCAGGGCCTGGACGACTTGGAGTTTGCGCTTGGAGAAGGCTTTGCCGCCGAGCTTGTCGAGCTTGGGCGCGAGCGCGCCGCCAGCGCCGACGTATTTTTGGACGAGGTCGATCTTGCTCGCGGGCACGAGGACTTCGACCTCGTCTCGGAAGACGAGGCGGAGGTGGTCCTCGGCGCCGCCCGACGTCCCACGTGCGACTCGCTCGATGCCGAGGAACTTCGCGATGCCGTGCACCGCGTGCACGACGAGGTCCCCGGTCGCGAGCTCGAAGAAGCTCGCGAGGGCCGTGCTCGCGACGACGTCCTTTTGCTTCGTCCTCGTCGGTCGGCGCCGCAGCGCCCCGGTGCCGAAGAACTCGCCGTGGCCGAGGACCGTGAGTCCCAGGGCGCGCACGCGGAAGCCACGTGAGAGTCCGCCAGAGATCGCGTCGAGGGCTCCCTCGCCGATGGTCTCGCGCGCGAGCTTGAGCGTGCGCTCGACTTCGGGTTCGCTGCGCAGCACGAGGAGGAGGCGGTCCCGTAGCTTGGTCGTCGCGAGCAGTCGCCCCTTGAGGTCCCAGCCTTCGGGCGGCGCGAGCTTCGGGAGTTCGACGCCGCAGTCGTGGGCCCCGGGCGCCGGCAAGGTCGAGAGCGAGTACGACGCGAGGCGGCGAC
This sequence comes from uncultured bacterium, assembly GCA_937858895.1. Classification (GTDB taxonomy): domain Bacteria; phylum Planctomycetota; class UBA1135; order UBA1135; genus JACKHW01. Next base: position 1,852 of record CALLZN010000153.1, on the reverse strand, counting down.
ACGCCGCTTCGAAGGCCTGCACGGGCTTCGACGTCGTGCCGGCGCGCAGCGTGAAGCGCGAGAGCTGCTCCTCGAAGCGGACCGGCTCGACGACGACCACGAGGGCGTCCGCGTCGACGAAGTCGAGCGGGAAGGCCTGTTCCGCGTCCGAGGTCGCGCGATTTTGCCCCTTGGTGAAGACGAGCTCGAAGTCCTCGAGCCAGGTCGTCGAAGTCTGCGTGCCCGGATCGAAGCCACGCAGGGACTCGATCTCGTCGTCGAAGAGCTCGATGCGCAGCGGCCTTCGCTCGGTCGCTGGCCAGATGTCGATGACATCTCCGCGCCGCGCGAACTCACCGCTCGCGAGCACGTGCGGGACACGGCGCATCGCGTGGTCCTCCGCGAGGCGCTGCAAGGCCTCGACATCGAGGCGCGTGTGCGGCTGCAACGTGAGGCGGGCATCGATCGATGTCGCAGCCTTCGTCGCGACCGGCGCGAGCAGGGAGCTCATGTCGGTCAAGAGCACGTCGCCGCGGCCGACCTGCGACAGGACCATGCTGCGTGCGAGCAACGAAGTCGTACTCGGTCTCAGGTCCTCGTCGCGCTCGAGTTCCGGCAGGACGAGGGCTTCGCGGCGCAAGCGACCGACCGGCGAGAAGAGCGCGAGATCGCTCTGCCATTCGGCCACGTCATCCGCGTCGACGCAGCAGACGATGATGGGGCGATCCTTGCGCTCGCGCAGGACAGCGACGAGCAAGGCCTTGGACGAGCCCGCTAGGTTGCAAAGCGCGTGCGCCGCGCCTGCACGCTCTTCGGGCAGCGATGCCAAAGCATCGGTCGCCGCGAAGGCTTCGCGCACTTCGAACGCGCTGCGAATCGCGCCCTCGCGTGCGCGACTCGTTTCACCCCGCGTGGGCATCAGGTCCGCCCGCAGTCGCGAGCCGCGGCCACGAGGCGCTTGGAGAGACCGGGTCGGCGCTCAGCTTTCATCCTGTTGATCATCGCCGCTCGGCTCGCCCGTGGAACTCTCGGCTTCGCGCAAGAAGTCGAAAGCCTGCTGGGCGGCGGCTTGCTGGGCAGCCTTCTTACTCGATCCTGAGCCCGAGCCGAGCACGCGGTCGGCGATCACGACTTCCATCGTGAACATTTGCGCGTGGGCAGGGCCTTCCACGCTGACCTCACGATACTCGGGCAGGCCAAGGCGACGCGCGAGCGTGAAGTGCTGGAGCTGTGACTTGGCGTCGGTGTAGGCCTCGGCCGGCGCCTTCTGGCCCTTGGGGCCGGCGATCACGTGCTCGAGCACGAAGTTCTGCGCTGCGACGATGCCCCCGTCGAGGAAGATCGCGCCGAGGCAGGCTTCGAGGAGGTCGCTCTGCATCGAAGCGGTCGGCTCGAGGTCTTGGTTCTTGCCTGTGCGGATCAAGGAGCCGAGACCGATCTTCTTCGCGATCTCCGAGAGGTTGTCACCGCGCGTCATCTGCACGCGGCGCGCCGTCAGCTCGCCTTCGCTCGCGTTCGGAAGACCTTCGTAGAGGAACCAAGATACGAGCAGCGAGAGGACCGCGTCGCCGAGGAACTCGAGGCGCTCATTGCTTGCCAAGCCTTCGTTGCGTGTGGAGGCGTGGCAGAGCGCGAGGCCGAGCAAGTCGTGGTTCTTGAAGCGGTAGCCGAGTCGCTCCTGCGCGTGTGCGAGGCGCTGGTCCGTGACCGGAGACGCCGTGCTTCGCTTGCGTGGAGGACCATCGCCCGTGGGGCTACGACTCGGCGGCTTGCGCGCAGGAGCGTGGCTCTCGGTGCCGACCTTCTTCGCTCCCACCTTCGTGGCGGGCCGCCGGTTGCCCCTCGCTTCGCTGGCGGCCCGCCACCGGTGCCT
>CALLZN010000152.1 GCA_937858895.1 uncultured bacterium | reverse complement strand
CTTCTTGTCGATCGGCTCCCTGCTCTTCGCGCACTATGGCAGCAACGCCGCGGTCGAAGCGCAGCAGCGGCTACTCGAGGTCGAACACGGCCTGCCAGCCGGCAAGGGGCGGGACTACATCTTCCCGTTCTGGATCCTGACCAACCTGCCCAGTGGCCTCAAAGGTCTCATCCTCGCTGGCCTCTTTGCGGCTGCGATGTCGAGTCTCGACTCGGCGGTCGCGGCGCTGAGCTCGACGGCGGTCAACAACTTCTACCGGCCCTACATCGCGCCGGGCCGTGAGGACGCGCACTACTTGCGGGCTGGGCGCATCGCATCGCTGGTTTGTGGAGTCTTACTCGTCGGCGTTGCGATGCTGGTCTTCAATCGCGAAGGGCGTGGCTCGACGAGCGCAGGCTTCGGCGTCCTCGTGCTCGGCCTCGAGGTCCTCACTTGGATCTTCCCGCCTTTGCTCGGAGTCTTCCTCGTCGGCGTGTTGACGAAGCGCGGCCACGATCTCGGCAACGTGCTCGCGCTCGTGGTCGCGATCTCCGTCTTGCTCGGCGTCAAGTTCTGGAAGTCGTTGGCGCCTTTCTTTGGGCATGAGGTGAGTGCAACGAGCGGGGATCTCTGGGCGTGGGTCTGGAACCCACCGATTGGCTGCGCGGTGTCCTTCTTGATCGCGGTGGCCTTCCCTGCGAGTCGGAGTCCGAGTCTGGCGAGTCGGAGTCAGACACCGTGACACGGCGAGCCTCAACGCGCCTCATGCTCGGCTTCATGGGCACGACCCTCGGCCAAGACTTCGTCGATGTCTTGCATGCGACCGAGGCGCAGTCGGTCATCCTCTTCGCGCGCAACATCGTCGACGCGACGCAGTGTCGTGACCTGATCGCGGCCTTGCGCGCCGCCGTGCCTTGGCCCTTGCTCGTGGCTGTCGACCAGGAGGGGGGAGCCGTCGTGCGGCTGACGCGCGGGGCGACGGTCTTTGCGGGCAACATGGCGCTCGGTGCCGCGGCCGATGTGCAGCTGGCCTACGACGTTGGGCTCGCATCGGGGCGTGAACTCGCGGCCATCGGCTTCGACCTCAACCTGGCGCCTGTCGTCGACCTTCAGACCAACCCGCGCAACCCCGGCATCGGCATTCGCAGCTTCGGGTCGGATCGAAACACGGCGACCGAACTCGCGGCGGCCTTCGTGCGCGGCCACGCAGTTTCGCAGGTTGCGTGCTGCTGGAAGCACTTCCCTGGTAAGGGCGCTGCAAGCGTCGATGCGCACGTCGACCTGCCCGTGCTCGAGCTGACGCTCGACGAGTTCCGCGACCCGCACGTGCGCATCTTCGAGGATCTCTTCGTGCGAGTAGCGGCGCGTGATGCTTGCGTGATGACGACCCACGTCCTCGTGCGCGGCCTCGATCCGCGCTCGCCCGCGACCCTGTCGCGTCGCGTCGCCAGCGACTTCTTGCGCGGCGAGCTCGGCTTCGAAGGGCTCGTGCTGGCTGATGACCTCGAGATGGGGGCGATCGAGAAGTACTTCCCCATTCCCGAGGCCGCCGTCGAGGCCGCGATCGCTGGTCACGACGTCCTGCCGATCTGCCATGACGCGAAGCGTCAGCTCGCTGCCGGACGCGCCCTGGATGCGGCACTCGAGAGCGGACGCCTCGACGCGTTGGAACACGAGGCTGCGCTCGTGCGCATCGGTCGTTGCGCGCATCGTCATCACGGTCAGGACGGAAGGCGCGCGAGCGAGCCAGTGCTGGACGAGGTGCAGCTCGGAGAAGGTGCCAAACTCGCGCAAGAAGTCGCCGAGCGCGCCTACACGATCCTCGCCGATCCGCAGAGCCTCCTCCCGCTGCCGCTCGATAGCGCTGTCCTCGTCATCGCAGTGCGCCCGCACGCGGTCATCGGCGTCGAAGAGAACGCCGACCGCGATTGGCGCGGCCTCGTCGAGGCGTGCTTCGCGCAGGCAGGTCTGCAAGGGCAAAGCGTGCGGGCCATCGATCTCGAGGACTTGGCACGCGATCCCGAGCGCGAATACGCGCGGCTCTTCGCCGGGGTGGAAGGCTTCGCGCGCGTCGTCTTGCTTTCCTACCACGCGCGCCTCGAGTCCTCGATGCAAGCCCTGCTCGTCGAGGCATGTGCGCGCTGTCCGTCCCGCCTCGTCGTGGCACATCTACGCAATCCCTTCGACCAAGCCTTACTGCCGACGAGCGTCAGCGCGGTGACGACCTACGGCTATCGCGTCTGTCATCTGCGAGCGCTCGCGCGCGGCCTTGTCGGCGCCTTCGAGGCCCGCGCTCGCATGCCTGCGCCTTGGCAGGGATGATGCGCAAGGCGTGCGCCACACACTTGATGTCAACGACGTCGACGAACCGGAACCTCTGAACACGATGATGCCCAAGCCATGAAGCCCGAACGCAACGATGCTCGCGCGACGATGAAGCCCTCGCCCTTTGCCGCTTGCCTCTCTGCCCTCGCTCTGCTCGCGTCGTGCACCTTCCTTCCGAAGGGGGCGCGCGACATTCGCCAGGCCGTTTGGGTCACGCGCTACGATTACAAGACCGAGGACGACGTGCGCGCGATCATCCGCAACTGCGCGCGCTCGGGCCTCGACACCGTGCTCTTCCAAGTGCGCGGCAACGGCACGGTCGGTTACGACTCGGCGCTCGAGCCGTGGTTCGAACAGTTCGACTTCCGCAGTCCGGGCTTCGATCCGCTCTTTGTTGCCTGTGACGAGGCGCGCCTGCAAGGCGTGCGCCTCCACGCCTGGATCAACGCGCTCCCCGGCTGGCGCGGCAAGGCGGCGCCGAAGAGCGAGTGGCAGCTCTACCACACGCGTCCGGATTGGTTCGTCGTCGACCAGTACCACGACCGGCAAGCGCTCTTGCTCGGCGACCAGCCTGCCTACCTCTGGCTCAACCCTTGCCTACCCGAAGTGCGGGAGCACGTTGCGCGCATCTGCGCCGAGGTGACGCGCAAGTACCCGGTCGATGGTGTCCACCTCGACTATGTGCGCCTACCCGATCGCAACGAGGTTGCCAGCCAGCCTGCGGGCAACGCTGCTCGCGACTTCGGCTACGACAACCGCACGCTCGAGCTCTTCCGCGAAGCGTCCGGCAAGAGCCCAGCCGAGGATCGTAGCGCCTGGGACGCGTGGCGCGCGGACCAAGTCACGGCCCTCGTGCGGGAGGTCAAGCGCGCGGTCGATCGCGTGCGGCGGCACGCGGTCGTCTCCGCCGCTGTCTATGCGACGCCGGCCCGCGCGCGCGAAGTCGCGCAGGACTGGCCCGCTTGGCTCGCCCGCGGCTTCGTCGACGCGGTCTTCCCCATGGCCTACAGCGACGACGACCTACGCTTCGGCGAGATGATCGCCGCGCAGCGCGCGGCAACCGACAAGCCCATCATCGTTGGCATCGGGGTTTACAAGCACGAGGATCCGCAGCAGACCTTGCGGCAGATCGAGGCCGTCAGAGGGCTCGGCTTCCCGGGCTTCGCGCTCTATTCCTACGCCGCCCTGCACGGGAGCGAAGAGAACAGCAAGGCCGCCCCGGTCGAGGCCTCGCTACGGGCGCGTCGTCGCGAAGGGCTCTTGCCGACTTTGCAAGGGGTGGGGCTCGATCGGCGCCAAGGTCGGAGTGCAATTCGTTGAGTTTTTTGTCCCACGGGCAGCGTCCGAGACATCAGGCGATGTGAGGTGCGATACTCTTCGTCGAGGCAGGTTGCCTCGCGAGCCTGGTTGGGTGGGCGAATTCTTGATCGAGTCACGCAGCCACGGCCTTCCCTTTAGCCTCTCACCTTCTCTGCAATAGAGCGATCGACTCATGAAACACGATGCGCGCACGTTGTTGGCCGTTTTGGCCTTCGCTGCACTGCCTTCTCTCCGTGCCCAGGTCTCGAGCAACACCATGCCGATCGGCATGGATGCGATCGAAGGAAACGCCGTCTTCTACCACTGGGGATCGACCGGGCGCTCGTTGACGGGCATTGGTCCTTTGTCGCGGCCGCGGGCGATCAACCAGCTCGCGTTTCGACGTGATGCTTCGCCGAGCGGGGCAACGCGGACGCTCGACGCGACCGTGACCCTCTCGACGGGCTCCTTGCTCTACTTCGTCGGCGATACCGCGACCATGCACGGACCCAACCAGAGCGTGGTCTTGCAGCAAACCGGCGTCAACTTCCCCGACTGGTCGACATCGGCAGGCTCGCCCGCCCCCTTCGACTTCGTCTTGAAGTTCCAGAAGCCCTTCGTCTACACGCTCGGCGACCTGATCTGGTCGGTTTACTACACGAACCCGTCTGACTCTGGCCTCGCGACGAACGACCGTGAGTGGACGGGACCGGTCACGGGGGCTTCGACGGTCGTTGGTGCGGGCTGCGGCGGCTTCTCGCACACGATGCAGCTCGAGAACAACGGCCCCGGCATGGTCAAGAGCGGCATGCGCATCCGAGTGAACGCGAGTTCTGCTCCGGCTTCTTCGCCGGCTTGGCTGCTCGTGGACTTTACGGCGAGCAACATCCCGGTCCCCGGGCTCTGCGCGAGTCTCTACGCGTTGCCGACCATCTTCCTGCCTTTGCCGGTCACGACGAGCACTGGTACCTTGCCGTTGGTCTACGTCGGCTTCCCTTACACGGCCGCGGCTCAAGGCGCGACGATCGTGACGCAGCTCCTGAGCGTCGATCCGACCCAGACCGGCCTACCACTTGTTGTAAGCAACGGGCGAAGCGCGACGATGCCGACCTCATCGACGACCTCGTCCAAGGACGCCGCCTACATGTGGTCGTCGAACCCGACCACGACGGGCACCGCCTTCTTCGGCGGTTGCCTCGTGGTCGAACTCAAGTAAGCGATTCGCCGCGTCAAACGGCGCGTGCTTCCCTGGGTGCTGCGCGCGACACTGTCGCGCGTGTCGCGCCCCCGCATGCTGCTTCGCTTGTCCGTTCTAGGGACCTCGGTCGCGCTCGTTGGCTGTGTCTCGTCGGTGACGACACGTCCGCATCGCCGCGATGAGCCTTCGCAGAAGCTGCGTGAGGCTGCGGTACGCGCGCAGGACCGCGATGAGTCCGCAGAGGCTCGCCCGCGTGCGCTCGGCACGGCCTTGCGTGCCTTTGTCGAGAACGACTTCTTCTCGCTTCGACGGCGCACGGACCGTTACTACACGAACGGTCTGCGTCTCGAGTGGAACCTCCCGCCGACCTGGACGCCGGCTTGGGTCGAGTCGCTCGCGCGGAGCCTGCCGCTCTTTCCGAGTGAGCCCGACGAAGTCGCTCTCGGGTTGTCGGTTGGCCAGAACATCTACACGCCGGCCGACATCACGGATCCTGCGCCGCGACCGTTGGACCGACCCTATGCCGGTTGGCTCTACGGAGGTCTCACGCTGCGCAGCCTCGACCTCGACCCTGAGGATGGGCCGCTCGCAGCGCACCGCGATGTGATCCACGTCCTCGAGGCCCAGTTCGGGGTCGTGGGTCCGAGTTCGGCTGCGGCGACCGTACAGACCGAGTGGCACGAGTGGTTCGGCTTCCGTCAACCGCGCGGTTGGCAGTATCAGCTGCGCGATGAACCAGCACTCGATGTCAGCTACGTGCAAGCACGGCGTCTCGCGCGCTTCGATGCGCGAACCTTTGGTATTCCCTTCGAGGCGGACTTGCTCGCGAACGTTGGCGCAACGCTCGGTAACGTGCACACGCACGCCTCGCTCGGCGGCATCCTGCGCTTCGGCTTCAACCTGCCGCGCGACTTTGGGATCGGCACGATCCAGACTTCGGTGGCCGACGCCGGGGCGAGCACTTCGGTGCCGCTCTATCTCTTTGCTGGTGTTCAAGGGCGGGCCGTCGCTCGGAACCTCTTCCTGGACGGCAACAGCTATCGTTCGAGTCCGCGGGTCGATCGTGAGTACTTGGTCGGCGAGCTCCGCGGAGGTGCCGTCCTTGGCCTCGGTCCCTTCGACGTCGCCTACACATTCGTCATCCAGTCGCCCGAGTTTCGCGGCGGCGACAAGGATCAGCAGTTCGGCTCGGTCTTCCTCTCGATGACGCTCCGCTGAGCTTCTGCAGGCGGCAAGTGACGCAAGGTCGCGCATCGTGCCGGCCGCTTCGCGAGCCGTCTTGTCTCGGCAGCCGTCTGCTCCTAGCATGCAGGGCGCTCGGAAGGGGACGGGGGCTGGTGTCCTCCCTGGTCTTCAAAACCAGTGGTCGGCGACCCGAGTCGTCGACGGTGGGTTCGATTCCCATGCCTTTCCGCCATTTTATTACTGCTGACTGTGGCTTCTCGGCAAGGGTGGCACCCATGCATACGGCATTCTCGCGCCGGGTCGTGGCGCTCGCGCTGAGTTCGTTGTCCCTCGTCATCCGCTGTCCGGCTCAGCAGCCGCGTGTGCTCGTGGCCCTCGATGAAGCTGCAGCTACAGAGCTCGTGCTGGCTGGCTCGTATCGCTGCGAGTTGCAGGATCGTGAGGCCGATGAGGACAGCAAGCCCGTGCTCGTGCCTGGCGTTTGGCAAGGACCGTTCGAGTTGCTGCGTGCCAAGAGCGGCGACCTGCTCTCGAGCGGCCAGGGCAAAGCCTCGTTCGCAGTCCTGACGCGGCGGGACCAGAGGGTCGTCGAAGCTCGGCTCGGCGCCGAGTCCATAGATCTGGCGCTGCTCACGGGTGTGCTGCCGAACGTCTTCGACCTTGCGCCCTTGCGCAAGTGGGTCCTGCGTGCCGCCTCGCGCGGGCGCGTGGACGCGCGCAAGTCCAGCACGGTCGAGGATGGCCTGCTTGTGCGCATCGCCTTGCCGGCTCGCGCCCTCATGAGCCGTGACGTCGGTACGGATAACGACAGCGACAAAGACGACGACGCAGAGAGCGACGCATCGGGGACCGAGCGTCGCGCATCGCTCGCGCGCTTCGAAGGCGCGAAGCTCGAGATCACGATCGATGGCAAGAACCGCCTCGTCGGCCTTCGCCTCGAGATCGTCGAAGTCGCGCTCGAAGAGGCGCTCGCCAAAGCCAGCCCCGAAGGAGACCTCGACCTCGAGCTCTTCAACGAAGCGCGCGAGCGCTATCGACGCGTGCACGTCTTCGAGTTGCAGCGTCGCGAACGCGAGGCCGCTGCCACGCGCGCGGCCCTCGGTCGCCTCGAGGCGCACGTGGACCGCGACTGAGCCCGCTCGGTCACTTGTCGACGCCGCGCCGGTTCAGTTGCTCAGGGTCGACGGCGTGGGCACGCAGGACATCGAGGTCGACATATTCGAGCGTCTTCTCGTGCGTGGCCTCGAGGATGACTGGCGGTGCCATGCCCGCCTCCGCTGCTTCGCGCCAGCGCAGCGCGCAGAGGCACCAGCGATCACCGGGCACGAGCCCCGGAAAGTCATAGTCGACGTTCGGCGTCGTGAGGTCGTTGCCGCGCTGCTTCGAGAACACGAGAAAGTCGGCGGTCATGAAGGCGCAGACCGTGTGTCGCCCGATGTCCTGAGAGTGTGTGCGGCAGCTTCCATCGCGGAAGAAGCCGGTCATCGGATTCGTGCAGCAGGTTTCGAGGGGAGTTCCGAGAACGTTCTTTTGCGTCATGGCTAGCTCGTCGTGCGTGAGGCGGGTTCGCTCCAAGAACGTACAGCCTCCAAGCCCTCAGCGTCGAGGCCGAGTTTCGGGCGTTGCCGTGGGTGGGTCCTCGGGCCAGGCGTGTTTGGGGTAGCGGCGACGCAGTTCGGCGCGGACGCTCTTGTAGGTGCGCAGCCAAAAGCCCTCGAGATCGCTCGTGATCTGGACGGGCCGGTAATTGGGTCCGAGCAACTCGATGACGAGGGGTTGGCGGCCGCCGAGCAACGCCGGGAGGCCGCGGCTGCCGAAGAGTTCTTGCACGCGCGCCGACACGGTCGGACCGACTTCCCGCGCGTAGTCGATGGCTGCAACGCGTCCGTTCGGTAAGCGCACGCTGCTCGGCGCGTCGCGCTCGAGGCGGGCGCGCAGGTCCGCGCGGGCGGCCAAGAGTGCAGCCCCAACGTCGATCGACCCGAGGCTCTTGAGACCCTGCTTCGCGTCGACGAAGTCGAGCAACCACGGCGCGAGCGCTTCCAGCGACACGTCCGGGACCTCGGTCGCGCCGCGCCCCTGGAGCCAGGCAACGCGGCTCATGACCTCGTCGAGCGTCGCCTGCTTGCCGAGCCAGCGTCGCGGGTTGGCGAGGAAGAGCGGGGCGAGCAAAGGCTTGGCCGCTCGCGGGTCGGCCTCGCCGACCACGACCTCGGAGAGCGTGATGCTCGAGTAACTGCGCTTGCGCACGAGGCGGACGCGGCCTTGCGCTTCGTCCACGGCGAGAACCTCTCGTTCGTCGATGAGCGTGACATCGAGGTCTCCCTCATCGACCGCTAGCACGTAGCCGGGCCGCGGCGGCCGCGAGCCGACGCCGTGCAAGCCGAGCGCGAGGAAGAGCAGGCAGTCGGGTGGCAAACCGAGCTCGGGCAAGACTTGGATGCGGAGTCCGGTCGCCATGTGGGCGGTCTCGTCGTTCGGCAGCTTGCGCGCGGCGACATGGTCGGGGAAGGCCGCGAGGAGGCAGGCTTGCAAGGCTTCGTCGCTGTCCTCGCCTTCGCGCTCGAGGGTGTTCGCGCGCACGCGGCGCTGAAGCCCCTGCATGGCGCTGCGGATCGCGTTGCGGTCGCGCCCCTGGAGTCTGCCATCGAGCACCGCTTGGGTCGCGCCCAGGAGGTCGCGGCGCTGCTCGCTGCCTTCTTGGAGCAAGGCCGCGAGCGCCGCTGCGCGCAGCACGCAGTGGCGCTGGCGGGCCTCGACGACGAGGCGCGCGAGGCGCGGCGCGAGGGGAAGGGCGTGCATCGCGTGTCCGATCGCTGTCACGCGGCCCTCCGCGTCGAGGGCGCCGAGGCGGCGCAGCAGGACGTCGGCGGCGGTGACTTCTTCGGCAGGCGGCGCATCGAACCAGGCAAAAGTCTCGGCGTCCTTGCCGGCGAAGCAGCGCACGTCGAGCCACGCGCGCGTGACGTCGACGCGGCGCAGCTCTGGGTCGGCGTGGGCTGGTCGCTGGCGCTCTTCGCCCCGGACCCAGAGGCGGCGACAAAACCCCGGTCCGAGTCGTCCGGCGCGTCCGCGTCGCTGGTCGGCCGAGGCGCGCGCGATGTTCTCCAAGCGCAAGCGGTCGAAGCCGCTGCGCGCGTCCTTGCGCAGGACCCGCGCCAAGCCGCTGTCGACGACGGCGCGGATGCCTTCGACCGTCACCGATGACTCGGCGACGTTCGTCGCGAGCACGATCTTCGGTCGCCCTGAAGCGCGAAGCGCGCGCTCCTGATCGGCGGCGCTGAGTGCGCCGTGGAGCGGCAGGACCTCGAAGTCGCGCACCTCGTCGAGGCCGTACACGGCTGCCATCGCAGCGTCGATCTCGCGCTTGCCTGGCAAGAAGACGAGCACGCCAGCGCCGAAGGGAGCGTGCTGGCGCAGCCACGCCAAGGCCTCACGGACGCCGGACGCGACCCGCAGCTCGAGCGGGCGATCGTCATGGCCCGCATCCCAGACGGTCTCGACGTCGTGCAGAGTCCCCTTTACGTCCACGAGGTCGGCGTCGAGGTAGGTGGCCACGCGCTCGGCGTCGAGGGTCGCCGACATCGCGACGAGGCGCAGGTCGGGCCGCAAGGTCGCGCGCACGTCGCGCAGCATCGCGAGCGCGAGGTCGGTCTCGACGTGTCGCTCGTGGATCTCGTCGAGGATGACGGTGCCGACCGCTTTCAGCTCGGGGTCCTTGGTGATGGCCGCGACCAGGACGCCTTCGGTCAAGAAGCAGAGGCGCGTCGCGCGCGAGCGCTTGGCGTCGTCACGCACGATGTAGCCGACCTCGTCGCCGAGGCGTGACGAGCGCTCTTCCGCGACGCGCGACGCGGCCGCCCGCGCGGCGATGCGGCGCGGTTCGAGGACCCAGATCTCCCCGTGCTCTTGGCCAGCGCTTGTCGCCGCGTCGAGAAGCGCCGCCGGCAAGCGCGTCGTCTTGCCCGAACCGGGACTCGCCGTCACCACGAGGGCACCGCGGCGCTCCAAGCGCGCGACCAAGTCGGGGACTGCCGCGTCGATCGGCAGCGCTACCCGCGTCATGGCGACCCGCGCTGCACCCGCCGCAGGGCGGCGATCGAGAAGGGGATCGCGGTCACGAGCATGAGCAGAGCGATGATGCTCGGGAGGCGGGCGACAGCACCGACCTCGTGCAGGACCTGGACGTACTTCGGATCTGCCGCGAGGCGTGCACCGAGCAGGGAGTCGAAGACGAGGAGCATGGTGCCGACCGTCGTGAGCAAGACGCCCGGCAGCGCGAGCATGTGCAGGCGGCGGTCGGCGTGTCGCCGAGCGAGCTCGGAGACGAGGATGATGAGAATCGTCAAGGCGACGTTTACGGCCGCGACCTCGGCGAAGCGCAGCCAGACATCGCCTTCGATGTCGACGAAGAGCAGCGCGAAACCGAGCGCAACGAGCCAGAGGTTGCAGCCGAGCGCTGTGCCCCAGATGGCGCCTCGCTGCGAGCCGCGCGGAGCTGCTTGGAGATCACTCATGAGTATTTCTTCGCGTAGAGGAGCAGGACCGCGACCATCGTGAAGGGGACCAGTGCGAGCCAGATGGCGCGGCGCGCTGAAGTCGGACGCGGCTGCGTTCGCTTGCCGATCGTGCTGGGCACGCCGGTCCTGCGAGGCACGACGGCCGCGCCGTGCGTGCTCGGAAGACTGCGCGCCATCGCTTCGACGAGACGGTCGGCCGCGGGTCCCTTGGCGGCAGGGCCGTGCAGGGCGACCGTCAAGACGCGCTCGCCGTGGCGGAGTTCGACGGCCCGCTCCGTCGGCGCGAAGTCGACTTCGCCGAGCATCCGCCCGGGGCTCTCGACGAGGCGCGCGAAGGAGGCCGCCGTCGCTTCCTGGTCCTGCGACGAGGCTTGGTCCTGCAACAAGAGCACGGCGTCGCAGGTGGCGGCGATGCGGGCGAGCCGTTCGACCGCGAGGCTTTGTTTCTGTACTGGCCGCGGCTTGCCGCCGAGCGCGGGCTTCAAGTCTTCGATGCGCGCCCGACGCAGGGCCGAGGCGACAGAAGCGTTCTCCACGATGCGCCAGGGCGAGCTGATCGCGACGCGCAACCCGGAAGGCGATGTCCAAGTCGAAACGTCTTGACCCAGGTGCAAACAAACAGCGACGACCGCGCTTCGGACGAGCGTCATCTCGATCGTCATCGCACTGTAGCCCCGGCTTCTTGCGCGGCGGTCGCGGGGGAGAGCTTGCCGTCGCGACCCTCGGCCATGAGCAGCATGCCTTGGCTCTCGGTCCCGAGCATGGGGCGCGCGGCGAGGTTGGCGACGACTACGACTTGCTTGCCGATCAAGTCTTCAGGCGTCAAGTGTTCGGCGACGCCAGCGAGGATCTGTCGGACTTCGAAGCCGAGATCGACCTCGCAGCGCAGGAGCTTCTTGGACTTCTTCATCTTCTCGGCGCTGAGGACTCGGCCGATGCGCAAGTCGATCTTCGCGAAGTCCTCGAAGGCTATGGTCGGGAGCAAGGGCGCGTAGGCCGCCGCGCTCGAACTCGCGTCCGCGGCCTCGGTCGCTGTGCCCGTCGCGGCTCGACTCGCAGCCTCGAGCTTCGCGAGTTGGGCTTCGATCGCGCTGTCCTCGATCTTGGGCACGAGGGCTTCCCCGTCGTGGACCGTGGCCCCGACTTCGAGCAAGGGCTGGGCGGCAGCATCCCAGCTGAGGCCAGCGTCCTGTGGCTCGCGCCGCGTCGCCCCGAGGCCTAGGCGGCCGCGCAGCCGTTGAGCGATGTCCGGCAAGAAGGGATCGCTGAGGATCGACAACGAAGCGACGATCTGCAGGGCGACGTGGATCGTGTTGGCGCAGGCGCGCGGGTCGCTCTTCTTCGTCTTCCACGGCTCGCCGTCGCTCAAGTACTTGTTGCCATGCCGCGCGAGGTTCATGAGCTCGGCGAGCGCTTCTCGGAAGCGATAGTGTTCGATGCTGTCGGCGACGGCGCGCGTCGTCCGCGCGAGTTGATCGAGGGCTTCGCGGTCGACGTCGCTCGGCCCTTCGAGCGGCGGCACGCGCCCCTCGAAGCTGCGCACGCAAAAGGTCACGCAGCGGTGCACTAGGTTGCCGAGCGTGTCGGCGAGTTCGTTGTTGATGCGCGCGCCGAAGTCACGCCACGAGAAGTCCGCGTCCTTGCTCTCAGGCAAGATCGAGCAGAGCGCGTAGCGCAGGTAGTCGGCCGGAAACTCATCGAGCGCATCGTCGAGCCACACGGCCCAGTTGCGGCTCGTCGAGAACTTCTGCCCCTCGAGGTTGAGGAACTCGTTGGCGGGCACGTCGCGCGGCAGGACGTAGTCGCCGTGCAAGTGCAACATCAACGGAAAGACGAGGCAGTGGAAGACGATGTTGTCCTTGCCGATGAAGTGCACGAGCTGAGTCTCGTCGTTTTGCCACCAGCGTCGCCAGCCGTCGGGGTCGCCATGTGCCTGCGACCACTCGCGCGTCGCCGAGATGTAGCCGATCGGCGCGTCGAACCAGACATAGAGGACCTTGCCGCTCGCGTCGACGCCGGCCGCGTCCGCGACGGCCTTGGGCACGGCGACGCCCCAGGGCAGGTCGCGCGTCATCGCACGATCCTCGAGGCCGCCTTCCATCCAGCTCTTGATTTGGCCGAGGACGTTGGGCTTCCAGTCGACGCGGCTCGCGATCCACTTGGCGAGCACCTCTTGGTGGTCGCCGAGCGGCAAGAACCAGTGCGTCGTCTCGCGCAGGACCGGCGTGGCGCTCGTCAAGGTGCTGCGGGGATCGATGAGGTCTTTGGCGCTCAGCGAGCTGCCACAAGCCTCGCACTGGTCGCCATAGGCGTTCGCATTGCCGCACTTGGGGCAGGTGCCGACGACGAAGCGGTCGGCGAGGAAGAGCTTGGCTTCGGGGTCGAAGAGCTGTTCTTCGCTGCGCAGCACGAAGCGCCCCTCTCCCGCGAGCTTCTCGAAGAAGGCGGCGCTCGTTTCGTGATGCGTCGCGCTCGAGGTCCGGCCATACCAATCGAAGCTCATGCCGAAGCGTTCGAAGGCGCGGGCAATGCGCTCGTGGGAGCGATCGACGACGTCCTTCGGCGTCACGCCCTCTTGCCGCGCCCGCATGAGGATGGCCGCGCCGTGTTCGTCGCTGCCGCAGATGTACAAGACCTCGTTCCCACGGAGGCGTTGGAAGCGGCAGAAGATGTCGCCCGGCAAGTAGGCCCCGGCAGCGTGGCCGAGGTGCAAGGGGCCGTTGGCGTAGGGCAGGGCCGAGGTCACGAGGTAGCGCGTCGCAGTCATCGGCGTGCGAGGATAGCGGTGACGACGCGGGAACTCTCGTTACGCTCGCCGAGAACACGCCTAAGGCCACCGTTGCATCGTCCGGGTGGTCCGTCCCACGACTTCCAGGATCGACATGTCTCGAAACCGTCTTCCCTTAGCCTTCGTCTCTGACCGCACCTTCGTCGCTGACTTTGCCAGTGCTGCCACCGCCCTCATGGCAGCACTGGTTGCCCTCGCGTCGCTCGCGAGCCTGAACGCCCAAGCCAGCCGCGCCACCCCGGCAGCCACCGACAAGAGCACGGCCGCACCCGCGGCCTATCTCGTCGAGTTCGATGAGCGTTCCTTCGACCTCGAAGCGCTGGGCGCCGCGATTCGGCGGCGCTCGGTGGCCGATGTCGGAGCCATCGTCGCCGACCTCGAACGGCGCGTCCGCGACGACCAAGCGAGCTTCGTCGCCGCAGTCGATGCCCTGGGCGGCAAGGTCCGTCACCAGTATTGGCTCGTCAACGCCTGCGCTGTCACGCTTGCCGATGCGCGTGACGTCGAGGCCATGCGGCGCTTGCCTTCGGTGCGCCGCGTCGTCGAGGACCGCTACCTGTGGCCCGATTTCATTCGGACGGCGACGAACGCCCAGAACCACGTCGTCGATGTCCTCCACGTCGCGGGCGTTCGAGGCAAGGGTGTCTCGCTCGCCGTCCTCGACTCCGGCCTCGACATCTCGGCGAACGGCAGGCTCAGGCCCCATCGCTGCTTCTACGTGAACGGGGACCCAAGCAACACGAGCGGCGGCGGCATCGGCGGCTCACGCATCCTGGCCATGCGGCAGGTCGGAAGCATGGTGGCGGACGATGTCATCGACCACGGGACGGCGGTCGCGGCGGTCGCGGCCGGCGAAGTCTGGGGCACGGCGGCGAGCGACGCGGGGCACGCGCCACTTGCCTCGATCGTTGGCTACTCGATGGCGGATACCACGGCT
>CALLZN010000151.1 GCA_937858895.1 uncultured bacterium | reverse complement strand
GGGCGCGGCATGAACAACAGAACATTTCAAGCGGCAACTATCTTGACACCTACCGATACGGAATACGCGCAGCCACGGTCACGCGTGCCGAATCGTGAGCCTGCTCGTCAACCAATAGGCGTCAACCAATAGGCGGCGGGACGCTTAGAATACGCAGGCCGATTTCGGGACCCCGCGACGCAATGAGGACATGACGATGACCGAAGCCATGCACAGAATCGAAGAGGACCAGCGTGTCTTCCTACGCGACGTCTCGTGGGAGCAGTACGAGACGATCCTCGCGATTCGGGGTGAGCGTTCGGGCGTCCGTATTTCCTACCTGGACGGCGATCTCGAATTCATGTCTCCCTCGATCGACCACGAACGCATCAAGAAATTCCTCGCCCGCCTGCTCGAGGCCTGGTGCGAGGAGCGCGGTCCCGACCTCAATGGCTACGGATCGTGGACCATCGAGCAACGCGAAAAGAAGTGCGGCGTCGAACCCGATGAGTGCTACGTGGTCGGCGTCGAGATCAAGAGCCGCCCCGACATCGCGATCGAGGTGATCTGGACACACGGCGGCCTCGCCAAGCTCGAGATCTACCGCCGACTCGGTGTGCCTGAGGTTTGGAATTGGAAGGGCGGCAAGATCGAGGTCTTCGTCCTGCAGGACGGCGCTTACGAAGTGCGCGAGCGCAGCACCGTGCTCCCGGACTGCGAGCTCGATGTTTTCTGTCAATATGTCGAGCGGGAGAATCAAACTCAGGCCGTGCGCGAATTCCGCGCGCAGCTGCGGAACGAGTGCAAGCCCGGTTGATGCGCGCTGCTCGCACCATTGAGGTCAACGCGCCTTGAGCTTGGACTCGATCCCAGCGAGCATCGAAATCGCAGTCGCGCTCTGGATGACATCGCCGACGTTCGAGTAGCGCGACAGCAGACCGATGGGGCTCTGGAGCCCGACGAGCAGCGGGCCGATGACAACCGAGGCGCCGAAGAACTGCGCGATCTTGTAGCCGATGTTGCCCGCCGCGAGGTTCGGGAAGACGAGGACGTTGGCCTTGCCCTCGAGCAGCGAGAACGGAAAGTGCTCTTGGCGGAAATCAGGCATCAAAGCAGTGTCGGCCTGCATCTCCCCTTCGACCATCCACTGGCCGCCACAGCGCTCGCGGACCAGTTCGGCAGCGCGCGCCATCTTGCGCGCCACGTCGTGCTCGACCGACCCGAAGTTCGAGAAGCTCAGCAAGGCGATGCGCGGCTCGACGCCGAAGCGTCGCGCGAGCACGGCCGTCGAGTCCGCAATCTCGGCGACCTCCTCTGCCGACGGATCGATCTGCGCCGTCGTGTCGGCAAAGAAGTACGGCTCGTTGCGATGCAAAACCATGTGCACGCCAGCCGCCCGCGAGCAGCCCTCGCGCAAGCCGACAATGCGCAGCAGCGGGCCGAGCAAGTTCGGAAAGCTGTCGCCAAGGCCAGCGACCATGCCATCGGCGTCCCCTTGCGCGAGCATCATCGCGGCATACGGCAAGCGCCACTTCATGGCCCGCTGCGCGAGGAAGCGACTGACACCCTTGCGCTGCCGCCGCTCGAAGAGCGCCCGCCAATAGGGCTCGTACTGCTCCGACGCTGCGGGCTCGACGATCTCGATGCGCTCGTCGGTCAGCACTTCGCCCAGCTCGAGGCGAAGGATGGCCGCGCGGATCGCCGTCCGCTCGCCGATGAGGACGGGCTTGCAGAGCCGGTCCTCGACGAGGGTCGCGGCGGCCTTCAAGACCTTCCAGTGGTCGCCTTCCGGAAATACGAGGCGCTTGCAATGCGACTTGGCCTCTTGGCTCATGAAGCGCAGCAACTGACTGTGCTGGCCGAGCCGCGCGCCGAGTTGCTCGCGGTAGGCTTCGAAGTCGCTGAGCACCACGCGCGCGACGCCGGACTCGCAGGCTGCCTTCGCGACGGCCGGCGCGACCCAAGTCAGGACCCGCGGGTCCATCGGCTTGGGAATCAGGTACTCTGGCCCGAACTCGAACTGCTGCCCGCCATAGGCATGACTCACGATGCTCGGCACGGGCTCGCGCGCGAGCTCGGCGATCGCGTGCACGGCCGCGAGCTTCATCCCTTCGTCGATGCAGCGCGCGCGCACGTCGAGGGCGCCGCGAAAGAGATAGGGAAAGCCCAAGACATTGTTGACCTGGTTCGGGTGGTCCGAGCGCCCCGTGCAGACGATGGCGTCGGGCCGCGCGGCGCGCGCAACGGCGTAGGGAATCTCCGGGTCAGGATTGGCGAGCGCCATGACGAGCGGCCGCGCTGCCATGACCGCGAGCATGGCTTCGTCGACGATGCCACCGCGCGAGAGGCCGACGAAGACGTCCGCGTCGACGAGGGCATCGCGCAAAGTCACGCGCTCGGTCTCGCGCACGAAGGGCTGTTTGTATTCGTTGGGCTCGTCGCCGCGGCTCGTGCGCAGCACCCCCTGCGAGTCACAAACGAGGATGTTCTCGAGCGGCACACCGAGCAAGACGAGCATGTTCGCGCAGGACAGTGCCGAGGCGCCGGCCCCCGAGAACACGACCCGGACATCCGCGGCTCGTCGGTCGCAGAGCACGAGCCAGTTGAGGAAGGCCGCGCCCGCGATGATGGCCGTCCCGTGCTGGTCGTCGTGGAAGACCGGGATGTCCATCGTCGCCGACAGGCGCCGCTCGATCTCGAAGCACTCTGGCGCCTTGATGTCTTCGAGGTTGATGCCGCCGAAGGTCGGCTCGAGCGACTTGACCGTCGCGCAGAAGGCATCGACCTCCTTGGCATCGACCTCGATGTCGAAGACGTCGATGTCCGCGAAGCGCTTGAAGAGGATGGCCTTGCCTTCCATCACCGGCTTGGCGGCGAGCGGCCCGATGTCACCGAGCCCGAGCACGGCCGTGCCGTTGGTCACCACCGCGACGAGGTTGCCCCGCGCGGTGTAAAGGAAGCTGTCTTCGGGTCGCTTGGCGATCTCGCGACAAGGCTCGGCGACGCCCGGACTATAGGCGAGCGAGAGGTCATGCTGGGTGTGCGAAGGCTTCGTGGCTTGGATCTCGAGCTTGCCCGGCCTGCCTTCGCTGTGATACGCGAGCGCGTCTTCTGGTCTCACCATGCGTTTCGTTCTCCGGCGGCGAGCATGTTCGCGGCGCAGCGCCACTGTTCAATGGAGATCGGCGCAATGGAGAACGGCGCAACGGAGAACGGCGCACGCAAGGCTACGAGATCTCGACCCTTGCTTCTCGCCACGAGCCAACTAGACTGACCGGTCTACTCGCGAGACCAGCTCCATGAGTGCATCGATCAACCCCAGCGCCGCCAAAGACGCCCAGACGCGCGATCGCATCCTGCAGGCGGGCGCCGAGCTCTTCGGCAAGAAGGGCTTCAACGGCACGGGCCTGGCCGAGATCTTGACCCTGGCCGGCGTGCCGAAGGGCTCCTTCTACCACTACTTCAGCTCCAAGGAGGAGTTCGGCGTCGTGCTCATCGAGCGCGCGCGCGACGAGTATTTGGACGAGCTGCGAGGCATCCTCAGCGACCGCAAGCTGAGTTCCGTGAAGCGCTTGCGGACCGTCTTCGAGCACACACGCGACGAGTGTTCGCTGACCGGGCCCACCGTCGAGTGCCTGATCCCAAAACTCGCGCTCGAGACCAGCCAGCTGAGCGAGCCGGTGCACGCGGCCGTGAAGAGCGCCTACCAGCTCTTCGCCGCCCTGCTCGCGCAGGTCATCCGGGAGGGCCAGGCAGCCGGCGAGATCGCTGCGACGCATGATGCCGATCGCCTCGCCAACGTACTCGTGATGCTCTGGGAAGGCGCCGCCATCCGCATGCAGATCGAGCGCAGCATTTCACCCCTCGACGACTTCCTGACCTTCGTCTTCGACACCTTGCTGGGCTCGGCGCAGTAGCCCCTGATCTTGACCGCTCGCCGGTCGCCCGCTTCGACAACCGAGGCACGTTGGCCCCAAGCGTCGCGCCATCCCTGATTCTTCGACCGCTCGCCGCTAGACGACCGGTCTACGCGTCCACAACCCTGTTCCTGATCCTATGACCGACCCTCGCCCCACACCGCTCGGCGTGACTATCGCCTCGATCGGCCTCCTCGTGATCGTCGTCGGCGCCGCCGTCGGCCTCTACTTCGTCAAGCGCGGCCAGGTAAGCGCCGCGGCAGCAGCAGCGCAGGCCAACCCCGAGTTCTCCGCCGCCGTTGTCAGCGCGGAGGTCCGCCTCGCCCCCTACAGCAAGACCACCACCGCGATCGGCACGGCCCGCGCGCTGCGCTCGATCACGCTGCGCAACGAGCTGCCCGGCACCGTGCGCACAGTCACACTTACGACCGGCAAGATCGTCGAGAAGGGTGAGCTGCTGGTCGAACTCGACGTCGCCGTCGAAGCAGCGCAGCTGGCAGCCCTCGAGGCGGAGTCGCGGCTCGCCGAGACGATGCTCGGCCGTATGGAGCGCGCGCTCGAGCAGCAGGGCGCTTCGGCCGCCGACGTCGACCGCGCTCGCGCGCAGCGCGACATGACACTCGCCAACGTCGCACGCCTGCGCGCGATCATCGAGCAGAAGCGCCTGCGCGCTCCCTTCCGCGCCGCGGTCGGCCTCGTCGACTTGCACGTCGGCCAATACCTCGAGCCGGGCACGCTGATCGCATCGCTGCAAGGCCTCGACGACGCGGTGCACATCGACTTTCCGGTCACGCAAGAAGTGGCGCGCCTCTTGACCACGGGCCTGTCGATCGACGTGAGGATCGCGAACGGCTCGCCGGCGACCAAGGCGACCGTCACCGCGATCGACGCGCGCGTCGACAGCAACACCCGCAACACGTGGATTCGCGCCGAGCTGCTCGCCAGCGCGATGGTCAAAGGACAGCCGCTGCCGCAGCCGGGCTCGTCGGTGCGCGTCCAGGTTCCCGTCGCTGCCGCACGCCAAGTCGCGCTCGTGCCGGTCAGCGCGCTGCGCCGTGGCCCCGACGGCAGCAGCGTGTGGACGCTTGCGCAACAGGACGGCCAGTGGCGCGCGATGCCGCGCCCGGTCCAGAGCGGTGCGGTGATCGGCGACGAGGTCGTCATCGAGAGCGGCCTCGAGGCCGGCGAGAAGGTCGCCGCCGAGGGTTCGTTCAAGATCAAGTATCCGGGCATGCTCGTCACGCTTCCGGCGGCCGCTGACGTTGACGCTGGAATCGGCGCTGGCGCGGCGACCGAGCAACCCAATAAGTCCAGCAAGGGCAACTGAGGTCCGACATGCGATCCATCACCGATGTGTTCGTCCGGCACCCCGTGCTGGCGCTCGTCGTCAACCTCGCCCTGCTGCTGGTCGGCGGACGACTCGCCTGGAACCTTCCCGTGCAGCAGTATCCGAAGCTCGACAGCGCTTCGGTGCTGATCACGACCGTCTACACCGGCGCGAGCGCCGAGACGGTGCGCGGCTTCCTCACCACCCCGATCGAACGCGCCGTGTCGGCGATCGGCGGCATCGACAACGTCAAGTCCGAGAGCCGGCAAGGCGTGAGCTTGGTGACAATCCAGCTCGAGCTCGGCTATGACACCACGCGCGCGCTGGCCGAAGTCACAGCGCGCCTGCAACAGGTGCGCAGCGAACTGCCCAGCGAAGCACAACCGCCGGTCATCGACGTGCAGCGCGCCGACCGGCCGTACGCCTCGTTCTACCTGAGCTTCGCCTCGGACCGTCGCGACCTCGCCGGCATCACCGACTACTTGTCGCGCAACGTGCAGCCGCAGCTGTCGACGATTCAAGGCGTACAGCGCGTCACCGTCGAGGCCGGGCGCCCGTTGGCGATGCGCGTCTGGATCGACCCCGACAAACTGGCCGCCTACAACCTCGCGCCGGGCGACGTTTACGCGGCCATCCAACGCAACAACTACCTCGCCGCCGTCGGCCAGACCAAGGGCAACCTGGTGCAGGTCAACTTGCTGGCCGACACCGACCTGCGTTCGGTCGAAGAGTTCGAGCAGCTCATCGTCACGGACCGCGACGGCGCGGTTGTGCGCATGAGTGATGTCGCCAAGGTCGAGCTCGGCGCCGAGGAGGCGGACTTCATGGCGAAGTACAACTCCCGCCCCGGGGTCTACCTCGGCGTCTGGCCGCTGGTCGGCGCGAACGAGATCTCGGTGCAGGCAGCGCTGGTTGCAGAAATGGCGGCCATCAAGGCGACGCTGCCAGAGGACCTCGACATGGAGCTGGCCTACGACGGCACGGTCTTCATGCGCGACGCCCTCGAGGAGATCTCGTGGACGCTGCTCGAGACGATCGGCATCGTCGGCTTGATCGTCTTCTTGTTCCTCGGCTCGATCCGCACCGCGCTCGTGCCGCTGGTCGCGATGCCGGTCTCGCTCGTCGGCGCCGTGGTCGTGATGGCGGCGTGCGGCTTCTCGCTCAACCTGCTGACGATCCTCGCCATCGTGCTGTCGGTCGGCCTGGTCGTCGACGACGCGATCGTCGTCGTCGAGAACGTCGAGCGTCACGTGCGCATGGGCAAGACGCGACTGCAGGCTGCCGCCGAGGCGGCCCGCGAGCTGGTCGGCCCGATCATCGCGATGACCATCACGCTGGCGGCGGTCTATGCGCCGATCGGCTTTCAGGGTGGGCTGACTGGCGCTTTGTTCCTCGAGTTCGCGATCACGTTGGCAGCGGCCGTGCTCGTGTCCGGCGTCGTCGCCATCACCCTGTCACCGATCATGAGCGCCTGGATGGTCAGCCCGCATGACAAGCAGCCCAAGCTGACGATGTTGGTCGACCGAGGCTTCGCCGTCGTGCGCCGCATCTACGAACGCGCACTCGACTACGCGCTGGCGATGCGCTGGGCAATCGTCACAGTGGCGCTCTTGGTCACCGCCGCGGCCTGGCCGCTCTATGCGGAGTCACGCCGCGAGTTGGCGCCGACCGAGGACATGAGCCACATCAGCATGTTCTTCGAGGTCGCGCCGGACGCGACCATCGAGGCGGTGGACGCGACCTCGCGCCAGGTCGTCGAGGCCGTGACGCAGCTGCCCGAAGCCAAGTTCATGTGGTCGCTGGTCGCCAACTGGGGCGGCTTCGGTGGCATGGTCGCCAAGGACTGGCGCTAAAGGCAGCGCTCGACGGAAGAGGTCTGGCCGCAGCTCTTCGGCATGGTCTCGCAGGTGCCTGGCGTCACCGCCTATCCGCGACTCGATCCGCCGCTGCCGACCTCGGGGCAGTTCGACGTCGAACTCGTGCTGCAGAGCTCACAACCGGTCGAAGACCTGCTGCAGACGACGATGGCTGTGGTCGGCATGGGCTTCCAGAGCGGCAAGTTCCAATTCGTCGACACCGACCTGCACATCGACCGCCCGGAGGCCCGCGTCCGCATCGACCGCGAACGCGTCGCCGACCTCGGCATGGACCTGCAGAGCGTCGGTCGCGAGCTCGGTGCCTTGCTCGGCGGCGGCTATGTCAACCGCTTCAACTACTTCGACCGAAGCTACAAGGTGATCCCGCAGATCGGCCGCGAAGACCGCGCCACCGTCGGCCCGCTGCTCGACCTCAAGATCAAGACGCCGACTGGCGACCTCGTGCCGGTGTCGGCCTTCACGACCATCGAGGCCTTCGCCGCGCCGCGCACGCTCAACCACTTCCAACAGCGCAACGCTGTCAAGATCTACGGCGGCGTCGCGCCAGGTGTCACCAAGGAGGAAGGCCTGCGCGTGCTCGAGGACGCGGCGCGCGCCGTCGCGGGACCGGGAGTGTCGATCGACTACGCCGGCGAGTCGCGGCAGATCCGCCACGAGGGTTCGTCGCTGGTGACGACGCTCGGCTTCGCCATCCTGCTCGTCTATCTGGTGCTGGCTGCGCAGTTCCGCAGCTTCCGCGATCCGCTGATCGTGCTGCTCGGTTCGGTGCCGCTGGCGATCAGCGGTGCGTTGATCTTCACCTACATCGACTGGACGACGATCAACGTCTACTCGCAGGTTGGCTTGATCACGCTGGTCGGGTTGATCGCCAAGAACGGCATCCTCATCGTCGAGTTTGCCAACACGCTGCAGGAGCGTGGTAGCCCCAAGTTCGCGGCGCTGCGCGAAGCGTCGGCGACGCGGCTCAGGCCAGTGCTGATGACCACTGCGGCGACCATCTTTGGCCACCTGCCGCTGGTCTTCGTCAGCGGCCCGGGCGCCGCCGCGCGCAACAGCATCGGCAACGTGCTGGTCACGGGCATGGCGCTCGGGACGTTGTTCACGTTGTTCGTGGTGCCGGTCTTCTACCTATTGATCGCCCGCGACCACAGCTTGTCCGCAGCGCGTGAAGAGCTGCCGCTGCGCGGCGCAAACCAGACCGACGCGACCACCTTGGAGTTCGCCTGATGTCCGCCCCTATCCATCACGAGGCTTTGCACCGCACGCTCACGCCTGCAGCACTGCTGCTGGCCTTCACGGTCAGCTGCACCGTCGGTCCCGACTACAAGGAGCCGCAGCTCGAGCTGCCTGGCAAATGGTCCGCAGCAATCGGTACCGGCCCCGATTCGGTCCTGGTGGCTGCCGACCTCGAAGCCACGGCCCATGGCGCTTCCTGGTGGCAGCACTTCGCCGATCCGCTGCTCGACGAACTGGTCGAGCGCTCGCTGCAGCAGAACCTCGACCTGCGTCAGGGCCTTTTGCGACTCGCCAGTGCACGCGCGCTGCGCGGGATCGCGGAGGCGTCTGCGTGGCCGACGGTCGACGGCAACGGCAGCTACACCTACCGCAAGGAGAGCCGCAACACGCCGTTCGGCGCCTTCATCCCGCGCACCGACATTCACACGCTCAGCTTCGATGCAGCATGGGAACTCGACCTCTGGGGCCGCGTGCGCCGTTCGGTCGAGGCCGCCGACGCTGACTTGTTGGCGAGCCATCACGATCTGCACGCTGCGGCCCTCAGCGTTGCCGCCGAGGTCGCGCGCAACTACATCGAGCTGCGCGCCGCGCAGCGTCGCCTGGCGATTGCCAAGGACAACCTGGCTTTGCAGCAGCAGACGCTGGACCTCGTGAAAGCGCGGCAGGCAGCAGGCCTCGTGGTCGAACGCGACGTCGCCCAAGCTGCAACCAACGTCGAGACGACGCGGTCGCGGCTGCCACAGCTCGAGGCCGCTTCATCGACGGCGTGGCACCGCCTCGCGGTGCTGCTCGGCGGCACGCCCGACGACCTGCCCGACGCGCTGCGCAAGGCAGCGCGGCTGCCGCAGCTGCCCGCGCGCGTCGCGATCGGCGGCCCTGCTGACTTGCTGCGCCGCCGCCCCGACGTGCGGCGCGCCGAGCGACACTTCGCAGCCGAGGTCGCGCGCATCGGCGTCGCCGAAGCGGAGCGCTACCCGACGTTCACGCTGTCGGGCCAGATCGGCATCTCGGCCAACGACGCTGCGTCGGTGTTCGACCGCGGCAGCGACCTGCGCGGCTTCGGCCCGTCGCTGCGCTGGAACCTCTTCGACGGCGGCCGCCTCAAGCACCGCGTGCGCGCCCTCGAGGCCAACGCCGAGGCGGCGCAGGTCGCCTACGAGCAGGCGGTGCTGCTGGCGATCGAGGAGACGGAGAACGCGATCACGCGCTTCGTGCACGAACGCACGCGGCGCGAAGCGCTCGTGCGCGCCGCCACCGAGGCGCGCCGCGCGGTCGAACTGGCGCAGACGCAGTACCGCGAAGGCCTCAGCGACTTCCAGGCCGTTCTCGATTCGGAGCGCATCGCCGCGACGATCGACGACGACCTCGCCAGCAGCGACGCCGCGGTCGCGACCAACCTAATCGCGCTCTACAAGGCGCTCGGCGGCGGGGTGCCGTTCGACGAATGACGCAAGCACGGAGGAATGGGATGCCGTTTCGATCCTTCTACCTCAGCCAATGGGCATCACCCTCTCCGCAGCTTCACGATTAAACCGGCGGTCCGTTTCTGTGCAGGTTGCACCTGCACATACGCAAGTCCCAGAAGTAGAACCTGGCTGAACGGTAGCGTTCACGCCGATCTGCGGACACGCCACCGTGGCGTCCATCTGGAACTGGCACGTGACAGAACCCCTTGGCGGCCCAAAAAAGCCACTGACGGCACTCATACTCCCGACTCCAAGATTGCACAGTAGCGCAGCAGCTGCGCACATGGCATTGGCTTACATAATTGCCTCACCTCTCTCTGGTTGACTTGCTCATGTCAACATCAAAGAACCTTCATCCATTCATTGATTAGCTCCTCCACCTTACCTGTCAGCCGACGGCCTTGACTCACCGTGATGCATTCGCGACTTATAAAGAACGCAATAATTTCACGAGACAATTCCTGAGAAAGCACGAGGGCGCTCGCAGTCGCCGCCTTAGTCACTGGAAGGTCTTTTACCCGCGCGTAAAAAGCGCCTCCTCCTGCCAGAGTTCCTGGCTGGGTTTGAAAAACCGCCCCCCCTGCAAGCAATTCTCGAGGAAACGTAAACGTACTGATAGCAGGCGCCATGCCGTCATCATTTGTAGGCTTAGAAGAATCGTTGACCGCATGGGCATACTTCATGCCTACCTTGGTCGCGAGGCCATTGTCGATTAGAAGGTACATTTCGCGCACCACAGCATCACCGCGAACACTCCTCACCTTTTCTATTTTATGCAGACGGTCAACAACTAACCCGCTAGTTGCATAGCTGAGACGCGTGAGAAGGCGCAATCCGAAGAACGGC